>JALOLY010000031.1 GCA_025455725.1 Amoebophilaceae bacterium | reverse complement strand
GAGAGTTGCATCTGCTCGTCGTCGTTGCTCAAGTCCTTGAGTTGGTAAAACACTTCATTGATTCGTTCAACATAAGGCTGCAGGGCTTTTAAATCTCTCTCTGATTTGGTGCCAAATATTTTAGCGAATAGCTTGAGCATATGCGTTGGGGTTGATGTCTTGTGGGTACCGTCTCGCAAGTTACGAAAACCGGCGATCTGAGGATTTTGAAACGAGTACATATACACTCGCTTTTTGATTTATCGCACCGGCGAACGGTTGCATCACTGCTTATTATTAACCTCCGTCAGGAAGTCTGGCCCGCTACCAGGTGTTTGTTGACCTCTCCCTGGAAGACCATATTAGCCGGTCCTATTAGGCAAACATTTTGAAAGTGGTGATGCTGCTTGTGTGTAAAACTTACCTGTAGCATGCCTCCTCTAGTACGAATGGCTACGGGGCTTGTATAGCCCTTGGTGGCAGCTATGAGTGCAGCAGCAGCTACGCCTGTCCCGCAGGACAGCGTTTCGTCTTCTACACCTCGCTCGTAAGTTCTTACGAAGAGCTGGTTATTCTTTCCCAGTTGGACGAAGTTCACGTTGATGCCTTCCTTGTGAAAGGGCGGAGTGCTCCTGATCTTGCTACCCTCATCACGAACGTTTACATCCTTCCAGTTAGTTACCTGCTGTACGTAGTGGGGAGACCCAGTATGGAGCAAGTATCCACTTTGAAAATTTTTTATTTCAGTTACCTCTTTTAACATCAAGTGAACCAAACCGTCTCTGATATAAGCGCGATGAGGCCCGTCGGCAGCTAGAAAATTCGCCTCTTGGCCAATGATTGCTAGCTGTTGGGCCAGATGGACCGCGCACCGGCAGCCATTGCCACACAGGCTTTGGCTGCCGTCTGCGTTGTGGTAAATGATCTCAAAGTCGTATCCAGGATGTGTTCTGATCACGATGAACCCATCAGCTCCTATCCCCAAGCGGCGTTTGCACAGTTGTCGGACCAACTCGGTAGTGTAGGTACCTAGTACACCCTGCCTGTCGTCAATGATAATAAAATCATTACCAGTGCCTTGATATTTGTAAAAAGGTAGGTACATGTGCCCTTGGCATATGCTTTAGTGCAGCCTACAAAGCAACAGTGGTCCCCGAGGGAACTATTGCTTGGCATATTGCATGAGGCGGTTCTGGAAAAAACTACGTACGTTTTTCTTTCACCTTGGCTGCTCTACCTTGCTTGCCGCGCAGATAATAGAGGCGTGCCCTTCTCACTACACCCTGTCGTACCACTTCTATCTTGTCGATGTTGGGGGAAAGCAATGGGAAGATACGCTCCACCCCCACTCCACTTGACACCTTTCTGACGGTAAAGGTCTCCCCGTTGGTACTCGCGTTTTTGCGCTGAATGACCGTGCCCTGGAATTGCTGGATTCTTTCTTTACTGCCTTCTTTGATCTTTACATGCACGTTGATGTCGTCTCCCGCTTTAAAATCGGGTAAGGCCTGTCTCCGTACACTAGATTCGGCCTCAACTACTTTAATAAGTTCGTTCATTTGCTGGCGTATGTTCTAAAACAAGACGAATATAGTGATATATACGGCAAAAAGGCATAAAAACTTTCTGCAGGGGCGTGCTCCCAGGGTTTCTTGCCTAGGAGCATCGGTCTGAATTAGGGCGGCTGTATGCGCGGTCCATGGGAGTCTGGCAGGTGCTAGTTACCCGAGAAAAATATCCTTAATTTGTGAGAATTTGCGCTTGCCTTACCGCCATGAAAAATATCCGCAACTTCTGCATTATCGCCCACATCGATCACGGCAAGAGTACGCTAGCCGATAGATTGCTTGAGGTGACGCAAACTGTATCTGGCAGAGATCAGCAGGCACAGCTGTTAGATGACATGGATCTGGAACGTGAGCGCGGCATTACGATCAAGAGCCATGCCATCCAGATGCACTACACGCTAGAAGGCCATGAGTATATCCTCAACTTGATCGATACTCCGGGCCATGTAGACTTTTCGTACGAAGTGTCTCGTGCCATTGCTGCATGTGAGGGAGCTCTCCTCGTAGTAGATGCCGCACAGGGTATTGAGGCGCAGACCATCTCGAATCTTTACCTAGCGTTGGACCACGGACTAGAAATTATTCCTGTGCTCAACAAGATAGACCTACCGGGCGCCATGCCCGAGGAAGTCAAAGATCAGATAGTAGACTTGTTGGGTTGTGAGCGGGGGAGTATCATCGCTGCCAGCGCCAAGGAAGGAATAGGTATTGCATCCATTTTAGAAGCTATTGTAGCCCGTATGCCTGCACCCGGTGGTAACCCCAATGCACCTTTGCAAGCCATGATTTTTGATTCTGTGTACAACGCTTTCCGGGGCATAGAAGTCTACTTTAAGATCCTCAATGGAGCGATAAGCAAGGGAGACCAAGTGAAGTTTATGAGCACGGGGAAAATCTATGAGGTAGATGAAGTGGGTATCCTTGGACTTCACCAAATCCCTCAGCCATCGCTTAACACGGGCCATGTGGGCTATCTCGTCTCCGGTATCAAAGACGCCCGAGAGGTTAAGGTAGGAGACACCATTACCCATGTACATAACCCCTGTAGTACAGCTGTCAAGGGCTTTTCAGACGTCAAACCCATGGTTTTTGCAGGCATTTATCCCGTGGAGACGGTCCAATACGAAGAACTTCGGACATCGATGGAAAAACTACAGCTCAACGATGCTGCTTTGGTATGGAGCCCTGAGACATCTGCTGCTCTGGGGTTTGGGTTTCGATGTGGTTTTTTGGG
Organism: Amoebophilaceae bacterium; assembly: GCA_025455725.1. Classification (GTDB taxonomy): domain Bacteria; phylum Bacteroidota; class Bacteroidia; order Cytophagales; family Amoebophilaceae; genus UBA8403. Next base: position 9,092 of record JALOLY010000031.1, on the reverse strand, counting down.
CATGTTGCATATGGAGATCGTACAGGAGCGATTAGAAAGGGAATTTGGCATGATGGTCATTACCACGGTCCCGTCTGTGCAGTTCCATGTGGTTGACAGGAAAGAACGTCTCATAGTGGTGAATGCGCCTGCTGAAATGCCTGATCCCGGCACAATTGATCAGATCCGAGAGCCCTTTGTCAGTGCTCAGATTATTACTAAACCAGAATTTATTGGGAGCATCATCAAGTTGTGCATAGACAAGAGAGGTGCGCTTAAAAATCAAGTGTACCTCACGGCAGATCGTGTGGAACTTTCGTTTGCGTTGCCGTTAGCGGAGATCGTGTTTGACTTCTTTGATAGGCTCAAGAGTATCTCTAAAGGCTACGCATCATTGGACTATGAGCTCACTGGCTTTGTGCCTTCTCATTTGGTGAAGCTGGATATTGTGCTTAACGGTGAAAAGGTAGATGCACTTTCAGTGATTGTGCACCGCACGAAGGCGCATGATTGGGGAAAGAAGCTTTGCAAAAAGCTCAAAGAACTTCTGCCGCGTCAGATGTTTGAGGTTGCTATCCAGGCAGCCATTGGGTCCAAGGTCGTTGCCCGAGAGACAGTAAAAGCACTTCGCAAGAATGTCATTGCAAAATGCTACGGGGGTGACATCTCTAGAAAGAGAAAATTGCTAGAAAAACAGAAAAAAGGCAAAAAGCGCATGCGGCAGGTGGGGGCGATAGAGATACCACAAGAAGCGTTTCTAACCGTTTTAAAGCTGGATTAGTCTGGGGATACATGATGTAGATGACTACCTTAGGCATAGGCGAACGTCTGCGTCAGAACGGGCGTATTACGCAGTATCTATAAAATCAATACAACACAACATCAGTGATTCTTCTCGACGGCCAAGCGGTAGCAGCCGCCATTCGGTGTGAGCTCTCTCAGCAAGTACATCGCCTCCAAGTCAGTAGCGGTAAGGTCCCCCACCTGGCTGTGATACTCATTGGGCATGATCCGGCCAGCCATACTTACGTCGATGCCAAACTCAAAGCATGCCGGGCGGTAGGCTTCAAGACTACCGTCATCCGGCACGCAACTATCCAGGAAGCAGATTTGTTGCATCAGATGGTGCAGCTCAATAATGATCCAATGATAGATGGACTGATTGTGCAACTACCCTTGCCCCCACATATCAGTGTACCAAGAGTTATCCATCACATGAAGCCCGAAAAAGACGTAGACGGATTCCATGCATTGAACTATGGCCGTATGGCGCGAAGCTTACCGGCACATATACCAGCTACACCGCTAGGCATTCTCATTTTGTTGGCACGCTATCAGCTTGAGACCAGCGGCAAGCACTGTGTCATTGTGGGTAGAAGCCGCACTGTAGGTGCCCCTTTGAGTATCCTCATGAGCCGAGACGGCTATCCCGGCAATGCCACTGTAACACTTTGCCACAGCCATACGCAACACTTGAGCGCACTTACCCGCCAGGCAGATATACTTGTGGCTGCTGTGGGAAGGCCTCGGCTCATCACTGCCGATATGGTCAAAAAGGGAGCAGTGGTCATTGATGTGGGCATCACCCGTGAGCCAGATCAAACCCGAAAGTTGGGATATCGCTTACAAGGCGACGTAGATTTTGCACGAGTGGCGCCACGCTGTAGTTACATCACGCCTGTGCCTGGTGGAGTGGGGCCCATGACCATTGCAGCTTTGTTGCTCAATACCCTGCGTGCGGCACAAAATCAAGTGTATGTTACAGATCAAGGAATCTAAACACTAATCATCCTCTGGTTGTGGGTGCTCAAGTCTTCCCAAACTTATGCCTACTGAGTGCGTTATGCCTAATCAAATCCTTGCTATTCGAGTCAAATGACCTAGATTAGCCCCATGGTAGCATTGATTCGTCGAAGTTTCTTTTATGCTGTCGTGTGCTTGTTATGGTGCGTTGTGAGCCCTGTGGCAAGAGCGGGTTCTCCGGTTCCGAAGCGAGTGGTAGCTCAAGTGCAGACAGGGGGCACTGCTGAAGGGTCTGCAAGACCCAACACCGCTGCGGCAGCCATGGGTAGCCATGCTACGGAAGGACAAGCCGGCCTACCTCCAGGATGGCTGGCGATCCCTTTCGTTGTGTTACTGCTGATGATTGCCACAGGGCCGCTGTTGTACGCAAAATTTTGGCACCAGCACTATGCCAAGGTAGCGATACTGTGGTCAATTTTGGTAGTTGCCTACTACCCTGTAGTGCTGCATGATTGGGCAAAGCCCATAGAAATCTTGATGGAGTATACGCAGTTTATCGCTTTGATAGCCGCTTTGTACATGGTATCTGGCGGCATCTTGATAGTGGTGAACAGACGAGCCACACCTTTTGTGAACGTGGGCTTTTTGCTCATAGGGGCCGTCATAGCCAACCTCATTGGTACAACAGGGGCTTCCATGCTGCTCATTCGACCCTACGTACGACTGAACCAGGGTGGGATTCGGGCATACCATATCATCTTCTTTATTTTTATGGTAAGCAATGTGGGTGGCGCGCTCACACCTATCGGCGATCCACCGCTTTTTTTGGGGTTTTTAAGTGGTGTCCCTTTTTTCTGGACCCTGCAACACAATCTACTGCCTTGGCTGACTGCGTTATTGCTACTAAGTGCAGTATTTTATCGTTTAGATAGGCGTAATAACTGTAATACAGCGCAAGCAACCATTGATCCGAACCAACCCGTTCTGCACTTGGTAGGGAAACATAACCTTGTTTGGTTTGCCATGATCATAGGCGCCATTTTCATAGATCCTAACATCTTTGATTGGGTGCCTGTGCTTCACTACGGTCACCATGCGTTCTCCTTCGTGCGGGAGCTCATCTTCCTGAGCGTGGCATGGCTTGCTTATCACTATGCAGACCGATATGCGTTGCAAGAAAATGCATTTAGTGGGGATCCTCTTCGAGAGGTCGCAGTGCTCTTCGTGGGTATATTCGGCACCATGATGCCTGCGTTGCAGTGGATTAGTGATTTTGCAGGATCTGTAACAGGCCAAGGAATTATCACACACAACACACTATACTGGGGTACTGGTATCTGTTCTTCCGTATTGGACAATGCGCCCACGTACCTCAACTTTGCAGCGGCTGGTATGGCCACCTGTGGAGCCAGTATCACTGCTGTAACAGATGTCCAAGCATTTGCTGCTGGAGGTGTTTTTCAAAACTCCGTGCTGCAACTGAGGGCCGTCTCTATCGCTTCGGTGTTCTTTGGTGCCATGACCTATATTGGTAACGGGCCTAATTTCATGGTCAGGGCGATTGCCGAGCAGTTGGGTGTTCGTATGCCTTCTTTTTTTACCTATATCCTTCGTTTCTCAGTACCGATCCTACTCCCCATACTTGTCGTTGTTTGGCTATTATTCTTTGCTTTCGTGTAGTGTTGACTTCTCTTTTTGCCTAGCCGGGATGCTTGGTTGAATTCAACCTGTGGGCTTACCTTTGCATAGGTATGGCGTTCACTAGTTTGCCTACTTTGCGACAGTGCTTACTATTCGACAACTTATTAAGGGGGTGAGACTCCCGCTCAGTGGTCTGTTGTTAGTGCTGGTTGTTGTGTTTGCGGAAACTAGGCAGGCTGAGAAGGTATGTCGTGATATCGTTATTAGTATTGCCGGAGAGGAAGGGCAGCAGTTCATTGAGAAAGAGGCTTTGCTCCGGCGCATCACTGCCAACACTAAAACGCCCATCTTGGGAACCCCCTTACAGACTCTGAAGACACGAAGCATTGAAAGTGTCGCTAAGGCACATAGTTTTGTGCGTGAAGGGATTGCCTACAAAACTTTGAGGGGAGACCTCAAGATAGCCATTACGCCCAGGAGGCCCATCGCCAGAATAATTTACCCGTACCAGCAGAGTCAGTATATCGATGGGGACGGTACGCTTCTGGCACTATCAGACCAGTATACAGCCAGGGTAATTTTGGTTGAAACAGAGCAGCCAGGCACCCAAAAGAACCTCAAAGAGCATACCCATGGAGCGGCGTTGCTGGCATTATTAAACTATATTGACCGTGATCCGTTCTGGCGTGCTCAGATTGTCTATATGCACATTAACGAAAAAGGGAAGATCACCATGCATACGCAAATCGGCAGGCAGCGCATAGAATTTGGTCTGCCCGAAGCCAAGGAAGACAAGCTAGCCAAGTTGAAACTTTTTTACAAAAAAATCGTTCCCTGCAAAGGATGGAACGCCTACAAGCGGGTCAATATTGAATTTGACAATCAGATAGTCTGTGAGTGAAGTATGGAAGAAGATAAAATCATCGTGGGCCTCGACATTGGGACTACCAAAATCTGTGTACTTGTAGGCAAGAAGAATAAATACGGCAAGCTCGAAGTGTTAGGGATGGGGAAGGCTGTTTCAGATGGTGTTGTAAGAGGCACAGTGACCAACATTGATAAGACGGTTGCTGCCATCGGGAAAGCTGTCAAAGAAGCAGAGAATAGTGCAAACATTGACATCAACGTGGTCAATGTAGGCATTGCCGGTCGCCATATCAAAAGTGCTTTTCATCGGGGGAGCATTACCCGTGAAGCGGTAGATGAAGAAATTACGGTAGAAGATGTGGCCAGGCTTACCAACGACATGTACAGGATCGTCACGCCACCAGGAAGTGAGATTATTCATGCGATGCCACAAAATTATACGGTGGATTATGAAGAAGGCATTAAAGATCCGGTAGGGATGTCGGGTGTCAAACTCGAAGCGGATTTTCACATCATCACTGCTAAGACCAGTGCCATCAATAATGTGTACAAGTGCGTCAAGAGGGCAGGTCTGTCTGTAGACAACCTCATTTTAGAGCCTCTTTCTTCAAGTCTCGCGGTGCTGAGCGATGAAGAGAAAGAAGCCGGTGTATGCTTAGTAGACATTGGAGGAGGCACGGTAGACATTGCTATTTTCCATGATGCGATTATACGCCACACCACTGTGATTCCTTTTGGGGGTAACATCATTACTGCAGATATCAAACAAGGCTGTATGGTCATGGGGCATCAGGCAGAATTGCTCAAGATCAAGTTTGGTAAGGCCATTGCCGAAGAAGCAGGTGCTAATGAACTCATCACTATTCCAGGGCTTAGAAGTCGCTCCCCTAAAGAGATCTCCGTGCGGAACCTGGCTCGTATTATTGAGGCAAGAATGGAGGAGATAATTGAACTGATTCATACAGAAATTATTGTATCGGGATTCCAGGAAAAGCTTGCTGCAGGTCTTGTGGTTACCGGTGGCGGAGCACAACTACAATATGTCAAGCAACTCTTTGAATACATCACAGGGCTAGATACAAGGATAGGATATCCCAATGAACACTTAGGCAAGGGTAAGCGTGATGAAGTCAAAAGTCCTATGCATGCCACGGGTGTAGGCTTGGTGTTAGCAGGGTTTAAGGCACTAGATTACCGAGAAGAATACTACAGGGCTTCGAAGGGGGCTGTTAGTATGGATTTCAAGCAGAGCCATAAAAAAGGAAAACAAACTCCTGACTTCTTTAGGAGGTTGTTGAATAAAACCAAAGGGCTGTTGATAGATGATTATGATGGTAAAAAAGGATATTAGAGGCAGTAGCTGTTTGCTTCATCATCCGTGGTATACAACCCTCTTGAAATATGGAAAAAAACACCTACAGATTTGACTTACCCACGCATCGCCAGTCGATCATCAAGGTGATTGGTGTAGGAGGGGGTGGAAGTAATGCCGTAAACAACATGTACAATCGGGGCATCAAGGATGTGTCGTTTGTGGTTTGTAACACCGATGCGCAGGCTTTAGAGAATAGCCCCATACAGCACAAGTTGCAGCTTGGTATACATCTCACCGGTGGACTAGGCGCTGGTGCTAACCCCGAAGTAGGCAGAAATGCAGCCCTTGAGAGCAAAGATGATATCAAAGAGCTGCTCAGCGATGCTACCAAAATGGTTTTTGTCACGGCAGGTATGGGGGGAGGGACAGGTACAGGTGCTGCCCCTGTGATCGCAAGCATAGCCAGAAAGTTAGGTATACTTACGGTAGGCATTGTTACACAGCCCTTTTCTTTTGAAGGGAAGAAGAAGCTTCAGCAAGCCCAAGAAGGCATCAAGCAACTACGACAACATTGTGACACCGTGTTAGTGATCCTCAATGATCGCCTCAGAGAAGTGCTGGGTAACCTGTCTGTTGGTAATGCCTTTGCGCAAGCCGACAATGTGCTTACAACTGCTGCCAAGAGTATTGCTGAGATTATCACGGTTCCTGGCTATGTAAACGTAGACTTTGAAGATGTGAAGACCGTGATGAAAAACGCCGGTGCGGCTGTCATGGGGTCGGGCCAGGCGGCAGGGGAGGAGCGCGCCCTGAGGGCCGCCGAAGCAGCGTTGGCCTCTCCTCTATTGGACTACAAGGACATACACGGTGCCAAGAAGATATTACTTTCTATTGTTTCGGGTGAAGAAGCAGCGCTGAAGATGGACGAGCTTACCATCATTACAGACTATATTCAAGATCAGATTGGTACCGACGCGGAAATGATCTTTGGGCATGGCTCCGACGCCCAGCTGGAGGAACAAATGAGAGTGACAGTAATTGCAACAGGTTTTGAAGAAGAAAGTGAAGCAAGCATACACCAAGCACAAGCTTCTTCCGAGGTTCTGCCACCAGATTCACAAACTCATCTTTTTGGGAGACCTAGGAGACAGGCTGTAGGAGAGAAATCGCGCATGTCCTCCCCGATTCCAGTGGCTACCCGCTCGAGGATGCGTAGGCATAGAACCACAGGACTATCGGATGCTTTACAACCACTCGATACGCTGGCATGGAAAAAGCAGTACCTGTACCAAAAAGCGCAGGAGAGAGTTGACGAACTGGCGATGAGGCAAGGAGCAACGCTGAGCGAGGAAAAACTTAAAGAATGGTTAGAAGTACCAGCTTATCTCAGAAAAGAAATCCAATTTCAGCCGATAGAAAACCTATCTGAGCGCGAGATTGTCCGTTACCAGCTTGATGATGATAAGAACATTGATGCAAAAGAGAACGTATGAGTTGCCTATGCGATAGGTTGCGTGGTATGCCTCCTGTAGTGTCATACGGCCGCTAGGCTTTAATAATTGACCATTCCTTTAGCTTGTTCTTGCAATAGCCTTGTATACCGTTCATTGGACAGGACAGTATCCAATTGGCTGTCTTGTATGCCACTGAGCCTAGGTTTGAGTGGGTAGACGTGCATTCTTAGATAGTGAAATATATCTGTCAGGTGGCTCATGGCAAACGCTCCTCCTTGAGGTCCCTGAGATATGCCTACCAGGGCACACTTTTTTTCTCTGAACGTATTAGGAAATGGAAGTCCGTCGATGAATGCTTTGAAAACACCAGGAAAAGACCCGTTGTATTCGGGAATGATGAAGACGTATTTCGGTGCGGTTTCCATGATTGCTTGCAGGCGATTGAATGCAGTGTTTTTCCCGCTGTTCTCGTAAAGCGCAGTGGCTGTGAAATTTTCAGGCAAGTCGGTGAGCTTTAATACCTGGTTGTTACAGCCGTGTTCGTGTAGGAGCCCTGCGTAGTAGTCTGCCACCTGGGCGGTCAGAGAATTTTTGTTGTTAGTGCCGGAAACGACTATAATTTTTGTATCATTCACGAGTCAATTTGCATATATGAAGTGAGACTTCGCAATATAGTGTGCGTGCCTTGCAAAGTGAAGTGCGTTGGTGGATCCCGTAGCGGTTCATTAACTCTCCGGGCGCTTTAACGAGCAAAAAGTGGTGCGCCAGTTGTATTTTTAGGTGGTAAGGGATCATGTTCTGGGTTTTGGGAGACCAATGGTACGGACGAGTTTACAACGATGAAGGTGTGTGCTTGTTGCCTCAAGCCCTCGCGAAGGGCAAGCCACGATAAGGCTGCCCACACGCCATGCAGGAAGTAGGAGCATGAGAACAAGAAGGAATGATGGAGCACGACACACCGGCTCAGCTCCCTTCCCAAAGTAGTGGCCGATGGGTAGGCGTTGCAAGAGTCGCTCCTTGAATCGATATGCAATGGGTACGGCGGGTGTGTACTTTTTCTGGGTGTAATTGCTCCATAGTACCAACCGTCGACGAAGCCTACAGCAGTCCCTATCTCGCTCTGTGCGAGACAGACAAATTGACTTTGCTGGGGTCTGTGAGTTACAAAAAAAATTTGGAGAAGATGTTGCAACAAACCATGCTCCGGTTGCGGGGCATCTAGATGTAAAGAAAGTATGGCTTATCTAAGCAAGGACTACCTGATCGTGTATGCCTTCTTGCTCATCACACTGGTGATAGGGCTTTGGTCGGGTAAGGGCATCAAAAGTGTGCGTGAATACATTGTAGCCAATAAATCTTTTGGTACGATGGCCCTGGTGCTCACCTACTTGGCCACGAATATTGCAGGAGCCAGTGTGTTTAACATCACTGGCGTCATTTTTGACGATGGCGTGATCATCACCGCTGCCTTGTTGATGCTGGTATTCGCCTTTCTATTTATTGCTCTGTTCGTCGCACCCCATGCAGCCAAGTTCCCAATGTGCCTAACCATGGGCGACTTAGTGGGTACCCTCTATGGCCCCACAAGCAAGGTCATGGCTGGTTTGTTGGGACTCTTTACCACCTTTTGCATTGCCACCATGGAGTTGAGTATGCTGGGAGAAGTTGGCCAATCCTTGTTGGGTTGGCACAGCCAAGGTACCATCGTGCTGGGAGGCATACTCCTTGCGCTCTACACTGCCCATGGAGGCATTAGATCGGTGACCACCACCGATGTTTTTCAATTTCTAGTACTTCTCATTGGTATTCCTATCCTGGCTATCATTACCATAGAAGAAGCCGGGGGCATGAAAGCCATCTTTGAACAAGTCCCTCAAGAAAAGTTACAAGTATGGGATCACCCCCAGTTTACACATTACCTCGCTCTTGCACTCATTTGGCTCATCCCCTTAGGTATGGTGGATCCTTGTATCATACAACGTATGCTGATGGGCAAGAGTGCGAAGCAACTCCGCAATCAATTTCTCATCATCTCAGTCTTCGATCCCTCTTTGCAGCTGACGCTCATGCTGATTGGCTTAGCGGGTGTGGTA
>JALOLY010000030.1 GCA_025455725.1 Amoebophilaceae bacterium | reverse complement strand
TCTTGCTGTTCAGAGCGTTAGTCCTGCTAGTGCTTCCTAGACAAGAGTACTTACAGCAGACGTCCTAAACACGACCAGCGGATTGTTAAGACTCGACTACTTTGTTACTTGTTTTGCCGAGGCGTAGCAAATCCAGTTATGGATACTACCGAAGAGTTTTTTTATAAAAGTGCTAAATTTTTATCTACTTATTTGTATAATAAAGTGCAATTTTTTAACATTGGTGCAAAAAAATAAAAAAATAAGTGAGGAAAGAAAATACACTTTCTAGATTTTATGGGCGCTTTCTGTTGCTGATTACAACAATGCTTACTACAACCTTTTTTACCTGGGGATCAGAAAAGTGTGCCGTAAAAGATTATATCCTAATTACTGAGGACTATCCTATCAACACTGATTTGAATTTTATACCAAAGCAAGCAAGACTCACTTTGATTACTAAAATCATACACGACAAGCTAACTCCATCGCAAAAAGAAGCTTTCGACAAAATCGTTGTTTTGGATAATTTCAATTTGTCGAATATCCTAAAGGCTGTTAAAAGTGTTACTATAGATCATCTAAGAACGCGCTTACTGGTTAGTGACGATACGATTTTCCCTATGGTAGCACGCTTGAGAGAAATACTCCAGATTCCAGGCCCCAAGCTACACAGTATTTTACCTTTTTGTGACAAAGCTGAGTCCAAACGTCGATTGGCAGGTAGCAAGGTTGCCTATCCCACTTTTGTTACGTTTAGCCATAGTGATTATGTAATTAATCCTGATATATATCTGAAAAAAATTGCAGAAAAACTCAAATTTCCCATCATAGCTAAACCCTTAAATCTAGCAGGGTCACTTGAGGTGCAGAAGATAATGGACATGTCATCACTGCAAGCATGGTGTGATACATATTCCCCTAAAGACTTGCAAAAAGTTTATGGACGTGAGATAGAATTTGAATTAGAAGAGTTTATAAACACCAATAACTCAGATTTATTCCATTGTGATTCCATCATTAAAAACGGCAAAGTAATTTTTACACAAGTTTGCCGTTATACATACCCATGTATGGAAGTTACGCAAGGCAGACCTATAGGGAGTCTAACCATACCTGCTGATGACCCGCAATACAAAGCATTATATCATTTACCGGCACAAGTGATCCAGGCATTCAAAAGATATGATGAGATTCCAGATGGTGTGATGCATTTGGAGGCTTTTCGTGATCATTCTTCTGGGAAAGTCACCTTTTTGGAAACACAACTTCGTCACCCTGGAGCTGATATAAGGTCAGCATATAAAGTTCATTTGAACTTAGATTCAGAAGAAATTCACTTTAAATCACAGATGGGACTTTGTATAGATCACCTTATCCCTGATACAAAAGGACCATACGCAATGTGGCTGTATGTACCTACACAAAATGGGATTGTTGATGCGTTATGCTTGCCACATGTTAATAGTAAACTTTACAAAACGTCGTTTTTAGTCACAACAGGAGAAAAGACGCGCCTTCCTACTTCACTACTGATGGATAAGCAGACGGGGCTAAAAATGCTTATTACTAACGAAAACTATGAGACTATACTGCAGGACTTTATGTACTTAAAACAATTTAATCCATACATCATGGAAAAAACTCCCCCTTCTGAATAACACGCATGCTGGTAGGTGGTAACATTCCAGCATTAATATCGTAGATAGACCCGCTCGATACAACAAATTAGGTCAGTGTGAAACAATACTTTATTCCAAAATGCTACTAACTACACATGCATCTCTCCAACCCACTGCTGTAAGGTGTATGTGCGTATTTATTGCATTGTGCTACTGAGGGATGTATGCTTTACCTCAAGCGTTACCCTCCCGTTGTTGGCTATAACAAGACTATGCCTACTATATCACTACCACTTACGAACACCTTGAGAGAATATGCCAAAGTTGCAAAAAGTTATGCAACATTATCTGGTCCACTTATTGCCAGTGGTATGATACTCATCATTACACCTTTGTCGAACAACCTCATGGTGGGGAGACTGGGGCCACTCACACTGGCCGCTGCTTCTATCGCTAATAAAATATACACAGCATGCTCGATCTTTCCCATAGGTATCTCATACGGCCTAACCCCCCTTATCGTTACAGCGAAAACTAAGAAAAAGCATACTGAACTAGGAGTGCTCTTGCAACATGCTTTATGTCTCAATGTTCTGTTAGGTTGCCTATTTGTGATACCTATTATACTGTGTGCACGCTTGCTTCCTCATTTACAACAAGATTATCAGGTAATCTTACTGGCTCAACCTTACCTATATATTCTTGCATACTCACTTATCCCTACGATGATACTGACCACATTTACTAGATGCTTGGAGGGTCTTTTTTGCATGATGCAATTGATGGGTATAAACATTATAGGTGCATTATTGAATATTTTAATAAACTATTTATTGGTTTATGGACATTTGGGTGTATCCAGCATGGGATTGAATGGCATTGGATGGGCTGCCTTACTAAGTCGTACATGCATGATGTTTTTGGCCGGAATTTATGTTTTCCGGCGTTCGGAACTACCCACTATGCGTGTCAGGAGATCGCTAAAAAGCGATGACTTATTCAATCGTTTTAAGGTTACTTATTTTATAAAACTTGTTAAGCTGGGTATTCCCGTATCGTTACATCTGACATTAGAGATGGCAGCATTGGCTTGCACCACGATTTTGATAGGCTGCTTGGGAACTGATGTACAAGCTGCTAGTACCATTGTGGATAGCTTTATAGATGTGGTATTCGCTATCACATGGGCACTCTCTACAGGAACTTCTATTTTGGTTTGCAAATATTTCAGTACACGTGACACCCAGTCACTCAAGAAAGTGATAATCGTGGGATTCATCATAGGAGGAGTAGTAACAATATTGTTTGCTTTTGGATTGCTGTATGCTTGGTCTTCGATTTTTACTTGGTACCACGCCTCGCAAGAAGTGATCCATATAGCTTCTAGAATCACCCTAGCGGCTGTGTGCTTTATCCTGGCAGATAGCATGTACACGATAGGACTTGGTGCATTGCGAGGTATGCATGTGACTTTTCAACCTATGTATATAGCTAGTGCTAGCAATTGGCTCATCGGACTTTTGTTAGGTTATTTTTTGACTTTTCGGCTCGAGTGGGGCATAGCAGGTATGTGGTGGGCAAAAACCGCTGCTTTTTCTTTCTCTGCTATCGCTTTTGCCATACTCTTGTGCCGAATTTATAACCGTATGACCACAAAACAAGTATCAACGACATAACCCACAAATAACTGATGAGTATCGCTATAGCAAACAAAGTATCGCTAGACGGTAATAATTTGACCATACCGGATATTGTTGCAATTGTTAATAATACCAAACAGGCTGTACTGACCAAAGACACACTCCGCAGAGTAGCAGATAATAGAGCTGCTTTGGAAGAAATTATTCAACGAAATATTCCTGTATACGGCGTAACTACAGGGTTTGGGGAAATGGTTTATATCCCCGTTGATAAACGGTACGAAGCCGAACTTCAAGAAATTTAATCCGAAGCCATTGCGCCGGGGTGGGCGAAGCATTCACTAAAGAAGAATCTAGAGCTATCGTGATTGCCAGGATCAATGCCCTCTGTAAAGGCTATTCGGGTATTCGTCCAGAGCTTATCGAGCGTCTCCTACTATATCTTAACGAGGATATTATTCCAATTATTCCACAGATTGGCTCCTTAGGAGCTAGTGGAGATTTAGCGCCACTAGCACATATGGCTATCACCCTAATGGGAGAAGGTTATGTCTTTGATAAGAACAATGAAAGTATCCCCACTACACAAATACTGAAAATCAAAGGCATCGTACCATTAGAATTGAAGTTTAAAGAAGGTCTTGCACTACTTAACGGCACTTCCGCAATGACAGGCGTAGGAAGCTTAATAGTTCATGCAGCAGAATCACAAGCACTACAAGCAGAAATCATTACAGGACCAGCTCTAGAAGCTTTGCAAGCTGCTAGTGTTGCTTTCCATGATAGAGGACATAGCCTTGCACGTCCTCACAAAGGCCAAATAGACTGCGCTACTAACATCCGTACACTAACTCAAGGAAGTAAGCTGTTGCGTAAGCAAGAAAGTCTTGCCCACCAAATAAATAGTCTGCACAAAGCAGCAGAGCCAACGGAGGTTTACCTACAAAAGGCATACACCTTACGGTGTGTACCGCAAATTCTAGGAGCAATTAAAGATACACTACATCACGTAAAAGCTACCCTACAAACGGAACTCAACAGCGCTAATGATAACCCACTTTTCTTCGATAATACCGTAGATGTGTTTCATGGCGGGAATTTTCATGGCCAACCTATTGCATTCGCAATGGATTTTCTGGCAATCGCATTGACACAATTGGGAGTCATATCAGAAAGAAGAACAAACCGACTGTTGAATCGGCATTTAAATAATAACATGCCATATTTCCTCACGATGAAGGAGCCGGGTCTAAACTGCGGTTTTGCAGGAGGCCAATATCCTGCTACAGCACTTGTTGCAGAAAATAGGGTCACATGCACACCGGCTAGCATCCAAAGTATCCCCTCCAATGGTGATAACCAAGACGTTGTTAGTATGGGCTTGATCTCAACACGTAATGCAAAAAAATATTGCATAACAATTACTACATCCTAGCGATTGAATACCTGGTGGCTGCTCAAGCAATCGACATTCAACAATCTCAAGACATGCTTTCAGAAGCTGGCCGTATCACGTACAATTTGATCAGAAAAGAGATCCCTCGTTTAGAGGCTGATAGGTACCTAAGTACCGATATAGAACATGTAGTAACACTATTGAGAGAGGGATCTCTCTTGCAAAGCTTAAAAGATCAAGGAATAACACTGATATGAGCCCCAAACACCCAAATAGCTTACCCAAGCTAGAGATGTTCCTGCCCTCTAAACAAACAGTAGACTTTGAAAAAGCACTTCATGCAACTATGCAGATTCCCTGTAGTACGCAACCAGAGGCTATCAACGAACTAGATGTAAGCAATAGAAAAATCGTAAAGTGGGACGAACCAATTAAGCATTATCCTCAAAACATATTCACGTTTACTATAGGTCATCAAGTATTTGTTGGCAGAAAACTTATTTCAAGACTAAAGCTATCAAATAAGCTAAAGGAGCTAAACTGTAGCTTGATTACAGCATCTATGATCCTGGGAATCAGCAAAGGATTTGAAACTTCTTGTGAGGCGATCGTAGTTTTTTACACTCCCCTCACACCAGGAGAAAAATTGTGGTTGTTTACCCAATTAAAATCAGACTCTCTTAATAACATACATCATCCTTTCGTGCACCTAGACAATACGGGTAAAGAACGCTGTTCACCTCCCAGTGGATGGACTTTTAGTGACTTAAGGGCTAAAAAATTTAGAAAAAGGTGAAAAAAACATCAGAGAGACCACATTAGCATGGTTACGCAATGATATGGCAGCAACAGATTGCCGTGTAGTCTATGATCCTGCCTGTTCTACGGGACTATTTTTAAATACAATCAAGCAAGTTTTTCACAACTGTATTACTATAGGACCAGATTTGAGCGAGAGCATGATTAACCACGCCCGGCACATTGTAGATAAAGCCATTATAGGAGACGCCCGCTCGCCCGGGGTGCCAGATGCTTACTGTGACTACATCTTCGTGCGATTTCTTAATTCAGAGGTAGTTACAAGAGCACAAGCTTACAATATATTCCCCATTCTTTTACAAAAGTTAAAAGACAGCGGTAAGTTGGTCGTATTTGGGCATACTCCTGTGTTACTTAATATTCCTTATTTAGAAAGCTTTTATGGCCTGAATGCCATAAAACGCATTGCACTGAACAATATAGAAGACGAAGAAGCAATCTTTCAATACTACGTACTCTGCAAAGTACCCACTCTTTGCTAAAAAGTATATCCTTTTTCTTTAAAGAAACTCAATGTGTGGATTTGCTGGCTTGGTTGTACTAGATAAGCACTCATCTTACAGAATTTGTGAGACTCATTTGGCACTCATGAATCGTATGCTTTTGCATAGAGGACCAGATGACCAGCGCATATACATAAATCACAAATCTAAAATCGGTTTTGCATTTTCCAGACTAGCCCTAGTAGACGATGTTAATGGTATTCAGCCCATGCATTCTTCCAATTATCCCATCACGGTAGTGTACAATGGAGAAATTTACGGATACGATATACATAAAAGTAGGCTAAAGGCACAAGGAGTACACTTCCGTTCTCGCACCGATACTGAAGTGTTGCTAAAATTATATGAGGATCAAGGAATCAGCTGCTTAGAACATTTAAACGGAGAATTTGCTTTTGTTATTCATGATGGTCGTAGTGAAGAGACTTTTATCGTACGTGATCGTCTAGGCACGAAGCCTCTATATTATGCTATTCAAAAAGGCATTTTATTTTTCGCATCCGAAATAAAGGCATTACTATGCCATCCACATGTACAAGCATCATTAAATCACACTACCGTCTATCAACAAATGATGCGTGCAGATTCCTCAAAGCAAACTTTTGTAAAAGAGATAGAGATCTTACCTCCTGGCAGTTATCTGATCATCAAACAAGGAATTATTGATAAAAAAATATACTGGAGGCCTGTTTTATCATCAGCTTTAACTGACATACCGCAAGAAGATATACCTACAGCGGCTCAAAAAGTAAAAATCCTTTTAGAAAGCGCTATTCAAAAACGCATGAAGACCGATTTTGAGATCGGCACATTTTTATCAGGAGGATTGGATTCACCTATTATTTGTGCTGTAATGCAACACTATACTTCCAAGCCTGTAACAACTTTTTCATTATGCTCTGAAGATGTAGACTATGATGAATCTTACTATAGTAGACAAGTAGCATCCTATCTCGGAACCGATCACCATGAAGTAAGCGTCAGTAATCTTGATTTAACCCTCAATCTTCCGAAAACGCTCTTTTATGGTGAATATTTAACACAGTCCATGGACGGAGTAGGACGATACCTACTTGCACAAAAGGCGAGCAACTACGTGAAAGCTGTCCTGACAGGCGAAGGAGCAGATGAATTATTCTTAGGTTACCCCTGCTACAAGACGATTAAATCACAAAATGATTGGGACGAAAAACGGGCTTATTATTATCGCAAGATCATTGAACAACGCGAAACAGCCAAAAAAGGCTTTGATTTGGTGCTATCGAACCACACAGCTCGGAAGAAAAATTTTTTCTGAAGATTTTCTTGCATCAATGCCTCCTCGCTCAAACGTTAGAGCTGTTTATTCAGAGAACATGTCTCGCAGCGAAGTATTAGGATTAACTCCCATAGACCAAAATAGATTGGAATTTATGAAAACAACTTTACCCACTTATTTATTGCAATACTTAGGTGGGAAGATGGAAATGGCTCATTCTTTAGAAGGAAGGCTCCCCTTTTTGGACCGGTACGTAGTGGATTACGCACTATCTCTTCCTAATCATCATCACTTATTTGGTATGGTAGACAAAAATCTACTGAGGCTAGCTTTTAAGGATATGCTTCCCCCAGAAATACTACGCAGACCTAAACACGGATATACAGCCCCTGTGTTGAGGCCTTTCTGGGCTAAGAAACGCCCAGAATTTTTGACTTTTTTTGAGCAAGCGTTCCATTCAGGAGACCAACATATTCTCCTTCGAGTCTATACAAAGCATTGCATTATACAAAGATTAAAGCACAATCACTTTAGGGGACAAGCAGAAATATTAGCAGAAAGAGCGATCATGTTTGTACTCAGTACATCGCTACTATACGATATGTTCATAGCTAGAAAACCTTACCAACTTCCGACTTACCAATAAATATTACCGCGCATTTACTATCACCATGTCTGAATCATTATTTACATCATGTAAAGGACCTGACTTTGGTAAAAGTCCGTATCATGACCTACACTTCATTATTAAAAATTATGCCTTCGTAATACCATTTCAAGCAAAAGCACTATCACTTTATGAATTTTCATTGATGTTGGAAGACCTCTACAGGGTGCCCATAAAAAGTAATACGCTAGTGGGGCGCAATATTGAAGAGATAGCAGACTTACTCAACACTACCATAGCGACTCAAAAAAATCGCTTAGCCCCCGAAAAAGCGCCGTATTTCTTCTAGTACCAGGAAAAGCAAGTGTCCCGGTAATGAAATGTGTATTTAAGAAATTATCCGCTTACGATGTAAAAATCGTCTTATTGACAGAACATATACCAGCTTGTGAAAATAAATACATTTGTGACTTTATCTGCTGCAACTTACATGAGCAAAGCTATATTGACACACTCAGATTATATCAAAAAAATGTGGGTAAATTCGATTCGGCTATCGTGCATAAATCTCATGATAAAATAGCGTACGAACTGAAAAACACTTTTGAGATACCAGTTACTTTCTTGACAAGATCTTTGAGTATACCTTCGATCAACGATCTACAAGAGTAGTAGTATCGCTGCTGCTCTTTATCCTTCTTAGAGCCTACTTGCGTATAGTACTACGGTTTGTGCATCACTTGAGAAGCAAGTTGTTTCAATTCTTTTTCGAGAGGGTGTAGCCTTAGGTACCGGGCAATAGGTACAAAGAATTGTAACGTTTCGCTAGCTATTTTTTTCTGTTTATCTACAGAAGTGTGTCCCTCAATAGTGCGCATATTATGTAGACGGTCTGCTAGCTTGACGTAAAGCACCCGGTTGTCGTTGACATCCAGCAGTTTCTGAATATTCTCATGGGCAGACAGAGATACCCTTTTTTGTGTTTTCACATTGCTTTCCAAGTGAGTCACCCCATCTACAATGTGTTGCACAGACTCATTAAACATTCCTCCTATTTGTGCTAAAGAGAGAGGAGTATCTTCTACGGTATCGTGGAGCAATGCTGCAATAATAGTATCTTGGTCTTGCGTGTAATGCAATAGTATCTGGGCCACAGCAATAGGATGTAAATAAAAAGGCTCGCCTGACTTTCTCTTGACACCTGCATGATGCTCTTTAATAAGCTGAATAGCTTTCTTGACCGTTGCCATGTCAATTTCGGGATACATTTTAAGCATTTCTAACATCTCTAATTCTTGCCTGTGGCCTCTTGTGCGCAAGGAAGCTATTGAAGTACTGATATCCATTGCTGGTAGGTCCATTGTTGCCGGTCGTACCTCTCTGAGGCGTAACGGGATGATATAAATCTGTGTATCACCCTGAGTATCTTCCACGAACTCGGTGGCACCGTAATGTTCCTCTACAATACGTTGGTTGCGTGCAAGCGGCAATATGGTGTTTAATTTAGATACGTTCAGGCCGGTATTAGTTACTTCCCCCATATACAGATCCAGGGGTATTGAACGTGTATGGTGAGATGTAATAGTAATATGTAAAGCCTCTACTTTTTTGATATATCCTTGTATTGTAGTGATGGGGTAGCCTAATGTTGTATCTGAGATACTTAGAAAAATAGGCTGTGTGTCTTGGGCATATTGCTGCGCATAACTCATGCCGTCTACCAAGAGTTGTTGAACAGTTTCCACATCGCACTGAAGCTCTTTTTGTTGCGTGTACTGTTTGACGACAATTTTCGTGTTATACAGTGGATCTTTTTTTCGTTTTAAATCTTTTATAGCTCCTTGTAGTAGTTCTTGAAGCAATACAGTGCTTACACGCAATCGTATGTGGTCTTTGACTTTATAAATAAGTTGGTCAAAATAGGTAGCTGCAGATTTAAGTTTCGTACTAGCTTTTCTTAAAGTCTCACGGGCAGTTATAATGGCTTGTACGTCTTGTAATTGTTTTGTCTCTTGCTCAAGCTTTTCACTAATCTCGCACACATGATGAAAGAGCTGGGTACTTTCTTCGCGCATTTCTAGGGCCAATTGTTCTCGGTGTTGCAATGCTTGCAAAAGAGATTGGCTAGTTTCCTCTTGGGTAGCTTGGAGTAGTGTATTACGTTCTTCCAGCCCCATATAGGCTTGTTGATGTTTAAAAAGTGCAATCAAAGAAGTGCTAAAGAGCAGAAGTACATAGCCAAATCTAAATTGTAGGGTACTTAGACTACCTGGCAGGCTCACGAGACCTGTGTATTGCTTGAATAAGAGTATCGACAAAAAGCTCCCGGCAATAAACATAACGATGGCCATGGGGCCACTAAGGAATAGGATGGTCATTACAAGGTTGAGCATCAAAAGCATCAATTGTGGCAACGCAAAGCCACTAAGGATGGTCAGCATAAATCCTACAAAAAATAGGGTATAAAAGATACTGGAAGGCCACACCCACATAAGTAAACGTTTAGCCCGTAACCTCTGTGGCCAAATCGGGAATGCTAAAAACAGGGTAGTGACTAATGTGACAGAATAGTATAACCCCTTGTAAAGGCTTGGGTATTGTAGGGAAACTTCTTTGGGCAAAGAATACAAAGACGTGTAAGTAGTGGTAAAGATATAGAACGCCAATAAGAGATATGCCTGATCTTGCTTAGGCAAACGCTTCTCCAAGTAAAGCGTAAGTCGAAACCGTCTGATCGTCTGTTGCCAATCCTTCCATTGACTACTAAACGGTTTCGTATGATAGGATATGGGAAGAGGATTATGCCCCCAACCGCCTTGCTCGCCAAGTAAGTAGTGTGCTCCCATCATGGCTGCAAGATTAACCAACATACCCGGGAAGAAACTATCCACACTTTGAAAGTAAAGGAGGCATGCAGCAGCTGTGGCTGCTCCCGCTCCCATGGCCATGAGCACGACTCTTCGGCTTGTTTCAAAGCCAAAGACAGCCAATAACATCGGCATGACAACAATAGGCGTGTAGAAATTGGAAAAGCCCAAAAGTATGGTTAAAAAATCTTCCACCCTTAGTGCTACCACCACAGACAAGCACCCCAAGAGCACCGTAGCCCATCTAGTAGTATGGAGCGAACGTTCCTGGCTAATTTTGAGTGGTAGAAGAATATCATTGGTGATGATTACAGCACAAGAATTGAGCAGAGAGTCTGCCGTAGACATGGCCATGGCAATGCCCCCGATACACAGGAAACCCCTGAGGCCTGGGTAGGTGTAAGTGCTGACCATGTACTGCACCAGCTTGCTAGACTCGAGCCCAGGCTGATCAGCTAGAAGCAGGATGGCAATCCACATAATACACAGTTTGACTACTTGACATATGATTGCCGCATAGCCAATAGTGTTTTTTACTTGCGTGAGGTCACGTGCCATGGCCATGCGTTGAAAAAGTTCTGGGGCAAGGCCTGGTGTCACCACATAAATCATAAAGACGATAGATTCTTTGAGCGCCGGAGACCACCTAAAAACTTTCTGAAGACTAAAATTAGGGTGATGGGTGAGTAATTGCACCACTTGCTCACTAGGTTCTTTGAGGCTACTCCAGACTACCAAAGCCAGCACAGGAAACAAAGTACCAAAGGTCAGGAACTGTATGACGTCTGTGAAGGTGACAGCCCTAACTCCACCAGAAGTAGCATAGAGGATAACAACAGAGGCAACAATGATGGTGAGCCATTCCTTTCCGAAAACAATACCGGCGACATTATGTACACTATCAACGGTCCAATAAATCGATACGATTCGATAGATCACCCTAAACTGTATGGCTATGTAACCTACCGAACCCAACACAGTGCCGATCCCTGCAATGGCTTGTACATGTCTCCCATACAGCTTTCCGAGTGACTCGGGTACCGAAACGTTGTTCAAAAACCTGCCCATGCGGGGCCCTAGCACGTATCCAGTAACTAACAAGCACACAAAGTCACCCAATACTGAGGGTATTACATAATAAAGTCCAGTAACATACGTTCGCTCCAGAGCATTGAATAAAATATTGCCCCCCGTCCACGTAGCCACAATAGTTGCAGTCAGCGTAGCCGTGGAGAATTTTTTATCCCCGACAGCATATTCTCTAAATGACTGGCTCCTGCCTCTGTATTTCCACCCTACGACAACGTTAATGAGCAAAAAGACTACAAATATGACAACATCTATCGGTAAGGAATGGCCACCCATCTACGCAAAACTTTAGACTACCCTTGTATACCCTATATCGCAAGAACGGCTTGCAGAGTCAAGCTATTTGAGCGCATCAATAGACTTTTCGAGCTGCTTACCACGCTTCAGATAGTTAACAGCGTATCGATGCTGCTTTGCATAAAGTCAGTCAAGACAGCACCGCGTAGCATATCCTGCGCTAGCAAAGCCAAGCTATAAGCCTGTCGGGCCAGTTTTAGTTGCTGCTCTTCTCGCTCACCTCGCAACAGCTTGAGGGCTAACGGATGATTGGTATTGATAGTAGCATGTAAAGGAAGTGATGCCTGGTTGACTTCCCTAGACCCCGTCATGTAATGCATCCTCTTCAGGAACTCAGGGATTGTAATGATTACAGGCAGCTCGTCTTCGGGCATGGTTGCCACAGCCCAAGTGATCCGTTTATCAGAAACTGCTTGGGCATAAAGTTCCTGGAGCTTTTCTTGCTCTGCGACAGTCAGTACGCTTTCTTGAAGTTCTCCCTTATCAATGAGATGTCCAATAAAGTCTGAATCTACACCTTTGAGCGTTACTTTTTCGAGCTTTTGCTCTAAAAAACTGACAAAATGCTGATCGATGGGGTGGTCTAATGCCAACACATCATATCCCTCCTTTTTACAGGATTGGACATACTTATCTTGCTTTTCTGGATCAGTTGCATAAAGCAGGACCAGATTTTGATTCTTGTCGGTCTGGTTAGCTCTCGTCTGGGCCTTATATTCTTCCAGCGTAAAGTATTGCCCAGTTGTGTTCTTAAGCAAAGTAAAGTCCTTGGCTTTCTCGTAAAACCTGTCTTCGGTCAGCATGCCATACTTGACGAAAAGTGCTATGCTGTTCCACTTCTCCTCATATACTTTCCTATCTTGTTTGAACAACTCCTCCAGCTTATCTGCTACCTTCTTAGCGATGTGGGTGTTTATCTTCTTAACATTACTATCTGCCTGTAGCGAACTGCGCGACACATTGAGTGGAATGTCGGGTGAGTCAATAATCCCGTGCAGAAGCATCAAAAATTCGGGTACTACACCTTTGACCTCATTAGTGATAAACACTTGCTTGGCATAAAGCTGTATTTTTCCTTGATGTTGTGTAACCTCATTGGTGATCTTAGGAAAATAAAGAATACCAGTCAGGTTAAAAGGATAGTCTACGTTCAGATGAATCCAAAAAAGTGGGTCTTCGGCAAAAGGATAAAGCTCTTTGTAAAAAGCCAGATACGCCTCCTCGTGCAACTCACTGGGAGCTTTCGTCCAGATGGGTTCTGTATTGTTAATGACCTTGCCGTTAAACTCAATAGCTACAGGGAGGAACTTACAGTATTTATCTAGGAGTTGCTGAATTCTTTCTTTTTGTAGGAACTCTTGAGCATCTTCAGCCAAGTGTAGTACTACGTCCGTACCTACTTCTTTTTTCACAGTTTTGGTGAGTTCAAAGTTGGTAGTACCGTCACAAGTCCAGTGGATGGCCTCTGCCCCCTTCTGATAAGACTTAGTGATGATATCTACTTTGTCGGCGACCATGAAAGCAGCATAAAATCCTAGCCCGAAGAATCCAATAAGCTGTTGCTGTTGGCTTTGGTCTTTGTACTGCTCTAAGAATTCTGTGGCGCCAGAGAAGGCAATTTGATTGATATATTTTTTTATTTCGTCATGGGTCATGCCAATGCCTTGGTCACTGATAGTGATAGTTTTTCTCTGCGCGTCAAGGCTTACTCTAACCCTGAGTTGATCTATGTTGCCCTCGTACGTGCCCATAGCAGCCAATTGCTTGAGCTTCTGCGTGGCATCTACAGCATTAGAAACGAGCTCTCTCAGAAATACTTCTTGGTCTGAATACAAGAATTTTTTGATGATAGGAAAAATATTTTCCGTATGGACAGAGATAGTGCCTTTTTCGTTCATAGTCTTGTGCTAATGATGAGTAATGGTGTATAACTTTCCTTAGGCTAGTTTTTTGACTTTTATGCCCTCGAACTACTCTTCAGGGGTACACGCAGTTCTCCCTGCAAAAGTTGTTCCAAACAGACATGATCAGAACATACGTCACCGTGACAGATGACAAACCCAACCGACCAGGGGCTAGGCGTCCCGGTTAAAATCACGCTTAGTTTCCACCGAAAGACAACCTCGCAATTTCGGTACAATAGGTATTGCAAACATATCGTATATCCCCGAATATTAAGGATGTTTGGCATCCGCCAGCCGAGAGTAGCTCTTGTAGCGAGAGGCAGCAATTTCGCCTTGTTCTAGTGCTTCGATCACCGCGCAGTCTGGCTCGTGAAGGTGAGTACAATTATAGAATTTACAGGTTGGCGCACGACTGCATATTTCCGGAAAGTAGTGGCTCAGAGATTGTTTTTCGATGGCATAGGGCACCAGAGTTTGTATGCCAGGTGTATCAATGATAAAAGTGTTGGGAGCTACTTCAAACAGAGCCGTGTACGTAGTCGTGTGCTGTCCTGATTTGGAAAATGGCGATGTGGGAGCCACGGTTTGGTTAGCTGCTGGAGAAATGGCATTGACGAGGGTAGACTTACCCACCCCCGAATGACCCGACAAGAGGGACACTTTTCCCAACAACACTTGATAAAAAGAAGACAAGCATAGTTGATCATAAGCTGAGATGGCCAAAGTCTCGTAACCCAACTTTTCGTATACCCCTTTTACACACTCTAGGGCCTCTTGCTGTAGTTTATTCAACAAGTCGATCTTATTGAAAACGATCATCGGGGGTATCTCGAATGCTTCTGCCACCACTAAAAAATGATCGATAAAATCTAACTGGGTAGGAGCGTCAGGAGCAGCCAAAACAAGGAGCGCCTGATCTAAATTGGCTGCTAGGAGCTGCCCATGGGATTTCCTGCAAGTAGCCTGTCGTATTAAATAATTCTTACGAGGTATAATTTTGTAGATAACACCTGTTGCCTGTAGCTTCAGCGACTTAAAGAGCACTTCGTCGCCTACCACTACAAAGTTGGTAAACTGGGAGGCGCTGAGTCTGAGCTTGCCCCTGAGTTGACAAGCATAGTACGAGCCATCTTCACCTTTTACTTGGTACCAAGCGCCAGTAGATCGTACGACTCTTCCTTGAATCATGGATAACAAAACTACGCTTTAATGCATGAATATACTGCACACAACCCGTGACCTTTGCTATTCAAAAAAAGTATGAACAATTTGACGAGTCTATTTTATCGCTCATAGAGTCAGCCCCATGACCATTCCCACAAAAAAAGAAAAGCAGTCATCTCTAGATCCTATAAAAGACCCATACAGACATGGCCAAATAGAAGTACTGGGTGCTAGGGAACACAACCTCAAAAATATCGATGTCACCTTGCCGAGAAACAAGCTAGTCGTCATTACGGGCGTCAGTGGAAGTGGCAAGTCCTCGCTCGCTTTCGACACCATCTATGCAGAGGGAAAGAGGCGCTACATGGAAAGCTTTACCACTTATGCTCGCAGCTTCATTGGCAATGTAGAACGTCCTGATGTAGACAAAATTAACGGTCTAAGTCCTGTCATTGCCATCGAACAAAAAACGACTTCCCGCAACCCCCGTTCTACAGTGGGCACGGCTACGGAAATCTATGACTTTCTAAGGTTGTTGTTTGCCAAGACAGCAGAAGCCTATTCCTACCTGAGTGGTAGCAAGATGCGCAAACAAACAGATGAACAGATTCAGTCACACATACTGCAAGCCTTTGCAGGACAGCGAATCATACTCCTGGCACCAATTGTCAAGGGTAGAAAAGGGCACTACAGAGAGCTCTTGCAAAGAATTAGTAATCTGGGCTTTAGTAAAGTCAGAATCGACGGAGAGATTAGACCACTAACGTACAAAATGCAACTAGATCGCTACAAGACGCATGATATTGAGGTAGTTATTGATGGCTTACTGGTGACCCATACAGACAAGCAGCGACTACAAGAATCTTTGGGTACTGCATGGAAGCAGGGCAAGGGAACTATCATGCTGCAAGAAGAAACAGGAGGTGTACTGCATCATTTCTCTAGATCGCTTATGGACCCAGATACAGGCCTTTCTTATGACGAGCCTGCTCCCAATACTTTCTCCTTCAACTCGCCCTATGGAGCCTGCCCCACCTGCAATGGCCTAGGTGAAGTGATCAAACCGAATATAGATACTTTAATCCCAGACAAAACTATGAGCATCAGCCAAGGTGGCATTGCCCCCTTAGGTGCTTATAGAGATGTAATGATTTTCAAGAAGATCGAAGCAATACTAAAAAAGCACCAGTGTAATGTTTCCATGCCTATCAAAAATCTACCTACATCAGTGTTACAGACCATCCTACACGGAGATAATGTTAGCGTAGAAATACCCTCAGTGAAACACCCAGAAACAACTTGGAGTACGAACTTTGAAGGGGTAGTTGCATTTCTTATCCAAGAAGACGAGAAAAAGACAGGCCAGAGAAAAGGGCTGAGAAAGATGCTCGAGCATACGGTTATCTGCCCTGACTGCCAAGGAAATAGACTTAAGAAAGAAGCGCTTCATTTTAAAATTGCTGACCAAAACATCGCCGCATTAGCGGCCATGGATATGCAGCAACTATACGATTGGTTTAGCACTTTAATACCTAAACTCGATGACAAGCAGCAACAGATTGCTAACGATCTAGTCAAAGAAATTCGGAAGCGAATTCGTTTTTTGCTAGATGTGGGGTTACAGTATCTACAACTTGGCAGACCCCTCAATACCTTATCTGGCGGAGAATCCCAACGTATCAGACTAGCTACCCAGATAGGCACACAGCTCGTAGGAGTGCTGTATATCCTGGATGAGCCTAGCATCGGCTTGCATCAACGTGATAACACGCGTTTGATTTACTCACTTAAGAAGCTGCGAGATTTAGGCAACTCTGTAGTGGTGGTAGAGCATGATAAAGACATGATGCTAAATGCAGACTACGTCCTAGACGTAGGCCCAGGTGCAGGTCAGCACGGAGGGAACGTAGTAGCTGCTGGTCCTCCCCATCTATTTCTTCAACAAGACGGTAGCACGGCAGCATTTCTGCGTGGTGAGTCCAAGATTGCCGTACCCAAACATAGAAGAACAGGAAATGGGAACTTCCTAACCATCAAAGGCTGTCGCGGCAACAACCTCAAAAACATTACGCTAAACATTCCACTAGGCAAGCTTGTCTGTGTCACCGGTGTATCTGGCAGCGGAAAATCTAGCCTCATTCATGAAACACTTTTTCCTATCCTACAGCAGCACTTTTACAAGAGCCATACCACCCCTCTCCCCTACGACACGGTGGAGGGATTGACGCATCTCGACAAGGTAGTCGAAGTAGACCAGGCACCTATCGGAAAAACACCTCGCTCCAGTCCAGCTACCTACACAGGCGTATTTTCAGAAATCCGAACGCTTTTCACGCAGTTACCTGAGGCTAAAATTAGAGGATATCAACCTGGAAGATTCTCCTTTAACGTGAAAGGTGGAAGATGCGCAACCTGCGAAGGAGCAGGTCTCAAAGTGATTGAAATGGACTTTTTACCTGCAGTGCATGTTCCGTGTGAAACCTGCAACGGAAAGCGCTATAACCGAGAAACGCTAGAGATCAAGTACAAAGGCAAGTCAATTTCGGATGTCCTGGAAATGACCATCAGCAATGCAGCCGATTTCTTCGCACACTATCCTAAAATTCTTAGACAAGTGAACACTTTGGCAGAGGTAGGTCTGGGCTATATGACGTTGGGACAGCATGCTACCACGCTGTCAGGAGGAGAAGCACAGCGAGTCAAGTTAGCTACTGAACTCTCCAAAGAGGATACGGGGAAAACACTTTACATTCTGGACGAGCCTACCACAGGGCTCCATTTCCAGGATATTCAACACCTACTGAGTGTACTCAACAAACTGGTAGATAAGAAAAACACTGTACTGGTGATCGAACACAACATGGATATCATCAAAGTGGCAGATTATGTCATTGACATAGGGCTAGAAGGCGGTCAACAAGGTGGGAAGATTGTCGTAGAAGGGGCGCCCGGGATAGTAGCCATGGACCAGCAAAGCCACACAGCGCGCTTTCTCAGACAAGAACTTGAAGAATAACATTTACCACAGAGTCAAGGGGAACAGAGCAAAAACAGTGAGCGTTCTAAAACACCATACCCGGGTTTACTACACCGACAATACCCTAAACGATAGGGTGTGTACGACGTCCCTGTGCAGGGTAATGACGGCTTCATGAACGCCCAACTCCTTGATGGGCTTACTAAAAATAATATCCTTACGGTCGACAAAGATGCGCTGAGCCTTGAGAGCATCAACAAGTTGAGACGGGGTAATAGATCCAAAGATTTTACCACCTTCGCCCGCTTTGGCCGTAACTTCAACTGTGAGCTGACCGAGCCGAATAGCCAGAGCCTCAGCTTCCTCCTTGAGCTTAGCTACTTTGTGAGCGATCTGCCGGGCGTTTTCTAATGCGATTTTTCTGTTGGCTACATTCGCCACAACAGCCAAGCCTCTAGGAATTAAATAGTTCCTCCCGTAACCTGGCTTTACTGTTACCATGCTGTTTTTGAGGCCTAACGGTTGAAGATCCTGCTTCAGTATTATTTCCATGATTGGGGATATGCTAACTACTTCAGATTATCTGCTACATAAGGCAAGAGTGCCAACTGTCTGGCTCGCTTGACGGCCCTCGCCAACCTTTTTTGGTATTTGAGACTGTTGCCAGTAAGACGACGAGGCAAAATCCTACCCTGTTCATTCAAAAACCTCATCAAAAAGTCTGTGTTTTTGTAGTCCACATACTTAATACCAAGCTTCTTGAAACGACAGTACTTCCTATTCGTTCCCTTTCTTTGTACAGATTCATTCACTAAAGTCATGCTGCTACTTCTTTCTTAGATTCAATTTTCCCGTCCCACACGCCTCTTCTTTTCTTGTCATTGTATTCGACGCCATGCTTTTCTAGAGCAAATGTCGGTAAAAGCCCGTGGATTTGTGCTGAATGGGATAGGCAAGTTTCTTCAGTCCTATTTTATGCTCATGAACTATCTCCGCTTTTCTTTCTTGCAGAAAGCTCCTAAACTTGCTAATGGTTTCTTGTAGCTGTTCCTCAGACAAGACTGGGGTCACCACGAACACTGTTTCGTAATTTCTTAATTCCACGCTAATAGCATTTGGTAAAGTACATTCGCAAATTTAAGAAACTTAACTCCTAAGTCAACATTGCTGCCCCTAGCTTCGGTACGGTTGAAAGACATGTGCCAACGTCAAAACTCATCCAGCAGTCAATAAACATCGTTATGTTTGGTGGTCCATACAAGCAGGACCACATGCTATCTCTCTGCTAGATGCAAAAACAGTTTACAATATTTTTTGCATTGTATGCTAGTACTTCCCATAACGCTCTTCTGACTGCCTCTAAACTACTTTTGCCAAGCATAAGCGTGATCTGTCACAGATAAAATCTGGTAACCACGTCATTATAGCGATCTGCGGAGTTTTATCTATGTTGAAGCAATAAATTATTGTCTTTTTCTTTGTTGAAGATTAGATAGAGATGTAAAGCCCAGTGAAGCTTGCCTGGTATATGCATTTCCGATCTTAATAATACTGCCCCGGTGAGATCCTATGGATTTATTAGCATTTAGCATACATAGTAGATAGAACGTGCATACCGCCGTAAACCCTAAACACCGCGATCGTTTAATTTTAGTTCGTATGACGTACATAAACTTGTATGTTGCCTAAATAACGATGGATATCTATTGCTGCTAGTGTTTGATCAGGTTGTTGCAAGAACAAAAATCCCCCAATCATGGCATAGAAATAGCCACTCAGTGCGGTATCATGCTGCCTAGATAGTCGTATCCATTCTATAGAACTCCCAACGAAGCTGTTGTGAGTAGTGTACGCATCATCTAAGTCATAGACGTACGGGAAAGTATTTTTTATGGAGCTTTTGCTGATGATTTCGTTTTTCAAGCATTCTATATACTGCCTAGTTTGTTCTTTTTCGTATGTAATAATTGCCTTTATCTTGCTCTTTCTCGTGACTCTGTCTGGCAGTACAAATACGCTTTGAAGCGTCTCCTCCAGTTTTCGTGCTTGATAGGCATCAGGTAGCAAATCGACTACGGTAGCTAAGCGTGCTCCCTGCTCCGTCAGCCTTTGAAATAATCTTACATGGCAGGCGATTCCCACTTTAATAAGGTCTTTACCGAATGCCGCTAAATACACGTAGTGTGGTTTATTATTATAATGCAGTTGTGCGGTAGATAGCGCACTTTTTTCTAGTATGTGAAATGCAGGATTGAACCCCGTCAGCTTAAAACAATGCCAACAAACTTTAAATCTTTCTGAGATGATTTTCCGCTGTGGGCACGGGAGAGTGACATTCTCAGACAATTGACAATAACCTGTACAGTACTGTTGAGACAGTACTGCTATGTTTATCTTAGCACGTCTCAGTGGAATGCGTGTACGTATCCAATGAGTAAGCTGATCGTCTTGTATATCAACAACAAAAAAAGGACCTGATTTCGCATCGAATTCAAACCCATTACATATACCAGCATGTAGCATGTCTATGGGTAGCTAGTTTGTACATAACGATGTAGATACAACAATACTACTCTCATAATATTTACCTTTTTTTTTATGGCCCCTGTAGATCTGTGATTACTCAGGTCATGTTCTATGTTATGGTTTATTTCCGTGGCCTCTCTGAGGTAATCGGAGGCAAAATGTAGACTACTGAAACAAACGTTTCGTTGATTTTTTTTGTTAAAGTCTGATACAGCATAGGCTATCTGGGAAATTTCGTTGTCTATGGAAGACACGTTATGATTTATAAGGACTTCTCTCTGTATGAAATCCTCTTCGATAACCGTCGGGACTGAAGCGTGACATTGTGTGTTTAACTCGGGAAACATGGACGCGATGTTATTAGTAGCGCTTGTAATATTTGTGACATTACAATAATTCATGGTGATATATTTCGTAGGCGCAAAAACAGCATTATACACGTCGTTGGGTGTTCTTAAAGAACCCAGTTTGCTGATGTAAATGATTTCTTTTACATGCAGCTCACAAAGTTTGGAGGCAATTACTGCACTAATATTACCCCAAAAACTGTATTTGACTCCCAGAAAAATGATTGATTGTCCTCCAGATGTATAGTATTGTGCAGATATATAATATTCATTCTCTTCTCTTTTGGCAAAAAAGAATCGATTCAAGTGCATAGCCAAGTAATTCTCTGCCTCCTCTACATAACCTATAATTACAACTGAGTCTCGCACAATGAGTGGATCATCAAGCGTAGTCCATACGTCTAGCGTATGCTCTACTTCGGGATATCTGTATATAGTCAACAAGTTGGTTCGACGATACTGATGCAAGCAGTATCTAATAATACCTGCATAATGGCATAAATAGTCTCTACCTGGTGTTACTTTCACAATCAATGTATTGCCACCATCTACCCAGGAAAACGTAGGACGTACATAGTTTAAGCGTTTCTTGCTGGTTGATGTAAAATCAACGTATTGAGTATTGGCGCATGCTTTGTAGTGCGTGAAGCGCTCAATAGAAACGGTAGGATAAACACCGTGTACTTCAATTGTTGCATTGTTTAACGCAGCCTCCCTGATGCTTCTTTGAGGCACTTTCGACCAAGCCCACACAGGTAATTTTTTGCCCATAGTATGCGATCTGATGCATGAAATGGGGAAAATTAGATCTATTGATTCGCGATAGTTATAATTCATTAGAACTGTCTAGTGATAGTTTTGGGTCTCGAAATTATACATTTGACTATTTATAAAACACAAAAAGCAACACAGAAATAGTAAATATTTTATAAAATTGTAAAAAATATTTTTTATATTTATTATAAATGTAATTACATGTATATATGCTTTTAGACTAAAGTTGTGAATTCAGACCTATGTATACCGTAAATGGATGTGTTTTTTGCAAAGTGAGTCCACAGATAATGCTCAAGAGTACTCCGTTCTTTCACGTTATTGCAGATCCTTATCCTATCATAAGAGGGCATATAATGATTATATCTAGACAACATTACGGATGCTGTGGAGAATTAGATACGCAGGCATTCATAGCTTTGAACCATCTAAGAGAACAAGTAGAGAAGATATATAAAGCTCGTTATGGAAGATTTGTCTGTTACGAACATGGCAGGGCTGGTTCATGCACAAACCTGAGTGGCACTAGTGAATGTCACCACATGCATTTACATTTTTTGCCAATTTTAGTTGATTTACACAGACTCATTGACGAGAAAATAACAAGGTATCGCATAGAGTTTCCGGACTTATCCAATTTGTACAACACATACGGCAATTACTTACTGACAGGTAATGCTACTGCTGGATACCATTTTTATAATTTAAGCTCCATAGCCACAGAATTGCCTCCACACTACATAAGAAGTAAGATCGCTAGTACTATCGGCTGTCCTCAAAGAGCTAATTGGGAAACAATGCCAGTAGGTAAATCTGCTTACCTGGATATTCAAAGCAATTAAGGATGATCTATCTCGACCATGCCAGCACGTGCATGCCAAAGCCTAATTTTGTACTGGAAGCGATAACATTATTGAATGAAAACCGCACAGGAAGTCCTTATAGATCTGCGGATCAAACTATACTGATAGATAATTTTGTAGAGACTACTAGAAAAAGCTTGGCCAAGTTTCTGAACATTAAAAAGTCAGAAAATCTGGCTTTCACATTCAATGCTACCCATGGGCTCAATATCATTATTAAAAGTGTACTGAAGTATGGGGGGCATGTTGTACTGTCTTGTTTTGAACATAACGCCGTATTACGACCAATCCATTACATGATGCATAATGGGTATGACGTTAATTTTTCTATAATCAATCCAGAGGCAAATGGAGTCTTCTCATCAGATGCGATAACTAGTGCCATACGTCCATATACAAAACTAATTGTATGGAACCATGCATCTAACGTAACGGGGCAGATTAGTCCTATAGACCTTATCGTGCGAATTGCGAAGGATAAAAAAAATTTTAACACTCCTAGATTGTTCTCAAACGGTAGGCATGTTGAGTATAGACGCATGTAAGTTAGATGTCGATTTTATGGCTGGCACTTGTCACAAAGGACTTCTTTCTCTACCAGGGCTCGGTTTTTTGTATACTAGAAATCCAGATCTAGTCGACGGTCTATTACAAGGAGGTGGAGGGTTCAACTCAAAGGATTTGCGACATCCTGCTACATCACCTTTAAAGTTTGAAGCTGGAACACCTAATTATTTTGCTATTGCAGCGCTCGATAAAGCGCTGGCGTATCTGCAAAAAAATAGAAAAAACCGCTTCCAACAGCTCTGCAGTTGGAATGAAGAGCTGGTCATGCAGCTAAAATCTATAGAAGAAGTGGTATTGTACGGAGCAAAGGGAAGCAGAAAGTTGCCCATAACAAGTTTTAACGTCAAAGGCATGGCACCAACACAGTTGGCCTCTATGCTTTATAAAGAGCATAACATAATCACCCGAGCAGGTATTCACTGCGCCCCTTTTATGCACCGCATGTTAGGAACCTATCCTATGGGATGTGTCAGAGTGAGTATTGGCCATGCCAACACTTTGCAAGATATTTTTACCTTGGTAAGTGCTATAAAAAAGGTGGAAAACAAAAAGTGTTTTATTTCAAAGATCTTTTAGAAATTTTAGAAAATCCATTTTTAATACAGCATCATGGTGTAATGGTTTTAAAAAACAATATTATAACCAAAAACATGGTGTATGTTTCGTCCCAATGGATAATTACTTTGTTTAAAGACGAACAAAAAGAACTTTTGGAACT
>JALOLY010000029.1 GCA_025455725.1 Amoebophilaceae bacterium | reverse complement strand
CTGTGAGAGCGCTAAAGACGGCCTAAAGTACCACTTTTCAATGCGTACGATTCAGGTACTTGCGGCGTTCGCCTGAAAGTTGTCTTTTTTCTCCACTCCTATGGTCGTGCTGGGGCCGTGGCCAGGGTAGATGAATACCTTATTTTCTAGTGAGAACAACTGCTGGTGTAGGCTTTGCAGAAGCAGCATACGATCGCCGCCTGGCAAATCTGTCCTGCCTATGGCACCCCTGAACAGAACATCCCCGGAAAGACAAAGCGCATCCCGTTGACTGTAGAGCGCAATGTGCCCTGGTGAATGGCCTGGTACATGCAGGATAGATAACTGCGTATTACCCAATTGAATCACATCGCCTGCAGTGAGTAGCCTTTCTGCCTCGGTGGGCCTGTATGCCGTGAAACCATAAATAGGCGCGTACTCGATGGCTGCCCGCAGTATAGGTACTTCTTGATGATGTAAAGCAAGCGGTACACCATAAGTCGCGCGTACATATTGGTTGCCCAGTATGTGGTCAATGTGCGCGTGCGTGTTGACCAGATGGGCCACTTTCAGGGCGCGTGTTTGTATGAAGTTGCTCAGCTCTTCCTGCTCATGCAGCTCGTAGCACCCAGGATCAACAACAACACACGTGTTTGTCTCGTCATAGACCACGTAGGTATTCTCTGCAAACGCGTTGAATGTGAAGCATTGGACGTAGAGCATAGAGTGGCATTCCCTTGGTTTTTTCTTATTTGTGTAGCCTGGCTCATGTAGCGCTGGGAGTACCTACCTTTGCCCACCTTGCGATTTCACAACCTATGTCATGCCCTGGCCGAGTTTTGAATCGTTCAGTATCTGTGTCGCATGGTTTCCGCTCTTCACGGTATTGATAATGCGATCGATTTTTCCGTTTGCGTCAATGACAAAAGTGACTCTCGCTGTGCCCCAACGTTTCCAGAGGTAAAATATAGATTTTTGTACCCAAGTACCATATTGCTCATGGATTTTGTGATCTTCATCGGCGATGAGTCGGAAAGGAAGTGCATTTTTTGCAATAAACTGTCTGTGCGTTGCCGCGTTATCCGTGCTTACACCGATCACCTCGTAGCCTGCCTGTTGCAAGGCCTCGTAGTTATCTCTTAAGCTACGCGCTTGTGCTGTGCAGAATGGAGTGTTGTCTTTAGGATAGAAGTACAGCACCAACTTTTGACCAGAAAAGTCGGCCAGTTGTATGATTCGATTGTCTTGATCTCTGCCTATAAAGGCAGGTGCAGGGTCGTTAATGTGTAGCATCGTAGGGATTTTACTGGCTTTTAGCGCAATATGAGGAGCAATGACCAGGGCTACTATAGAAGCAAGCTTGATGAGAATATTCATGGAAGGTCCTGAAGTATCCTTGAAGGGATCGCCCACTGTATCACCTGTGATGGAAGCTTTATGGGCTTCTGATCCCTTGTATAACATTTGCCCATTGATTTCAACGCCCTTTTCAAAAGCCTTCTTGGCATTGTCCCAAGCTCCCCCTGCGTTGGCCTGAAATAAAGCCATTAATACCCCACTTACTGTTAGACCTGCTAGGAAGCCACCTAAAACTTCCGGTCCAAAAGTAAATCCCATAAGAGCAGGTGTGATAATGGCTAAAGCGCCAGGTAGCAACATGGCTTGTAGGGCTGCTTTCGCAGCAATGTCTACACACTTATCGTACTCAGGCTCTGCTTCGCCTTGCAAGATCCCTTTGATTTCTTGGAACTGCCTTCTCACCTCGTGTACCATAGCCATGGCTGCCCTTCCTACTGCGCTGATAGTCAGAGCAGAAAATAGAAACGGAATCATGCCTCCTACGAATAGCCCGGCCATTACAGGCGCTTTGTAAATGTCTATAGCTTGAATGTTAGCAGTACGCACGTAGGCGGCAAAAAGGGCTAGTGAAGTCAAAGCAGCCGAGGCAATAGCAAACCCCTTCCCTGTAGCTGCTGTGGTGTTGCCCACTGCATCTAGGATGTCTGTCCTTTGCCTCACTTCTTGGGGCAAACCACTCATTTCTGCGATTCCACCCGCATTGTCTGCGATGGGCCCAAATGCATCAATAGATAGTTGCATGGCGGTAGTAGCCATCATCCCAGCAGCAGCTATGGCTATTCCGTAGAAACCTGCAAAATAAAAAGCTATATAGATACCCGCGGCAAACAGTAATATCGGCAATGCTGTGGAAAACATCCCCACACTCAAACCTGCAATAATATTAGTCGCATGGCCTGTGTAAGATTGTTGAATAATAAAACGCACTGGCTTCTGGTCCATGGCTGTAAAGTATTCTGTGATCATACTCACCAAAATCCCCACTACCAAACCTACGACTACGACATAAAAAATATCCATCGTTGCAAAGGACTGTCCGCGCATGGAACAGGTGTCTGGTAGTAATGTGGGAATGACAAGGTAGGCAAACAAACCTGTGAGTAAAGTGGCTATCCAGTTACCTTTATTGAGTGCTTGTTGCACATCGCCGTTTTCCCGAATGCGGACAAAAAAGGTAGCTATCAGCGAAAATATGATTCCTGATGCCCCGATCAATATAGGGAGCAGTATGGGAGCAAGTCCTCCCAGTTTGTCCGGTGCTTCTATCTCACTGCCTAACGTCATTGCCGCCAGGATGGTTGCCACATAAGAACCAAATAAGTCGGCGCCCATGCCCGCTACATCGCCTACATTGTCACCCACATTGTCAGCAATTGTGGCCGGATTTCTGGGATCGTCTTCAGGAATGTCTTTCTCTATCTTACCTACAATATCGGCGCCCACATCTGCTGCCTTGGTATAAATGCCGCCCGCCACGCGTGCAAACAAAGCAATGCCTTCTGCTCCTAAAGAAAAGCCCGTCAGCGTTTCCAAAGCCAGTGTCAGCGCAGATCTGTTGGTACTGGTGATTCCTTCTGGCAAGAAATACAAGAGGAGCAAGACCAACAAGCTGCCTAGGCCCAATGTGGCAAGCCCCGTAACTCCCATTCCCATGACAGTTCCACCAACAAAAGCAATTCTGAAAGCTTTAGCCAAGCTGGTGCGTGCTGCCTGAGCAGTTCTCACGTTGGCTTTTGTGGCAATTTTCATCCCCACCCATCCTGCCATGGCGGAGCATACAGCACCTGTAACAAAAGTAACCACAATAAGCGGGTGGGTGTGGTCACTCCCCATACTTAGATAAGCTAAAAAAAGCATGGCGATACCTACGAAGTAAGCAATGGTTTTATATTCCGCCTTGAGGAAAGCAACAGCACCTTGAGCAATACTGTGTGCAATGGATTCCATCTTTGTCTCGCCAGGATTTTGTTTAGCTATCCAGGCAGCTTGTAAGATAGTGTAGATCAGAGCCGAAGCTCCCAACAATGGTAAGCAATAGGTGATGATGTGCATGTATATAGGCGCTAGGGTGGTGAGCTCTTGCCACTCTCTACTCTTGAACTTGAATTAACGTAAGGATAAAAAAGAGGCCCACTTCGGGACGGTAGAGCCCCCTGCCGGAATCGAACCAGCGACCTACTGATTACAAGTCAGTTGCTCTGCCAGCTGAGCTAAGGAGGCGTAGACGCGGTAAAAATAGATGCCCTACCTGTAACTACAAAATGCGGGATGGATTTTCTTGTTGTAGTGTCCCCATACATGGACTCGTCTTGTACGGGCTCTGCTTTCTTTTCTTTGTTTTCGTTTTCTTGAGCTTAGGAAATGTAAGCAAAAACTCCGTAAACGATTTGTTGCCTTGCCTTGACTTGTAGACAATGGTGCCACCAAATGCATCCATCACGAGCTTACAGAAAGATAGGCCAAGGCCGATGTTTGTCTTAGATGTTGTGAAAAAAGGGTCGAAAATATACGGTAGGACTTTCTTGGCAATACCAGAGCCATCGTCTTTGACATGAAGCCTGTTGTTGGCTAGCCATATCTCTATGATGCAGTCTCGTTGACTGTGCTTGTAGGTATTGTCTAACAAGTTCGAGATAACTTGCTGCATGTAATACGCCGACCCATAGAACTGAAAATCTTCGTCCAAATTAACCAACATGTTCTTTTCTTGGTACGAATTGAGGCCATAAAGGTCCAAGGCGTCGGTCACACATCTTTGCATCGAGAGTACCGTGAAGTCATCGGAATCTATACACTCTCGTAGGGTAGCCAGTTTTTTTTTGAGTGTTTTTACGTCTCGCACGCTGTCGCGCACCAACCCATTTGTAGTTTCCCAAAGAGACACGTAGGCCCTCTTGTTCATTTTGATAAGGAGCAGTTCTTGATTATCCTCAGTAGGCAATGAGGCCTCTATACGCATCTGTTTGTTGAAAAACTGGATGGAGCTGGCGTATGCTCTACTCAGTGATAGTATGTTCTGTACTTCCCTGCCTATTATTTTACCAAATAACTCTAGGGTCTCTAGTCGTTTGTCTTTTTCTTTCTTCCTGCTTCGTGAGAAGAGCAAACCTATCGATGTAGCAAAGATGCATGTATAGACGAGGTAGTGCATAGTCACTACGTCTGGGCTCAAAGGAGCAATTTCCCCGAGAACGGCCCATAGCGATTCATAGAGCTTGATCCCTAAGAAGGTACCTAAGATGGCCAGAATGATAAAGGTAAGTTGGTCTACCACAGCACTCAGCATAATAATGGCCAGTGCTATGTTGAGCAGCCATTCCCTGGTACCGCCCATGACAAGGAAGGAGAGCGTGGTACTGAAGGGTAGGGTATACATCACGGTTGTGTACCAATAAATAGGAAAATACTTGAGCGCTCTCATTGGCCAATACTTCTTGAAAAGTAGTGGAATACACATCATAGCACCTATGAGACGATTGATAGTTAGGACGTTGCAGCAATATGCTTCTCCATGTGTCCACATGAAATAGGGTAATATATAGTTCAGGCATAGGAAGGTGGCAAAAGTCGTGTGGTCAGTGCCGTATCTGTCGACTCTATTTTGTGCGTGTTTGATAATATTTTCGCCTGTGGGGACACACTGGGCTAGCTTTTCCTTGATAGCTATCCAGGTAATCTTACTGGATGACTTTATTTTTTGCTCTCCTTGCCTGTATGCAGCGTTCTCATCGCGTCCATGCCTTCTAGTATACAGAGTACAGAAGATAGCGATGTTGATCATGACGCTCAATAATGCCACCGATGCTTCCATGCTTTCGTTGGGCTAATACTCACTACCCCGTATGTGGGAGTCGATGTGTACTGTCAGCAGACTCATAGCGTGGCGGCGACGTTCGTTCTTGGGTTGCTGCGTGTGACTGTAAAGTGGCCAGGCTCAGCTACCACCTAGTAACCCTTGATAAGACCTGCACGTGCTTTTAGTTCACAGTGATTCGCGAGGAAGTTGTACACGACTGATACGGAAAACCAGTAGGTACCCCTATTTAAAAGGGTTTATATACAAAAAATAGTGCACCGAAGTGTTTAAAAGGGCAAATCGTCTTCATCGTCTTCTGTTACCGTGTTACCGGTAGCACTTTTCTCTGCAGCGGAGATCTGGTTATTTCCTTGAGTTACTGCTTCTATACGCCACGCCTGTAGTGTGTTGAAGTATTTTGTTACCCCATCAGGACTTAGCCATTTTCTACCTTTTAGATTGAAGCTAACCTCAACATCTTGTCCTGGCTGAAAGTCGTCCAACAAGCTGCATCGATCTTGGATCAATTCAAAAGAGACGTACTCTGGGTACTGTGGATTTTCATGATGTTCAAGGACAAATGCACGTTTTTTAAAGGAATCCGACACTTGCTGTGTCTCTTGAATTTCGAGTAGTCTACCGGTTACTTTCATTCTAGTTCGTTTTAAAAAAGCGGCCGGAGGCCGCCTTTTTCCCAAAAGAAGTCATTCAACTCACTTTGCTCAATATAAGTCGCCTCTATCAAAATGGCAATCTCTCGGTTAAGTAACCGGAGAAATAGGCACTTGTGGGCTTTTTTTATGCCATTGCTGAATTAAGAAAGTAGAAAAAAACAAGCCTCCAGCTGTGGTAGCCATGGCTCCGGCAATAGAACCATTTACCCACAGGGCTAGATAACACCCCCCAACGGCTGTTAAGATACCTAACAGCGCAGCAACGACTAACGTTTTATGTAGACGTTGGGTGAGCAGATACGCAGTAGCAGGCGGCGCTACTAAAAGTGCGACAACAATTACAGCACCTACGACTTCAAAAGTGGCCACTGTTGTGTAGGAGGTAGCGCCCATTAATGCATAGTGCCACAAAGTAGTATTCATGCCGATAGTAGCGGCAAAGGCAGGATCAAAAGTCGTGACAGACAGCTCTTTGTAGCTTAATAAGATAAAACTCAAGTTTACCAACAGCATCGCGGCAAGTACGTAAACTGCCCTTGGGCCCAAGTTGATCCCTCCTGGACCTACCCAAGTGTCTAAAGGTGCATAAGCTATTTCACCGTATAAAACACATTCTGGATCCAGGTCAGTTTTTTTGCTCAAAAAAGAAATTAGTATAACACCTAGTGCAAACAGCCAAGTGAAGTTGATGCCAATGGCAGCATCTGGTTGAAGCTTTACTTGTCCGTGCAGGAATTCTATGAGTAAGGTGACTACGATACCCACACTGCCCGCTCCTACAAGAGCCACAAGCGAGGTTTTGGAGCTAGCCAGTAGAGATGCTATGACAATGCCTGGTAGAACAGCGTGGGCAATGGCATCGCCTATCATAGCCAATCTTCTAAGCATTAGGTAAGTGCCAATCAAGCTACAGTTGATGGCAGCCAATGAGGCAATAAGGACAATCCAAACTGTTTCCATAGGTACCTACTGCCAAGGTATGATCGTACGAATAAAAAAAGCTCCCCTTGCAGTATCTAGAAGAGGAGCTGTGTAAGTATGGCCATGGTCCGCACAAACGACGCAGGTGTAGTCTCCTTCTTCACTCGGACGACCTTGCTGCCCTATGCTAGCTGTACAATCCCGTACAGACCAGACAACAAGCCCAAAGAGGAATCAATCAGTGCGCTAGATCATTGCAGTTAGAAAGTTGCGAGAGGCACGCGACCTCCGCGCTGTCACAATGCTTATGTTTGGCTTGCTCTATTCGACTCAATTTACTGAGAAGACCCTGGTTTTGGAGCCTATTCCTCGGTTTCTTCCATACTCCAGAGGATCACCTTGCCTATGGCTGAAAGTCCAACGATCGTATAAACGATTCGTGCAAGAGCGCCTTGGCCAAAAATACTTTGCACAAGGTCGAATTCAAAAAGACCCACCAGCCCCCAGTTAAGGCCACCAACAATAAGAAGAGTGATTATAACAACATTGAGTGCTTTCATAGGTATTTTTTAAGGTTGACAAATTTATGCAATGAAAGAAATTTTTTTCTTTTTCCCAAAAATATGTCCATGTGTGTCTGTTGATGTAGTTGGTCTGTGTCGTAGTTATAGCAGAGTTTCTCTGTCTATCTATTGCCTTCCATGCCATTATTCAAGGTGGGGATTAGTGTATTTATTAACAAGGCGATGCATATTGTTAGTGGCTATTGCCTGGCATTCATGAGGCACACGGATCAATGCTTTAGCTGTTCGGCGGTGGCAGTATCAAGATATTTTGTGTACGAAGGCGCGATCCATTGATGTATGCTCGTAAGTAGTATCCCATGGTACGCAGAAGTACACTGGGTGCCTTGAGAATGCATATCTTTCGGGTGGCGTCGCGTGCAGAATAATTAACGACACACGGTCCACCATTTCGTTACTACCACGGTCGGCCGTGCTTGTTAAATTTTAGTCATGGTGCCGTTGAGCTGGGTCTACGTTAATATGTTTTTAGCGAATATGTAGGTTTTGTCAAAAAGTTCGGATAGGGGACAGACATGTCTAGGATAAAAAACTTGACCGATGCTGACTAAAAGGCACCGCAAGCACCGCTGTGGAGAGCTATGTCAGTTATTAGATGAGGGGGCATTAGGGAGCACAAAAATTCAAAGGGACTAGTTCACTGTGATTTTTTAAACTCAGCAAAATGAAATTTGGTCGTTTAGAAGAAAGGGCACTATCAGAAGTTACTTGGGAGCTTCCCGAGGACCCACCAGCCACGCGTGCCCTACTAAACAAGCTACCTCAACGTATTCAGGCGCCTCACATCTTCATAGGCTGTTCCGTATGGACCGATCGTGGCTTTGTAGGCAAGGTGTACCCTAGGGGCACCCCCGCCAAGGACTTTTTACGAGTTTACTGCCGACAGTTCAACACTGTGGAGCTCAATACCACGTTCTATAGCATCCCCTCTGTCGCGAAAGTAAAAAAATGGAAGGAGGCAGCTACACCTGGCTTTCAATTTTGCCCTAAAGTCCCTCAAAGTATTAGCCATAGCAAAGATGTTGACAAGCAGCTTAGACTCTTGGATATTTTTATAGGTGCTGTGCTCCATTTCGAAGAGGCATTAGGCATAACTTTCATGCAATTACCTCCCTATTTCCAGCCTAGTAGCATGGAGGCACTGCAGAAACTGTTAATGCATATTCCTCAAGGATTTCCGATGGCTGTCGAGTTGAGACACCCAGTCTGGTTTAGTGATCAAGTAGCGCGGCGAGAGGTCTTTTCTTTTTTGCATGAGCGTGACATGCTGGCAGTGATTACAGATGTGGCGGGTAGAAGGGATGTTTTGCACCAAACGCTCACGACGCACTGTGCATTTGTCCGGTTTACGGGCAACAATTTGCACGTAACTGACTATACGAGAATTGATGCATGGGTAAAAAAGCTCTATCTGTGGCTTGAGCAGGGGCTATCAACAATTTATTTCCTTTTACATGAACCTGAGAAGGCACTTTGTGTAGACTTAGCGGCTTATATGATTCGGCAGCTCAACAAGCTGGAAAACTTGCAGCTGTCGTTGCCTAGCTTGGTAGCTCAGCAGGCAGTCTTGGTGTATGATGAGTAACTTGGCCGTGTACTAACATTGCTTTGAGCGTGCAATGAGGTCAGTGACGAATGGAATGTATCTTTGGTATCAGACGCAAAACCGTCTCTGGTATGAGCACCTTCAAAATTGCCCGAAGGCTATAAGCCGTGTTTCCCAGACTTATAGACCCCTTTGTACAGAGATATTGGGTGTGGTACCTTGTAAAATCTGGGGGAGGTGTAGTGTTTTTATAACAATGGGTTGCTGGTGTGTGTAGCTGGGAGGATTAATGGACGTTTTTTAAAATAACCCCTATCTCAAATGATGAGTAGACACACTATTCCGCTGTTGTTCGTATCCATCGCCTTACTCATTGACTTTTACGTATACCAAGGCGTACTAGTCTTGACAGTGCATTTAGAGCCCATCACGCAAACTAGTATCCGTTGGGCTTATTGGGGTGTTACGGGTCTTCTTGTAGCCCCCTTTTTGGTGACTATTGCTCTTGGTGTGGGCTTTCAGGGTATGCTTTTTAGGCGCGTTCTTTTGCCTTTTTTTTTCGTCAACTACATTACCAAGCTTTTTATAGCATTCTTCTTGTCGTTAGACGACATGATGCGAGTCCTGAAGTGGACTCTTCGCCGAGTAGTGC
The DNA here is from genome assembly GCA_025455725.1 of Amoebophilaceae bacterium. Lineage (GTDB taxonomy): Bacteria > Bacteroidota > Bacteroidia > Cytophagales > Amoebophilaceae > UBA8403. The sequence continues at coordinate 2,523 of JALOLY010000029.1, read as the reverse complement.
GTGTGCCAAGCGGTGGCGTGCCAATTTCTACAGGTATTGCTCGGTCTGCCTGCCTGACAAAGACTGCAATGGCGGCGGCTGTTGTACCTGTCTTTACCATGGGCTATGGCATTATCGTTGGTGCACACGACTATAGAGTGCGCAAAGTTAAAGTCAAGTTACCCCGTCTGCCTCGCTCTTTTCATGGCCTACGCATAGGACAACTCTCTGATATACACTGTGGGAGTTTTTTCGATAAAGAGGCGGTCAAAACGGGAGTAGCAATGCTCTTGCGGGAAAAACCAGATATTATCTTTTTTACGGGTGACTTAGTCAATAACATGGCTGATGAAGTCAATGCTTACATTGATGTCCTTGATAAAATACAAGCACCGTTGGGGGTGTACTCTATACTAGGTAACCATGATTATGGCGACTATGTCCGTTGGATTTCTCTTGATGCCAAGAAGAAAAATCTCCACGCTATGTGTGCTATTCACCAACAGCTGGGCTGGCATTTGTTGATGAATGACCATAAAGTTATTACCCAAGGAAGCGATCAGCTTGCAGTGATTGGCGTTGAGAATTGGGGTACAGGCGGATTTCCCAAGTATGGTCAGTTAGATCGTGCTTACCATGGTACGGAAGATATGCCCATAAAGTTGCTTTTATCACACGACCCGAGCCATTGGGATGCTCAGATCAGGCCACATTATCCTGATATTGACATCACTTTTTCAGGTCACACCCATGGTGGCCAGTTCGGTATTGAGGTAGGTTCGTTCAAGTGGAGTCCTGTACAGTATCGATACAAGCAGTGGGCAGGCTTATACCAGGAAGGAACGCAATACCTGTATGTTAACCGTGGCTATGGGTACATCGGATATCCAGGTCGTGTTGGCATTACGCCTGAGATAACCATTATGGAGCTCGAGAAAGCTTAACCGAGATTGCATAGACACACGACCATCAGTTAAAACTTAAGCGTTGCCTGTAGTGCTATGTCGTTTTTTTTACTGCCTTGACTGGTTTTCTGGACGCTACTCATGGTGTTTTGATTTTTGTGGTGCGTAAGCGAATACTTCAACGCTAACCGAAAAGAAGCAGTGGGTCGATAGTATACAAGCACACCATAGCACGCGCCTATACCTCGGTGGGGACGGAAGTTGAAACCTGTATGTGGGAAATTAGGTTCGTAGGTATAGAGTACATTGTTGGCGCCTTCGACATGAAACCATACCACATGCCCTGTTATTTGGAAGCTACGCACTTTGTAAGCAATGTTTTGCGCTGCAGCATAACCCCACCCGGATACGCCCATTTGTTGGTAACTGCTGTACTGCACCTCACTCTTAAGACTGATGGTTTGACCCAATGTATATTGCCAAAGAAGCTTGTAGTTCTGTCTAGTGCCAACGGTGACTTCTTTAGTTTTTGCCGCCCCACGTGGTTTAGTAGTGGTTTTGTATTGAAGGTATATGAGAGAAGTCCTGGTAGGCTGATAGCTGGCTCTGACTAGCCAACTATGTCCGGCACGTGATTGGCCAAAGCACCAAGGAAAGTAAAAGTAGTCGTGGTAAGCATCTAGGCATAGGCAGTGTAGGGGGCTGATCCGAGTTCCCAAGTAAACGCCGCTCTCGTTGCTATTACTGGTTGAATTTTCTCGAAAGGCTTTACCATAGGGGCTATGGAAGCTTTGACCGTAGTACCGCCCAAGCACGGTTACGTCTGCATAGCGTGAAAGGCTGGCGACTACACCCATTAGGGCTGCTTTGCCGCCGTCTTGTGACAGTGCACCTTCTCCCAAGAAGTGGAAGTTCTGCCAGAGATATCGATAAAAAACACTTCCATTGGCATGGTGCTGGCCACGAAAGCGTAGCGGGTTATTACGACGGGAGATTTTGGGATGAATAGGCACGCTATAATGGCTATACAGCATGTTGATGCCTAATTCTGCACTTTTCGTAGGATGTTGATAAACAAGGGTACTACCTATAACTTGCTCGTTGACTTTTCCTTTTTTGGCAATGTCTCTTTGTGTTCTATAATAACCATGCCTAGAAACGCTGCTTACATAATACTTGCCTGAGCAAGCATTATACTCCACTTTCCCGTCTAGGTTAACGTTAGAATAATACGTTGTGAGTTCTATGGACTGCCACTGCCAAGTGGCAGCCAAGCCTTTTAAGGCAGTGATTGATACCGACGTGTGGGGCCGAATGCCCAAGTTGTTTGTTCGGATAACCTTGATAGTTTCGCTACTTTTGTTCATGCAAAAGCCTGCATTGAGTGCAGCTACATGCGAACATCATCTATGCATGCACATGCGCGAATGTGTCGTCCCCACGCGCATTCATCCTTGACCTGGAAGCTTCCAGTGATTGAGGCGACAAAGCAGGCACCAGTCATTGTGATCATGGGGGTGAGCGGAAGTGGCAAGAGGTTTGTTATGCCGAACATCAGCACATGCTGGAAAGCTAAGTTTGAGGTTAACATGGCGTTACCATCAAATGTAACAGCACAACACCGTAGCTAAATTTCGAG
>JALOLY010000028.1 GCA_025455725.1 Amoebophilaceae bacterium | reverse complement strand
GTTCTCATCTACTTCCGGTATGGAGGTGGTGGCAGGTACAACCTCTCGGATTGGGGCTACGAAAGGCTGCGCATCTTCTAATAAGGCCTTAAGATGTGCACGATCTGTGGCATAAACAGCAGCGATTTGTACTGCTTGTTCTGCGCCAAGTCGGTCCCGGTCGTAAGCAGCTTTAGCGAGTAGGGCGTAGGCTATTTGGAAATGAGGGTGGCTTCGGAGTAGGGCTTTCAGCGTTTGCACCTCCTCGGAAGTGATGTTGTGAGGGGCGTGGAGGAGCTTTAAAAATTGCGCGGGTTGCATAGTTGGCTTATATGATGTCTAAAAAGGGGGTCCTTACCAATTAGCCAAAGTTTCGTTGAAAATATCCTCAACGAGTTTAGTAAAAATAGCTTCGATGAGCCCAGACTCATCGAAGCCGCTACTGGCGTCAGTATCCACATTATCATATTGAGAAAATGTTTTTTTACTGAAACCAGATGCCTCATCGTATAAGTTAACGTAGTTTAACTGGGCCTCAATCATGAGTCGGCTCATAGGGGCTTGGTTCTCTATATCTTCCTTGTCACTTTTGGTAAGAGTCGCGGGTATATAGTCGAACTTTTCGATCACTCCATCCAGTTGCAAGTCGCCTTCTGTGTGCACCTGCTTCAGAGATGTGCGCTGCAGCAGTTCTTCGCTCAAGCGCTGTTGGAATCTCGTTGCCAGATCGGTAGGTCCCAGCGCAACATTAGACTGGAAATGCAGAGAGAAGGTTTTGGCTTTCGGAGGCAAAGAGATGCCTGAAAACGAGTAAATACCACACCCTTGCGAAAGTAGTAAGCAAAATGCCAAGACAATGCTAGATTTGTTCCAGATCATATTGTTTGATTTTTCTGTATAAGGTTCTTTCAGAAATGCCTAAACTTTTCGCGGCCTCTTTCCGCTTGTTATGATGTCTTTTGAGTGCCTTGCTAATGAGCGTGCACTCTTTGTCTGCGATAGAAAGATTCTCTAATGTTTCGACTTGCTCATAAACATGTGGCTTGTCTATTTGGGGGGGCTGGGCTATGACCGCTACTGCAGCAGCAGGACTGGGGGTAACGCTTTGAAACAGCATCGCGTGCTCTTTGATGCGCTGGCTGCCTAGTTCATCTTTGCTGAGTAGTTCAAAGACTAATCTTTTCAATTCGCTCATATCTTTCTTCAGCTCAAAGAGTATCTTGTACAAGAGGTCCCGTTCTTGCAGTGCCTCAGCAGCTGGCGCCCCCTGGTAAAGCACAGGGAGGTCGGATCGTACAGGTGGCAAGTATTGGAGCAACTTTTCTTGTGTGATATGCCGATCTATTTCCAGTACAGATAACTGTTCTACGAGGTTCTTAAGCTCTCGGATGTTACCTGGAAAACGATATGCTAATAGGGTTTTTTGGGCTTCCTCAGCAAGCTGTAGCGGCTTGACATGGTACCTATCAGCAAAGTCTGTGGCAAACTTTCTGAACAGAAATATCATGTCAGTTCCCCGTTCTCTGAGCGGCGGAATACGGAGCGGCACGGTAGTGATACGGTAGTAAAGATCTTCCCGGAATTTACCTTTATGCACCGCTTCTCGCAGATCCACATTGGTAGCAGCCACTACCCTGAGACTGACTTTCTGTACCTTGGAAGCACCCACTTTGATAAACTCACCGTACTCAAGCACGCGCAGAAGCCGGGCTTGGCTGCTTAAGGGAAGCTCTGCTATCTCATCTAAAAAAATAGTTCCTCCGTCAGCTTCTTCGAAATAACCCTTACGCTCTTCGGCGGCGCCCGTAAAAGCTCCTTTTTTGTGTCCAAAAAGCTCAGAATCGATTGTTCCTTCCGGAATAGCCCCGCAGTTGATAGCAATAAACTGGCCGTGTTTGTAGGGGCTTAAGCTGTGTATAAGCTTAGAAAATGACTCTTTACCGCTACCACTTTCTCCAGTAATCATCACGGTCATGGCTGTGGGGGCCACTTGCACGGCTACCTCGACAGCACGATTCAAGGCCTGAGCATTACCAATGATGCCAAACTGCTGTTTAATGTGTTGTATTGTTCCTTCTCGCATTCGTGTAAGCTTGGTTAGCCAAATCGTGTTCGTGACATCAGGCCGCAGCCACTACCTCGCCCAACAGGGTAGCTGCTGTACAGTCTTTGATACGTACCGTTACATACTGCCCTTTTTGGTAAGTGCCCTCAGGAAAAATAACTACCTTGTTGGCACTGTTTCTGCCTTGCAAGTATTCTTTAGAGCGTTTTGAGGGACCCTCTATAAGCACTTGATACTCCTGACCAATGGCTTTTTGGTGTTGTGCTAAGGAGTGCGCACGCTGCTTGGCAATAATTTCGGCTAGCCTACGTTTTTTCACAGCAAGAGACACATCGTCTTTGTATTTCCGGGCTGCTAGCGTGCCTGGACGCTCTGAATAATAGAACATATAAGCAAAATCATATTGAACGGCTTCCATGAGCGAGAGGGTGTCTTGATGCTCTGTCTCTGTTTCTGAACAAAACCCTGCGATCATGTCAGAGGAGACCCCACATGCCTCTCCCAAGATACTTCTAATGGCTTCTATCCTCCGTAAGTACCAATCTCTATCATAGGTCCGGTTCATAAGTTGTAAAATGCGCGTATTGCCACTTTGCACAGGCAAGTGGATGTACTTGCAAATGTTGTCGTAAGCTTTCATGGTATATAAGACATCGTCTGTCATGTCTTTAGGGTGTGAGGTGGAGAAGCGGACCCGCAAGTCTGGATGTACCTGAGCCACTTGGGCCAACAGTTGGGCAAAGTTAACCATCTCAGCAGCAGCACCCTTTCTGATAACTTCTTTTTCTGTGTGTGCTGTATGGGGTGACCACTGGTAGGAGTCCACATTTTGGCCAAGCAGCGTCACCTCTCTGTAACCTTGCTGAAATAACGTTTGGGCTTCTTGTACAATGGATTGAGGATTCCTACTGCGTTCTCGACCCCTCGTAAAAGGTACCACACAAAAGGAGCACATGTTGTTGCAACCCCGCATAATGGAAATGAAAGCAGTAACCCCATTAGAGTTGAGCCTGACTGGGTTGATATCTGCGTAGGTTTCTTCTCTAGACAGAAGTGTATTGACTGCTTTGTGACCTCCATCTACCTTTTGTACCAGCTGGGGTAAGTCGCGATAAGCATCAGGGCCCGCAACCAAATCAACAACTTTTTCTTCTTCCAGCAGCTTGGTTTTGAGGCGTTCGGCCATACAGCCCAATACACCGATGATAAGCCCAGGTTTTTTATTCTTGATCTGATTGAATTGAGCCAGGCGTCTCCTGATAGTTTGCTCTGCTTTGTCGCGAATGGCGCAGGTGTTGAGAAATATGACATCAGCCTGATCGTGGCTGGCAGTTAGGTCAAACCCTTGTTTTTGCATGATGGCAGTGACGATCTCACTATCAGCAAAGTTCATCTGGCAGCCATAACTTTCTACGTAGAGTTTTCGCTTGTTGCCCGTTACTATTTCTTGAGTGACCCTGACTGCGTTGCAGGCAGTACTTGCTGCATAGTGCGAGCTTACTTTGCTGTTCATAGGTATTGTTCTGATGGGTTGAAGGTTAGTATCACGGGCCCTTCAAGAGTCTAAAAGTAAAAAATAAATGGCATTTGAAATGGGTGTATGAGCCTGATACTAGGTCGATTGTTACCCGACAAATAGGTTATAGATTGGTGAACACACTAGAACATTATCTGCTAATGGGTCGAGACGTTTCGCTTTTTGTTGCGGATTTGCTTTTCCAGACCTACAACCAGTAGCATTCCTAGACTCATCCAAAAAAAAGCTTGAAGTACCAATGGGTCCTGGTGGCAGCTTGCTTGGAACTGGAGTGGGGAAATATTTTGAGCCACTACCAGGCTGTTACTGTCTGGGGTCAGGGAGGTACAGCACTGTTTCCAGGGCCAGATCTTACGAAGGGAGCCCAGCATAAACCCTGCTAAAAGCGCCAGGGTATTGTCATGATACTTCCGCAAAAGCCAGGCAATAAGCCTTGAAAAACCAAGTAGACCCACTACACCGCCCAGCGCAAAAGTAACCAGAATATCCAGCTTAAAGTTCTTGAGTGCATCGAGCATGAATGCATACTTTCCAAGTAACAGGAGCATGAAACTGCCCGAAATGCCCGGAAGGAGCATCGCACAAACTGCAATGATGCCAGACAAACCAATGAACCAGCTTGTGTTGGGTGTCTGAAGGGGTGTCGCCTGCGTTACGCTATGGACAAGGAAAATGCCACTCAGGCTAATGAATATCGTACGCAAGTGCCATTGCCTGATCTGCTGGTAGATGGTGCATGTAGAGACTGCAAGTAGGCCCCCGATAAAGGACCAGGTTTGAATCGGATAATAGGCCAACAAATACATCACGATCCTCACGGCAGTGGCTAAGCTCAAGCTAATGCCCATCGACAGCGGTAGTAAAAAGTCACCATGCAGATGCTTCCACAGCAGTTTGAATTGCCCAGTTCTCAACAACTTGACAGCCGTGAGGTCAAAAGCCTGGATGGCTTCGAGCAGCTCGTCATAAATGCCGGTAATTAAGGCAATCGTTCCGCCAGACACCCCAGGTAGGATATCCGCACTTCCGATACCAATTCCTTTGATAAATAGCGATAGGTAATGCTTCATGGTGGGGGTTTAATGAGATTTTTTTGTGCGATAAAGTTAATAGAAAACCTGTTGTGATGATCAGGCTACTGGTTGGGTTGGAGGTAACTCTGAGCGTTCCATTTGGGTATTCCTTTGACCAGGGTATCATGACATATTGTTACCTATGTATCTAGGTAGCTAGGCCCGCCTGTTGCACAAAAAAAATGGTGCTGAATGGTATGTAACCTTGTGGCCAATAGGTCTTAACAGTATTTTGGGACATAATACTTGCTAGGCCAATAGTTGTATAGTACGATCGTATCCACTTAATTAGGGGACATAGAGCTTCAATGCATTTATGGAAAACATAGCATCATTTGAGACTGAGTTGGCAGAAGGTATTCTCACTGTTACGCTTAGTAGCCCTGAAACAAAAAACGCTCTGAGTATGGCGTGTATTGATACACTGCGAGAAATTATTCAGGAAGTGTATGACAACAGTGAGATCAAGAGTGTTATCATCACAGGTGCAGGGGAGGAAGTTTTTGCCACGGGTACAGTGCCTCAAGAGATTAAGGCGTTGAATGAGCTGAATAGCCGAAAATTTGCTGAGCACAGCCAAGAAACCTTTGCCTTGATCGAGCATTGCCATAAACCAGTTTTGGCGGCTGTTAATGGAGCTGCGATCAGTGGAGGGTTTGCGTTGGCGTTGGCCTGCCATTTATGCATCGCCTCTGAGAATGCTACTTTTAGTTTTCCGGAAGTGGCCATGGGCATTATTCCTGGATTTGGAGGTACACAACGTTTGACTCACCTGATAGGAAAAAAGAAGGCCCTGGAGCTCATGATGACTGGCGAATCGATCACGGCAGCAGAGGCCCAGGCGTTGGGGGTAGTCAGCTATGTGGCGAGCTACAAGGAGGCACTAATGAAAAGGAGCAGGGAGATTTTACAAAAAATTATGGCTCATGCGCCTTTGGCGGTGGGGATGCTGGTCAATTGTACGAATGCTGCTTACAATCCCGATGAGGACGGCTACCAAACAGAGGCGAACAGCTTTGCGCATTGTTGTAAAACGGAGGATCTGAAGGAGGGGATTTCTGCTCTACTAGAAAAGAGACTCCCCGTATTTAGGGGTGTTTGACTCTAACGGTTTCAGCTGCCGGTCGTTTTGAGCATTAATGTTCTCGCCACTAATTTAATTACCAGATGAGTCTGTACAAGAGTGCTAGGAGCATATTGATCGGTCTGTTGCTGATAGCAGACCTTGCTTGCTGCGACATTTCTAAGGTAGCAAAAAGTCAAAAAGAGGAACCCCCGGTCAAAAAAGAGCGAATAATTGGTGAGATTATCGATCTGATGCTAAAGGCGTCGGCGAAGATGAGAGCGTGTGAAGTAGATGATGCTTGTATCAAGTCTTTGGAAGGGGAAGAATTATTGTATTGTCAGAGGTATCTGCTTTTTCGGAAGCTCATCGCCTCTCTTAAGAGTGAGGAAGAGTGTTGGCAAATGCTCTCTAAAGCGTTCGGGAACCTATACGGAGTAGGCTCGAATAGCGAAGATACGGGTGGTGGAGATTTTGCATCCAATGGTAATTCCCCCTTGAATACATCCTTGTGGCGGTTAATCTTTGCGGTCGATCGCCTGTATAGCGAGGGTAGCATAAGGGATTTACTGCGTTTTATTCCCGTAGAGGGAGACAGGGAATTGCTACTACCGATTCTTTGTAAACTGTGTGAGCTTCGTGCAGTCGCGAAGTAAATCATGGATCCTCGTCAAAAAAGGTAGTCCTCAGTGTTGCGCTGCACTCACGTTTTTTAAGTAGTCTAGGCAATTACAACATGGCTGGGCCCCCTTTTTCCTTATCAGGTAGTTACATACAGCCTTACAGGTCGGTATGCCCTGCGGCATATGGGTGCCTAATTTGATCTACCGGCCTATGCGCCCCATGCAGCAGCTTGCCCGTTCAACAGCCATCTATGGTTTTAGTAGTTTGGTGGGCAGATTACTTAACTACTTACTTGTCCCCTTTTATACAAGTGTTTTTTTGCCCGCTGACTATGGCCTTCTCACAGAGTGGTACGCTTATGCGGCCTTACTCCAGGTTTTATATACCTATGGAATGGAGACTACTTACTTCCGATTTGCGAAGCAGGAGCCTGCGGCCTTCGACTTAGTGGTTAGCATGCTTCTCGTCACCAGTTTTATATTCTCCAGCCTACTCGTGATTTTTGCGACTCCCATCACCGCAAGAATCGCCCATCCGGGTTGTGAGCGATATGTGTACTATTTCTCAGCTATCTTGACCGTTGATGCTGTCATGGCTATTCCCTTTGCCAAGCTGCGGCTGCAAAAGAGAGCACTTTGCTTTGCTAAGACCAAGCTTTTGCAAGTCTTAATGAACGTAGCACTTAACCTGGTGCTACTTGATGGATGCTCCCACATCCATGCTGGAAGCTTCTTGGCAAGCCTTCGGCCCTATATGGCTAGTTGGTACGACCCGACAAAGCGCGTAGAGTATGTTTTGCTCGCCAATTTAGTAGCCAATTCGGCAGTCTTGCCTTGGTTCAGTAAGATGTTGTATCGAGTCAAGTTGCAGCTAAACTGGCAGAAAGCTAAGCCCATGCTAGTGTATACGTGGCCCCTATTGCTCATGGGTTTAGCAGGTGCTGTCAATGAAATGTTGGGCAGGGCGATGCTGCGTCATTGGCTCCCACCAAATTTTTACCCGGGTCAAAGTAATGAGGCTATTTTGGGTATTTTCGGGGCGTGCTATAAGCTAGCCATTTTGATGCTCTTGGGTCTCCAGGCGTTTCGCTATGCTGCAGAGCCTTTCTTTTTTACCCACGTTCAGGAGCGCAACACGCCCGCCCTCTTTAGTGCGGTGATGCATTGGTTTCTTTTAGGAGCATGTTTCATTTTGTTTGCAGTCAGTGCTAATCTAGATCTGCTAGGTTATATGTTGCTCAGAAAGGCTGTGTACCGAGAAGCCTTGGAAGTGGTGCCTTATTTGTTGCTAGGCTATTTGTTCTTGGGTATGTATTACAACCTTTCCATGTGGTTTAAGCTGACAGACAAAACGTACTACGGCACTTGGTTAGCCAGCATAGGGGCACTGGTTACCGTTGTGCTCAACCGTGTGCTGATACCTCGTTTGGGCTATTGGGGCAGTGTGTGGGCCAGTGTGGCCAGCTATGCCACCATGAGCGTATTGTGCTACTATTGGGGAAAAAAGTATTATCCTATTTCTTACCAGCCGGGTCGTAAGCTGGCGTATATCCTGGGCACTATGATTAGTGTATATTTGGTCAGGCACATCACCTACGCCAGCTGGGCTTACGCCGTCATAGGCAACCTGTCGCTGACACTACTTTTTGGGGCATTGCTGTATGGGCTAGAATACAGCCGGGGGGAGAATTCGTGATATGCAGCATTAGGTACACCCGGTACGATACCATAGAGTAGGCATACAGTGCCTGAGTAGTAATCAGCAGAAAGGGTGATAAGAGTGATGAGTAAAGGCGCTTTTGACGCGTATTTTTTGTAGGTTTGTGGGAAGTGTATGCCTATGTACATCAAAATCGTGAACCGCTCCAAGCATGCCTTGCCGACCTATGCTACGGCCGATGCGAGCGGTATGGATTTGCGTGCCAACATCGAGGCCAGCGTGACCCTGCAACCTCTGCAGAGAACCTTAGTAGGGACCGGTTTGTACGTGGCGCTGCCCAAGGGTTATGAAGCCCAAGTAAGACCCAGGAGTGGGTTGGCCCTCAAACATGGCCTCACAGTGATGAATAGTCCCGGGACTATCGATGCGGACTATCGAGGGGAAATTAAAGTGATGTTAATCAATCTTTCTGGAGAAGCCTTCGTCCTTGAGGATGGTGAGCGGATCGCTCAGCTCGTGGTGGCATCCCACGCCCAGGTCACGTGGCAACCCGTTGTTGCAATAGATGATACGCCTAGAGGCCAGGGCGGTTTTGGCAGTACGGGCATACAATGATGATAGAGTAGCAATAACTACAGCATACAAGTAAGATATCGCCTGGTACAGCCACCACATCCATGCACCTCATTATTCCTATGGCCGGCAAGGGCAAGCGGATGCGTCCACACACGCTGACTACTCCTAAGCCCTTCATGCCCATTGCAGGCAAACCCATTGTAGCACGGCTGGTGGAAGAGATACGTGTTGCTTGCACTGTGCCTATCCATAAGATTGGTTTTGTGGTCAGTGAGTTGGAGGAAGCCACTCAGGCACAGCTCACTCAGCTAGCACAAAGTGTGGGTGCTGAAGCTCATTTTTATTGGCAACACGGCGCACAGGGCACAGCTCATGCCGTGCTTTGTGCTGAAGCACTCTTGCAGGGACCAGTCATGGTAGCTTTCTCCGATACACTTTTTAAATGCCACATTCGCCTAGATATGAGCCAAGAAAGTGTGATATGGGTCAAAAAAGTGCAGGATCCTAGTGCTTTTGGGGTAGTCACACTCGATGCCGAGGGCATGGTTGCAGATTTTGTAGAAAAGCCCACCAGCTTGGTCTCTGACTTAGCTATTATTGGTATTTATTACTTTAGAGAAGGGGCTCAACTTGGCCAGGCTCTTCGGCAACTGATAGATCGGGGGGTACGTAGAGACGGTGAATACCAATTGACTGCTGCCCTGGAAGCTATGAACAGGATGGGCATGAAGTTCGCAACACAGATGGTAGCGGAATGGCTCGATTGTGGTGACAAGACAGCAACCCTACATACTAACCAGCGTTTCTTAACCTTTTTGAAAGGGGAAAAAGAATTGGTTGCCGCTACAGCACAGCTACACAACAGTGTACTCATTCCTCCTGTGTACTTGGGGGAGCATGTTGTTGTAAAGAATACGGTATTGGGCCCCTATGTTTCTGTGGGCAACCACTCTTATATTGGTGATGCACGGATACAGAATAGCATCATACAGGCGCACAGTACTGTGAAAAACGTCACCCTGAGGAACTCTATGTTGGGTAATTGCGTCCACCTCACAGGAAAGAGTGCAGAGGTGAGTATAGGGGATTATACCACGATCATGCGCGATGAATAGGGCTATTTGCGTTTCTCACGAGTTGGATGAGGTAATGAGACGCATAGCTGTCATTTGAGTAGTCAGTCTACTACCTACTCGTTGTGGTCCGGAACATCAAGCCAAGGTCTTCAGTACAGAAAGGGTAGTAAAATCATACTGGTCCCCTGCTGTGTCGTGCCTAGGCAGAAAGTCGGCAGGCCGCGCGTTGTCTGATGCTGTCGGCAATGGCTAAAATCTCAAGTATGGGCCCGTGTACCCGCTTCAGCAGTATCTATTCAAGGTAGGCATGATGAACAAGCGAGACCTAAGGCATGACTTTTTGCTATTAGTATGGGCTTGTTGCTGTTTCCAAGCTTGCCGACCTATGCCCCAAAAGATACCCATTCACGATGAATGCTTGGTACAACCTTTGGACTTTGAGTACCTAAAAATAGGGGCTACTATAGAGTATCAAGATCTTACACACCAGCATAGTAGTGCCTACGTAAAATTCCGTATTCAGAAAGATCATCTTATCTGGTTTTCTGTGTTGGGGCTTTGGGGTATGGAAATCCTACGAGGCGTCGTGACACCTACTAGCATCACACTACTTAACCGTGTGCAGAAAACTTACACGGTTTATGATTATGCTACCTTGTGTATCCTCTGGCCCGGACCTTGGGATTATGCGTTGTTGCAAGCACTTTTGTTGGGAGAATTGGCCCACCCCCATGCCCCACAAGATTTAATACAACGTGGAGCACAGGGTGTGGTTATACAACAAAAGAAAGCAAAGTGGCTTCTAGCTTACCATATTCACCCAGCTCTGCAAAAAATAGACAGGTTAGTTGTTAAGGCTAAGCAAGGTAGCATGATGGCTACTTACCAGCAGTTTAAGCCCTATATAGGGGGCTTATTGTGCATGCAGGCGACGATGACTTGGTACTGCCATGCTGTACCTGCACAACCGGCCATAACCTTGGCCCTAAAAGGGATACAGGCGCAGTGGTCGCAAAAGCCATTATGTTTTCCTTTTTCTATTCCAGCGCGATATGAAAAGAAATAAGTCATGCTGGATCGGTAGCGTTTTGACGTTGTGTTGGATTACTACCGCTGCGCAGCCCAGCAAAACCCAGTTTGAGGCTGAGCGGTCGGTACTCCTGCAGCGCATCAAAGACATTCGTCAGATTTTATTACAAACGGCAAATAACAAAAAAGAAGGTATTGACCAGATCAATGTTCTACGCACACGGATTGAATATAACACGCTGTTGATACATACAATCAACCAAGAGTTGAGGGCCATTAATCAAGAGATTCAGCAAAAACAACGGGCTGTTACAAGCCTTACAAAGGATCTAGTACAACTTCAAAAAGAGTATGCAGCCATGGCCCATGTGGGGGCTAAAACCTTGCATGACATCCGCGTGCTGATGTTCATTTTTGCTGCGCCCTCTTTTCATAACTTGGTACAAAGGTTGCAGCATATCAAACAGTACGCTCGCGTCAGGAAAAATCATTACGTAGAGATTACAAAGACTAAGGTTGCACTGCAAGTCCAGCAAGCTGCTGCTATACAACGCATACAAGCCAAGAGCGAGTTGCTGTATAGTAGACAAGTAGAAAGTAGCAGGTTGAATAGCCTTAAAGCACAACAAGCCCAACTGCTAAGTAGACTAGCACAGCAGCATACACAACTTACCAAAGAGTTGCAGCAACGTAACAAGGCCGTGCAGCATTTGGACAAGTTAATTATAGACATCATGCAGCGAGGGCTACAGACCCCCAAAGTACCACCTCTAAGTACACCACTGGCCACAAAAAAGGCTCCCATTGCCCCAAAGGTGATACATACTCAAACTCAAAGATTCACCACCCTCTTTCTCAAAAGTCGAGGCAAGCTTCCGTGGCCTGTCAAGCAAGGATTTATCAGTAAAAAGTTTGGTATCAGCCCGCACCCTGTACTCCGTAGTGTGCGGGTGGAGAATTTAGGTATCGACATCCAAACCTCAAAGGGCGCACAAGTGTGTGCTATTTTTGATGGGGTGGTCAAGGCCATTGCTTTTGTTCCTGGTATGAATCGGATCGTAATTATACAGCATGGTGCCTATCACAGTGTGTATGCTAAGCTTAAGCACACGACGGTTCAGGCAGGGCAACACATACAGGCACACACCCCCATTGGCACGGTTTATACAGATGCTCAGGGCACTACTGAGTTACAGCTACAACTGTGGCAAGGTACCCAGAAGCTCAATCCTGCCTGGTGGCTTAGCAGCAAATAGATGGCGATGTGCGTTGCTCCAAAGGTGTTGTCATGAGGGCACTTGTTCTGGGTATAATCTGCCCTTGGACATACCCCCGATTGTTGCTGACGCTATAGTTTCTTGAGGTGGCTTGGCCAGTAGACCTGCTGGCTATTCTGGTGGCTGTTGGTAAGCCGCAGATAGTGCTAGCAGTTCCCATTTCTACATTTGTATATCAGCATCGATGGTTGTCGGTTGAGCAGATTTCTGAGGGATAGATACAACTTCCTGAATGCCTGCTGCACCACTAGGATAGTGCCCAGAGAACAACTTTCTTTAGCTTTCTTATTTTTTGTGTTGCGTGTCGTTCGGGTCATTGGCATCACAATACCTAGCCGACATGCCGACGCAATACTGACTGCTATTTAACGTCCCGGCAAGTAGGTGCTTTATAAGCATACAGAAAACAGAAAACAGAAAACAGAAAACAGAAAACAGAAAACAGAAAACAGAAAACAGAAAACAGAAAACAGAAAACAGAAAACAGAAAACAGAAAA
>JALOLY010000027.1 GCA_025455725.1 Amoebophilaceae bacterium | reverse complement strand
TTCCCAACCGTGAGGGTGTTTGATGATAAGCCGTGTAAGGAGATGGTGAGGAGAGCCTGTAACTGTATTTTTCTTGTTGTTGGGCCGATAACCGCTTTTAGTGTCTATTGTGCGTTGGTATCGCATTAGTCCATAACTGTCCCTCGCGTATAGTTCTTTGTACCGCGAAGACCTGCTGTGGTAGCCAGTAGATGCCTCTTCTACTACCACGAAAGGCGAAAATAGCCGGATCGTCTCTAAATCAAACCCAGGAATTACTTGTATTTCATAGATAGAAATGAGCGGGCCATTTTCTGATAAGTGTTTGAAAAATTGGTCTAACTGCTCGTCTGTGAGAATACAAAGTAGCGAAAGTTCCTCTCTGGAAGCTTGATTGAGCATTAAGGGATTATTGTAGTATTCCCAAAGCCTCTCTTGCAGTAATTCATATGCCACCTCCTCTTCCCATCGGTTGTATATAGCCCTCAATAGTTCATCGAAGTTTTGTTTCCCCACTTTTCCTTCAACCAAAGTGCTGTTCATGAGTCCTACACATATGACAAGCACCGTAATAAATTTTTTCATGTATTGCACTGACAAAAGGAAGGATACTCTGTTAGACTATTATGTTGCATTCCTAGTGAGGCCGCAGCATTTACTTTCATTGATAGCTATCTCTAATAACAGAAGATTATGAAAAATACAGACACAATCATGAGACTTTATTTGTGTGTGGTGGGTATGGAAACTGTAGATAGATTCTTTCAAAACGTGACTCTCAAAATCTTTTGTGCAACGTCACTGATCAAAACCTCCCTTAGTCATCAACTAATCACCGGAGCCCTGTAGTGATACACGTTGGTAACATGACCAATTATTTCATTTTAGGTGAAGTGTGGTTGCTTGGCAATAAGTTTCTGAGAATCAAGATGGAGTTACCTATTCCTGACAAAGGTACTCCTCGGGCTAACCTGACAGTAGGTAAGGCATATAGGGTCTGAGACAGGGAGGTCGCCATACTTCCATAATGGACTTTAATTTTTCGGTACATGCCCAGTATCTGCGTCTACCAGAAGTCCGGAAAATCCATTTTTAACCCCTATGAAGTAATACTCCCGCCGTTGCAAAGCGATGTATTTGTCTGCCAACTAAGGATGGTATTCGGGGTTTGGAAGTGGGTTTGGGGTTCTTTGAGAAAACTTTCTTGGCACCTGTCTCGAATTTTCTATGGAAGGACCTTATTTCTTTTTTTCAGGCTTTACCACTACATTAGCGGAAGAGTTAATAGAAAAACTGCGAAACGCGCAGTGTGCGGGGATTCGAGTCAGCTTTTGTAAGACCCTCCTCTGGCAATAGATCCCCGTTTTGTCGGGTGTTTCGGTAGTCAGAAGCCCTTCAAGGGAAAATAATCCAACTTTAAAATTTAATTATTTTGACCCCTTTTATCGATCTGGGTATTGACAAAAAAATTGTCCAAGCCCTGGCAGAAAATAGCATTACTCAACCTACTGAAATACAACAAAAAGCCGTCCCCATCCTCTTGAAGGGCGAGCAGGATTTTATTGGCCTGGCACAAACAGGTACCGGCAAAACGGCAGCTTTTGGGCTTCCTTTGCTGCAGCATATTGATGTAAAACGGCAATTCATACAAGCGCTAGTCTTGTCACCTACTAGAGAGCTAGGACAGCAAATTGCTAAACAAATGCTGCTCTTTTCGAAGTATCTTCCTCATGTAGCTGTACAAGCTGTATACGGAGGTATTCCGCTTGGTCCACAAATAAGAGCCTTAAAAAGGTCACCACAAGTTTTGGTGGCTACGCCAGGAAGGCTCATTGATTTGGTAGAACGCCGGGCTGTGGATCTGACACGTGTAACACGTTTGGTCTTGGATGAGGCTGACGAGATGCTTAATATGGGCTTCAAGCCTGCTATTGACCAAATTCTTTCATTTTTACCTCGAGAGAGGTCTATTTGGCTATTTTCAGCCACCATGCCTCAAGAAATAAATCTTCTGGTGCATCGATATATGGCCAAAGACCACGTGACGGTCAAGTTGAGTCCCAACAATGTGGTCAACGAAAATATTGAACACCAATACATGGTGTGTTCGGCAGATGCCAAGCAGAATGCGCTGCAGGTATTGCTAGACACAGACAAGAGTAAGCAAAGTATTATCTTTTGCAGAACCAAGGCAGCTGCTCAGAGAATTGCGCAAAGCCTCATGCGCACTGGTGTACATGCAGATTCCTTACATGGCGACCTTTCTCAGAATAAACGAGACAAGGTGATGAGGGATTTTAAGAACCATGGAATACAAGCCCTGGTAGCTACTGACGTGGCAGCGCGAGGTATTGACGTAAAGGATCTGCACTATGTAGTTCATTATAACTTGCCTGAGCAATTTGAGTACTACACACACCGAAGCGGCCGAACCGCTCGAGCCGGTAAGAAAGGCATATCGCTTTGCCTGGTGACTCAACAAGAAGTCAAAACAGTGAGGCAAATTTCCCGTACACTAGGCATTCAGTTCAAACAGGTAGAAGGTCCTAGTAAGGAGGGTGTAGCAAGACAGCGTCTAACAGATTGGGCAAAAAAAATAGCAAAGGCACCTGCTACGCGCATTGATTCCTCTCTGTTGCAAATGGCAGAAGAAGAATTTTCGAAGTTCTCTAAAGAAGAGCTCATTGCTAAGCTTGTGACTAATTTGTAGGGTATGGGTTACACGGAGCGTGTCACCGCACACCTCGTGTAACCCAATAAATACCCGAAAAAAGAAGTCCAATACCGATGCACATACACAGCAGAATGTATTGCAGATTGCCTTTTTGTGTAGTGCGATGCGCTTTGCCCATGTATCGAGGTACTGAGGCAATAAGCGTGTCCATACCTCCTAGCAGCCTCCTGTCTAGTAAGTTAGCTAGGTTGCCTAGTGCGGCATAACCAATGCCTACACTATACACCCAACCGTTGATCTGTTGGTCCAGGTGCGCTGATAGTCTGCTTAAATGCAGTACTCCTCTTCCTACGATGCTGACGAGTTTCTCTAAATACCACCCATGGAACAACAGTGTGGTAGGAGGGAGGAAGAAAGTGGTGGGACTTCGCCATTTCCAGATAGCTAAAAAGACTACTCCTAAAGCGATCATGATGGTCGAGGCAAGTGCCGCCTCATACTGTAGTGTGGCAGCAATAGGCACAGTAGCAGGCAAGAGGTGTGTGTGTGTTAGCCGCTGCAATAGCCAGTTGTCCAGAGTATTGCCTACTGGAGGACCGTACCAGCAACTAAGTGAACACAGGGCTAAGGCAAACATACTAATTTGCATTAACAACGGCGTACGGTACGGTATGCTTGGTGCTGGTTTGTGTGACCATTGAGGGGTGCCCATAAAAATCAGATAACATTGACGTCCCATATAGGCAACTCCTAGAGAAGAAGAGAGAAATACTAGCACGGGCACTAAGTAACATGAGAAGCCATTAGTAAGTGCTTGTTGGTGTGCCCAAGACAAGGTGTAAGTAAAAATTACTTCTTTGGATAGTGATCCAGCTAAGCCTGGTATACCTACCAATGAAAAGGCCGCAATGAGATAAGCGCAGAAAGTACCCGGTAATACCTTGCGCAGTCCCCCCATATGCTGCATACTTCCCCCTTTGTCTAGCTGAATCAAGAAATGTGATACAGCTCCCACACAAAGAAATAGACAAGCTTTGGGAAAAGCGTGAATTACAAAGTGGAATAGCCCTGCACCGCTTGCCCCCATGCCCACTGCCATGACTGAATAACCTAGCTGTGAGATGGTAGAATAGACCAGTACCTGTTTGATATGTCTCTGTGTCAAGGCTGTACAAGAACCCATAAAAGCCGTGAGGCCTCCCAAGTAGGCTACCCATGTGAGTGTTGCTGTATCCAAAATGGGAACCAAACTGACCAATAGATATACCCCAGCGCCCACCAATGTAGCTGAGTGCATGAGGGCCGAGGTAGGTGTGGGCGCAGTCATGGCATTAGGCAGCCAACTGAACCAAGGAAACTGTGCTGACTTGGTACAGATACCTCCTAGTAGACAGTATTTTGCCACTACCAGCCAGTTATTATCACGGTGAGTATCCTTAGACAATATAGCCAGCTCAGCCAGGTCAAAACTACCCAATTCGCTGCCTATGATGAGGGTGCCTACCAATAAGCTTACGCTTCCTATGTGGTTGATCAGCCACACCCGAGTACCACTTCTGGCAGCAGTTTCTTGCTGATACCAAAAACTGATCAGTAGATAAGAGCCCATGCCTATCAGCTCCCAGCTTATAAAACGAGCAATTAGGCTCTCTGCCATCAAGAAGCTTAGCATAGCACTGACAAAGCTCCCCATAAGTACTAAGTAGCGACGGCGGTCAGCTTGTATGTAAACCAAGGCGTAGAGGTGGGTAAAAAAGTTGACTATAGTAGTGAGACTCACCATAACTGATACTGTGAAGTCTATGTGCCAACTAAGTACCAAGGCCAGGGCACTACCTGGTATATGAAGCCAAGTGAGGGCTCTGTGCCAGGTAGTGCCTTGGTAGGTAAGTACCAGAAGGTATCCACTTAGCAGCATAGCCAGGGCAAGGATCCAAGTATCGAACCAGTACCAAGGGCATTGTTTGGGCCTCATTCCTGCCGACATAGCAGATAGCAGCGGTAATGCTCCGACAATGAGTGGTAGATAACTGACAAACGGGTCGATGAGATATTGAAAGAGAGTCAAAGTGGCAAAATTTTATATCTACAGCGGTGCAAAGTGGTTTGAGGTCTTTGCTCACCGCTTCTTTCTCAAAAGTATTCTTGGCTGTGCTGCTGTCTGTTTCAAGCGGCCAAGATACACTGCTGTTGGTATATGTATTTGATGACAGCCGCCGATTTATACATACATTTGTACGTTCGGGGGTGCTTGGCATCATCTGTAACGAGTATTCACTTTTGAGAAAAAACAAGTTAGAAGTTTATTAGTAGTAACGCTCTGTGCGTGTATCACGTTTTTCTTGTTCTAGGGTTACCAAGGTTATAGCAGGGAGGGCGTTGTTCTTCTTGGTAGGTATTTTGCCACTGTTACTCCTGATCTAGGGATGATACCCAACCTGCGTAACACTTGTTACATGCATACCTTATTGCAAATTATTACCAAACTGTATCCTGATATATTCGAGCAAGAGCATGGGGGAGCTCTAGCTCAAATAGGGAAAGCCGTTGCGAATAACATTAAAGACGACAAAAATTACGTTACTAGGGAAGAAGCCGAGGCGTTTTATGAAGCTTTGTTGCAGGTTGCCAACTGTCAATTGGAAGGGAGCCGCATAAAAAAGTGTGGATGAATGTCTGGACCGTATCTGGCATCGTCTTGTTTTGCCTGAAGTAGACGCTATGTTGAATGTCGCGTGTATAACATTTAAGCATTCAATCTGATCGGGGGTATTGGGGAACAGGAGATGCTGAAACTATTTGATGACTATGACTCACCGCATGCTATTACTCTCGAAAATTCTCTTGGTGACATAGTACCCACTAAAGTTAATAGGAATGATGACGGCACTAAGTTAGGCACGAACATAAAAAGTGCCGAAACAACAGTCTCAGCATAACACCCTTCACCACTGTCACAAGCCCTGGTGCGTCAGTTAGTTGGTTTTATAGCACACTCTGGATTAACAACTAGTAGCTACTCTGTAGCGTACATTCAACTAAATGGGCATTGGAAGTTACATGGTGATCTCATGGTTAAGCCGTGTAACACTGAAAGAAGCCGAACAAGCAGCCAAGCAGGCTTCTTTATATTTTTACAAAAAGACTCCCTAAAACCTTAGAAATTTTGCCGCAAGAACGTATTCTTTTAGGTATCGATCCAGGTACTACTGTGATGGGCTACGGAGTCATCAAGCAGATGCAACAGCAACTTACCGTTGTGCAGTATGGCGTCATCCACCTCCACCGCTACACCACACAAGCCCTGAAGCTACAAAAAATTTTTGAGCGTGTGAGTACGTTAGTAGAGGACTTCAAGCCCGATGAGATGTCACTAGAAGCTCCTTTTTATGGTAAAAACGTTCAAGTTATGCTTAAGCTCGGTAGGGCCCAAGGCGTAGCCATGGCAGCGGCCCTGTCCCGAGATATCCCTATCACAGAGTATGCACCGCGCAGGGTCAAACAAGCGGTTACGGGTCATGGTAGTGCCTCTAAAGAACAAGTAGCTCGCATGTTAATGTCGTTGCTACAGCTGCAAGCAATGCCCGACCTACTCGATGCCTCCGATGCCTTAGCAGTTGCAGTGTGCCACGCCTACCAAAATAAGCAGGCCAGTCGTGAGTCCACGAATTGGTCACAGTTTATACAAGCAAATCCAGTTCGTGTACTTGCGCATTAGGCATATGGATTAGTCAAATGCTTTCTACTGACGTTGCTGCGTATCTTACGCTGGGCTGAATGCAGGGGCGCCGCTGAATTCCTGCGTGTATCCGTACACAGGCTCACCTCTTGGCGGCCTCCCGATGAAGAGCGCTACTCAATCAACTAAGGGCTGCTAATTTGGCTTGCAAAAACTGCATGAGCTCCCTGATGTAAGGCATATTAAACGAAAAAGCGATATCCGCCTTCTGGTATACCTGTGTTACGCTGTGCGTGTAGCCGAGTCTTAGTGCATCTAAATAGTCTTTTAGCCCTTGTGCAGGATGCTCTCGGTAGCGCTTCCAGATGGACACAGCGCCGAGCTGTGCCACATCGTACTCGATGTAGTAAAAAGGAGCCTCAAAGAGGTGTAACTGTTTTTGCCATAGAAAAGCTTTGTAATATTCTTGTCCCGAGCAGTCGGTCACATCATCAGAAAACCTATCAAAGATTGTGTTCCAAGCAGTTTGGCGTTGTGTCAGTGTATGACTAGGATGCTCATAGACCCAGTGTTGGAATTGGTCTATTGTAGCTACCCAGGCCAGCGTACCAACGATTTTCTCCAGGTGCTGTTTCTTGGCCCTTTTTGATCTTTTTCATGGTCAAAGAAGACGTCCCAGTGCTCCATGGTCAGTAACTCTATAGACATCGAAGCTAGTTCTGCTGCTTCAGGGGTGAAGTGCTTAAAATCACGCATTATCAAATCCATGACCAGGAAGAAATGTATGGCATGCCCTCCTTCATGGAGGAGTGTTACCATGTCGTTGAGCGTAGTCGTGGCGTTCATCTTTATGAACACCACGACGGTCTCGTCTAATGGGTAATTATACCCTCCTGGTGCTTTTCCTTTTCTCGACTCCAGGTCAAAGTGTCCCATTGCTTGCATTGTGAGAAGGTAGTCACCTAAAAAGGATCCAGTCTATCAAAGGCAGTAATGGTCTTTTGTAGCAAGTCATCTGCATGGCTAAAAGGACGCAGTGGCGGTTGATTACCTGGATCAACCACCGTATCCCAGGGTTTTAGCACAGGTACACCTAGCTGATTCTTGCGCTCTTGTGCCAGCCTATTTAAAAGCGGCGTAACTTCCTTGGCTACTGCTTCATGAAAGGTAAAGCAATCTTTGGGTATGTAGTCAAAACGGTTCATGGCTACAAAGGAATAGTCTCTGAAGTTCTCAAAGCCTGCTTGCACTGCTATTTGGTGCCGATCTGTGATGAGTACTGTGTATAGATGATCGAGGGTATCTTTTTCTTGGAGTCGACGCTTTTCTATTTGTTCATACAATTCCTACCGAAAAGTTATATCCTGTGCTTCCAAGTGTGCTACTGCTTGCTGCAGCGTGAGTTCTTGATCTGCTAACTCCACGGTCATAGCGCCTACGACTTGGCCGTATTCTTGTGTTTTGAGCATCACTTTTGTGAGCAGTGGTATATTCTCATGTTGGTATGTTTGGAGACTGTTTTCTATGCACCGTATTAAGATATCAAATCCCACTTCCTGCCTGAGCGCTTGTGTGTATGGACAACTCCGAATCTTTTCATTGAGCCGGTGCGTTAAAGGCATTATCTGAGGAAGAATTTCTTTTACGTAGTGTTCGTATCTCTTTCTATGCTCTTTATTGGTTGTATTGCGCGTTGTGTTAATGTAACGCCAACCAGCCTCTTCAGACAGGGCACTTTCCAGTCCGCTTCGGTCTAGAAACCATTGCTTTAATGCCTCTAGAGAAGTCAATTCTCTGGCCAAAAGTTGCGCGTAAAAGGGTTGTATAGCTGTCCATTGTGCTACTTCAAAAACTTGGGGTAGGAACCGACGTCATTTACGATGTGGTGTATCGATCTGTTTTCCCATGTCTCTTGCGCCCCACTAATAAGGTAGGTAGAATAACTTTTGGGCTTATTTCTCCCGTAATTGTTGTAATTGCTCTGTATCGATGCTTTGGTGGTACTGGTACACTTTCAGGATGATAGCTAGTGCCACTGCTGTTTCACATACTATCATGGATATAAAAAAAAGTACAAACACTTGTCCTTCCTGCTTGGGGTCGTAACTACTAAACAACACAAAGTCAAAGCAGGCCGCACTGAGCATAAGCTCAACGCCGATCAGTACAAACAAGACATTCTGCTTAGTCAGTACCACGACTGTGCCCACAGCAAACACGAGAGCACTAAGGATAAGCAGTGGGGGAGGGGGCATGCTAACCATAAGGCCGGATAAGCTCACTCATAATGACGGCTTCCTTCCAGCCACCGTGGCGCCGGTACAGTATGCGGTTTATTTTTTGTCCAGGCCGCTGTTGGGTGGCCAGCTGGGTAGTAGTACGTTGCACGGAGGGGGACGGTGCTTCTTTTACAACGGGTTGCAAGCAAAACTTTTCCACTGGTGTCTCCTTAGTCTTATCCTCCCATGTACTGCTCCAATCCGCGTCAGTTGCTGGCACAGTTGGGGCCCCGGCAGGTCTGTCTTCTGTGGTATGCTTCTCTGTGTTGCTTCTTTTCGTATGGCTCAGAAAGAAGTAGATGCAGCCTACGATTAGGTAAAGGAGTTTATCAAAGTAGTCTTCCATAGATTTGTCGCGTATCTTGCCGACCCGGTGCTCTTGCCCTCGCGCTAGCGAGACGGCGTAGTCTAATAACTTCTCGCAGTACTCCCTTGATTGTGCAAGCCCAGCTCGAGAAGCCAATAAATGATTTTAGTTTCTTACATCCAAACCCCAGTGTAGCTTTTGTCGCAGCACGTCAAAGATATTGCTTTGGTCCACTTTGACTAGGTGAGCCCGAAATGGTGCTTTGCTGACCGTCAATTCTGTATCAGTGTGTATGGTTTGGGAACGGCCATCAAGTGCTACTAGAAATGTCTGATTCCTACTCTCTACTTTGAAGGATAATACGGCATTATCTGGTACCACAAGAGCCCTTACAGAAAGGTTGTGCGGACTTACTGGTGTGATGACCAAGTTGTGGGAACTGGGCAACACAATAGGTCCACCACAACTCAAAGAGTAGCCTGTTGAGCCTGTGGGAGTAGCTACGATTAGGCCATCTGCCCAGTAAGTAGTATGTAAACCACCATCCATGGAAGCATGGATCGCAAGCATAGAGGTACCATCTCGTTTTATGAATGCCACTTCATTCAGCGCAAAATTCATCCCCATCGCGGTTGTTCTGGCACCCCTTAATTGTAAAAGGGTACGCTTGTCAAGGGTGTGTTTACGCTGCCAGAAGCAGTCCAAGGCAGCTAGTGCATCTGCTTGCGACACTGTAGCCAAAAAGCCCATCCGACCTGTGTTGATGCCTAGAATAGGTATTTCAGAAACGCCTACATAATTCACTGCTTCTAATAAGGTGCCATCACCTCCTATGCTAATCATCAAGTCTAGATTTTTAAAATCTCCTACTTGTGCCAAGGTCTGCACGATAGGGATTTGCATCGCACTGGACTGTAGTAGAGCATCTAGGGGATGCGATACAAAAAGGTGTGTGGGGTGCTTAGCCAGGAATTGAAGCAAGTGATTGATAAAAGGAAGGCTATTTTTAGAAAAGCTTTTGCCGTGTAACCCTATGTTCATGGTCGTAAGGTGTGGTTGTTCTTACGACCTTCAAAGTACTGCATTACGTCTTCCCGAGACAAGGCATTAAAAGTACAAGATCGCGTTAGTCCTCCTTTCCTTCCAACACACACACCGTAGTACATATTCTGGATCGATTCTTTGTCATGTGCATCTGGATTGATACTAAGCCAAACGTTTTTGCTTAGAGCATAATCTATCCAGCGCCAATCTAATTCTAGGCGCCAGGGGTTGGCATTAATCTCAATGATGACGCCATATTCGGCACAAGCATCAATGACGGCTTGGTGGTTGATAGGGAAGCCTTCACGTTTCAGTAGCAGTCGACTAGTTGGGTGTGCTAACATAGTCGTGTAGGGGTTTTTAATGGCTTGGACGATGCGTCTTGTGGCGCTCTGTTGATCCATATTAAGACCGGTGTGTACTGAAGCAATCACAAAGTCAAAACGTGCCAAAATTTCATCTTCATAGTCCAGATTTCCATCTGAGAGTATGTCTGCTTCAATGCCCTTGAAAATTTTAAATGGTGCCAACACTTCATTCAGGTGATCGATTTCGACATGTTGTCGTTGTATGGTTTCTGGTGTGAGCCCGCTCGCATAAACGGCTTGTTGACTATGGTCTGTGATACCTATGTATGCATATCCTAAATCTTTGCAGTGCTGTGCCATCTTTTCTAGGCTATGCCTCCCGTCGCTGTAGGTGGTGTGGGTATGAAAAACGCCGCGTAAATCTTGCATGGTCAACAGTTGCGGTGTTCCTTTTTCACGTGCCCAAGCAAGCTCTATCTGGCCTTCTCGTAGCTCGGGCGGAATGTAAGGAAGCCTGGCCTGTTCATAAACAGCAGCCTCGCTGCATGGTGCTATGATATTGTTGAGTAAATCTCCTAGTAGTTTGCCTTCACCCACAGGCAGTGCCAAGTGTTCTTGTGAGCCTGTCTGCAAGATCAGCTGTTGATAGAACTCTTTTGGCTTGCAGAAAAGGACAGTAAGCTGTAAAGGCTGCTCCACAAACTGGCCACGCCAGGAGAATGGCCCAGAAAATGAAGCTTTCTTTTGCAACATGGATTGTTCCTCTAACCACTGAATGACAGATTTTACCTGCGTTGTCCCCACTAAAACTTCAACTTGGTCTGTGATTTCCATTTTTCTCCTCAACGCTCCTGTCAACGAAACTAGTAAGTCTGGAAAAGCTTGTTGTAGTTGTGCTTCTAGGTCAGTGGCATAGGGGAGTGCGCTGGCGTAATGCCACTTGCCTAACTGTTTTTCTTTGAATGCTAGGCTTGCTTGGATGGTACCTTGTGTCTTAGAGCCAAAGCCTGGCAGTTGGGATATCTTGTCTTCCTTACAAGCTTTTAGCAGTTCTGACAGACTTTTTACACCTAAATTTTTCCATATGACGCTTACCTTTTTGGGGCCCATCCCCCGCAGGTCCAACATTTCCTGTACGCCTCGGGGTGTGGCAGCCGTAAGCTGCTCCCAACGCTGCAGCGTACCGGTGGCGTTCATTTCTTGAATGAGCTTGCTTGTGCCTGGCTTGAGCCCTGCAACGTCTTTAAGTGCTTCTGGTGATAGCCCCCCCACCGCTTGGTGAATCTTCTCCAAACTAAGCGCTGCGTTGTAGTAGTATTTTATCTGGAATGGGTTAGCACCATGTAGTTCTAGGAGCTTGGCCGTATCCTTGAGCAGGGCAATCATGCTTGTGTTGTCCAAAGTCATGGTATGTTACTGTGTGTGGATGTCATTCATCTCACGACGGAGTGAGTCTTGATTACGAGTGGTTGTAAGCGCTAGCAATGCTGTCTCCCTTTTGTCCACTCAAACTTTTGTCCACTCAAAACTTACCATTGGATAGCTTTCAGGTGATACTTCTCTAGGTAAGCATTGGCCTTGCTAAAGTGCTGGTTACCGAAAAACCCGCGATTGGCGGAATAAGGTGAGGGGTGTGACGACTTCAGTATCAGATGCTTTTTATCATCAATAAGGGCTGTTTTTTGTTGTGCATAGGCTCCCCAGAGTAAAAATACGCTATGCTCCTTGTTGTGCGATAGCGTACTTATAACAGCGTCTGTAAATCGCTCCCATCCTTTGTTTTGATGGGAGCCTGGCTTGCCTGCTTGTACGGTTAGCGTGGCATTCAGGAGGAGTACCCCCTGAGTGGCCCACCGTTCTAGGTTGCCGTTTGGAGGCATAGCAATGCCCAGATCGTTGTGAATCTCAGTAAAAATATTCACCAAAGACGGCGGAGTGGGCACATTGTCTCGAACTGAAAAACACAATCCGTTGGCTTGTCCCAGACTATGGTAGGGGTCTTGTCCCAAGATGACTACCTTGGTCTCTTCAAAGCTACAAAGTGAAAAAGCACGGAATATCTCTTTGGCGGGGGGATAGACTTCATAATGCTGATACGCTGTCCTGACGAAAGCGACCAGTGCCTCGAAGTAAGGCTGCTGAAACTCTCGCGCCAGGAGTTTGCCCCAAGACTCGGCTATGTTGACTTTCATATGTCCATAGTTTATATGA
>JALOLY010000026.1 GCA_025455725.1 Amoebophilaceae bacterium | reverse complement strand
AGGCGCAAGAGCAGCCATGGAGTTTTGGGATAAAGTCAACGTCCTCTATTTCCTGGCTCGGCGGGATTGGAGACCTAGTGGAGGATGATATATTCGGTACAGACCCCAAAAAGGAAGCGTCTGTCGAGCTTTCTTGGAGTGGAGGCCTCACAGCTGGTTACGCATTCCACGAGAATTTAGGTATTGGCATAGAAGTACTGTACGCTAAACTGGGTGGCAGCCTAGACATGTCTCAGAAGCTACCTAGCAGCGCATCAAAAGCAGACGTAGGGGCCAACAAGCCAAAAAAAATGCAGATTTATTCGCGCAACTTGATAGTACCCGTGATGCTTAAGTGGTTCCCCATGGGCTGTGACCCTGAAGAGGGCATCCTAACCGTAGATCTAGGTGCTCAGCTTGTCATGCCACTAAGTGCGGGTGTAAAGAGGTCGGGAATCTTTAGCAGCTCTAGTGATGGGGATGGGAAAGGAAAGAGTGCCGATGCTCTTGAGGAGGTCAAAGGCTTTGACAAGTCTAAGCAGGTCAATGCGTTCACGGTAAATGGTCTCATCGGTCTGAACTACCAGTTTCCTGAGTCGGGTATATCAATAGAAGGGAGATATCATCATGGATTCATGGACTTCTTCAAAAGTGACGAAGAGGCCAAGACGTGGAGAGCTTGTAACCTGGATACAAAATTGGACAAAAATGTGAAGAATCACTACTTGACAGTATCCGCAGGATACAACTTTGCAATTTTGATGGTAGACTAGCCAACTTTCTGTTGGACAACAAAAAAGCCGGCTCTTAGGTCGGCTTTTTTGTTGTTGTCTCTCCTTGGATAAGCACCCTACCACTACAGCACGAAATTTTAACTATTCAGCAAGCTACTTCAATGAATTAGGGGTATGCTGTGGGGGCCTCCCATGCTTTCAGAAGCCCAGTACTCACTGCTGTAAGATGATACCCCATCGTAGGAAACTTATGGTTGTTGATAGTCTGGCATGCCCGAGCGATATGCTACGCTGTGCGCAAAGCTTGAGAAGTACTGATGAGCTCGATTATCTCCTCTATAGAACAACACCTATGCGCCTACAACTATGCCAGAGCGGGGTAACGTGCTGGGGAAGCATCTGACATGATTGCATACACCCGGTCAACGACCGTTTCTACATTAGGCTTAGAAAAATAATTGCCATCATCTGCATAAGCAGGGCGGTGCTCTTGGCTCGTAATAGTGACTGGTGCAGCATCCAAGTACTGGTAGCCTTGTTGCTCCTCCAGTACCTTTTGAAGCATATAAGCAGTTGTGCCGCCCGGTACATCTTCATCTGCAAAGACGATGCGGTTAGTTTTTTTGAGTGAAGCAACGATAATATGCTGTAGATCAAAAGGAAGGAGCGACTGCACATCAATGACTTCGCAAGCGATGCCCAACGTTTCTAACGTTTCAGCAGCCTCCAATACAATGCGGCACATAGCACCGTACGTCACTATAGTCACATCAGTACCAGTGCGGAGTACTTCCGGTATGCCTAGAGGTACCGTAAAGCAGCCAATGTTGGCAGGCATTGGTTCTTTTAAGCGATACCCATTCAGGCATTCAATGAGAAGTGCTGGGTCGTCTGCCTGAAGCAAAGTATTATAAAAGCCAGCCGCCTGGGTCATATTACGGGGTACGAGCACATAGATACCCCGGACGTTGTGGATGATGCCTGCCAAATAAGACCCAGAGTGCCAAATACCTTCGAGCCGATGGCCCCTGGTACGGATGATGACTGGAGATTTTTGACCTCCCCGAGTGCGGTACTGCAGCGTAGCCAGATCATCCATCATAATCTGGAGTGCATAGGGCAAATAATCCAGGTACTGTATTTCTACAATAGGTCTGAGACCACGCATGGCCGCCCCAATGCCTTGCCCCAGAATAGTACACTCGCGAATGCCTGTGTCAGTAATTCTAAGGGATCCATACTTTTCTTGCAGCCCAGCAAACGCTTGGTTAACATCTCCAATTTTTCCTATGTCTTCGCCAATAGCAAAAACCCGAGGATCTCGCCGAAAGATGTCGTCAAAACATGCTTGCAAAATCTCCCTTCCATCTACCCACGGCGCATCTAGAGGAATGATAGGTTGCACTTCAGGAACGTGCAGCGCAGCGTCTTGAGAAACGCTATGCAAGTAAGTGTTAAAACGGTCTTGGTTAGCCTGGGTATTTCTTTGCAACCAAGCCAGCAAGGGCTTTTTGGTCATGTAGGGTGCACCTCTAAGCAGGTACAGCGCCTGTTTGACAGCCCTAAAGGCATGTAGCCTAGTAGGTTGGTGCTTGGTACGCAACTGCTCCAGTAAGGTAGTCAAAGCTTCTCCGGCGATATCCGTAGCAACTACTTCCTGAAGCAAGCCAATAGCCTGGTGATGCTCTCGTTGTATGTCAGCTCGAAAAGCCTCCCATGCTTTATTCTTCTGCTGTTTGGCTTCTTCACGTGCTTCCTGCTCAATAGCATCTAGCTGCGCAGCACTAGCCAAGTCACAAGCCAAGATCCACTCACGCATCTTTCTCATACAATCGTACTCCGCCTCCCAAGCCAGGCGTTTTTTAGATTTATAGCGCTCTTGAGAGCCAGAAGTAGAGTGCCCTTGAGGCTGCGTCATTTCCTGAACATGAATCAAGACAGGAACGTGTGCTTGGCGACATAGATGAGCCGCCTTTTGATAGACAGCGCACAAGCCCACGTAGTCCCATCCCTTGGCCGTAAAAATCTCGTAGCCCTTTTCGTTGGCAGTACGCTGAAACCCACTGAGCACCTTGGAGATACTTTCTTTGGTCGTATGGTACTCCTGAGGTACCGAAATACCATAATCATCGTCCCAAACAGAAACCAACATAGGTATTTGAAGCACACCAGCAGCGTTGATGGCTTCCCAGAACATCCCCTCTGAAGTAGCAGCATTACCAATAGTACCAAAGGCTATTTCGTTGCCTTGATGAGAAAAATCTCTGAAAGCCGCTAGCTCAGGGTTTTCTCTATAGAGTTTAGAAGCATAGGCCAAGCCCACCAAGCGCGGCATTTGAGTACTGTTAGGCGAAACATCAGCCGCTACGTTCTTGTGCTGCATTAGCTTTTTCCATTGCCCCTGGCTGTCTAACAGACGGGTAGCAAAGTGACTATTCATCATCCTGCCTGCTGAAGCAGGATCTGCTTCAGCAGAAGTGTGCGCGTAGAGCTGCGCAAAGTACTGTTGGATAGTCAATGCCCCAATAGCCATCATCAAAGTCTGGTCGCGGTAATAGCCAGACCGAAAGTCTCCCACTCGGAAGACCTTGGCCAGAGCCAGTTGGGCCACCTCCTTGCCATCACCGAAAATACCAAACTTGGCCTTGCCCATAAAAACCTCCTTACGACCTAAGAGGCTAGCAGCACGGCTTTCGCAGGCCAAGCGATAGTCTGCCAAAACATCATGGAGTGATGGGGTGATAGGGTGTTGAGACAACTGCTTCACTTTGTGATGGGCTTATTTGTTTACTGTGTTGGGTTGAGCGTACCGTGATTCATCATGCCTACCCTGACGATTGCCAAGGCATCTACAAGAGAAGCTGTCAAGCCACCGAATCAGCACATCGAAAAATAACAAGCAAGCCTATAAGCCGGGTTCTGTATGCCAGCACAAAAGGCTAGCATGCCTACCATCTATCTGGGACTGTGATCACTCACAGCCTCTATCGGCCTACCCATACTGCCCTTCAACGTGTGAAACACAAGCGAGCCACCTGTGACCCCATGGTGGGGATGCAATATTTATTTGGCCTTTCAACCCCTAAGGTTTACCGTGCCTCTGCTGTCACCAACAGAGCGGTGGGCACTTACTCCACCTTTTCACCCTTACCCTACCGAAACAAGGCGGTTTATTTTCTGTGGCACTAGCTGTCACCTGGTTTTAAAGCCAGATGCCTTCCTGTTAGGAAGTAGGGTGCTCTATGTTGCCCGGACTTTCCTCCATGGGGGCGTCCCCACGGCGATAGGCCAGCTTGCTTGTAATACCTATAAAATTTCAATCATACATCCCGCTGAGCACGCCGCCAGGCAGCGCAGATGGTAAAAAGAAAACCCAGCACGCCTGTAGCGACCTGACTATGCCTGACATATAGTTGACTCATCATATCGCCCATAGTCAGACCTCCTTCAAAATGCACCACCCCAGGGGTACTCAAGGTGCCACCCACAAGATACAAACCACCGGAACCACGCCGATAGCTATGATCGGGATGACACCACCTCTGAAAACACTTTCTGTTGTTCTTATAACGGTGCCGCCACCTACAAAGGTAGCTAGAAAAGAGATCGTCAACACGCCCGTCCCAGAACCTACCCTACTGACAATAGCACACCCC
Organism: Amoebophilaceae bacterium; assembly: GCA_025455725.1. Lineage (GTDB taxonomy): Bacteria > Bacteroidota > Bacteroidia > Cytophagales > Amoebophilaceae > UBA8403. Next base: position 8,486 of record JALOLY010000026.1, on the reverse strand, counting down.
TTCATGTCTCTAATTGCTCTCCCCGCTGTAGCCCCACCACAAAGGTGATAAGCAAAAAGACATCAACGGTGATACGGTCTACATGAAGGTAGCGAACATGCTATAACTTTGCCGTTGGCCTTTTACAGAACATCCCGGGGCGATCTACAGATGGTATGGATAAGAATGAAATCTTTGCATAGCATCATTCAAATGCACATTTGCGTGCATAGCTGACGCGGAAAGTTTCCTTGCCACCATGTTGGCTTATCTTCAACGCTCTATCCCCCCAATACATCAAAGCTTCTGCGTTTAAGTTCTTCAGCAGCCTCGCTGAGATGTAAATACTTGGCCAGAGGAACAAAGAAGAGCAGGGTCTCCTCAGCAGTCCTCCGCTGGCTCTCTACCCCCTTGACCTGGATGGTGCGCATGTTGTGCATCCTGTCGGCTAGCTTGACGTACAGCACCCGCTTGTCCTCAGCTTCCAAGAGCCTATGGATGTTCTCAGGGTGGGAGAGCAGCACCTTATAGGTCGTATCCTTGCTGCTCTCCATATGGGTGACTCCCTGTACAATGGTACTTACTTCTTGGTTGAACAATAATTCTATCTTCTCTAGGGTCAAGGGAGTGTCTTCTACGGTATCATGCAAGAGGGCTCCTAACAGGGTAGCTTCCTCTTGGTTGTAGTCCAGCACGATCTGAGCCACTGCCAGCGGGTGCAAATAAAACGGCTCTCCACTCTCACGCATGATGGGACCATGGTAGTCTTTGATCAAGTTGATGCCTTTTTTCACCAGCGTGAGATCGGCTTTAGACCGCTCTTGAACAGCTTGGAGAAATGCTGCTTCCCGTTCCCGTGCACCGGGGTAGGTATCATTGGCCCGAGACCATGAGGCGCCCAGCTTCATCTGGGGGGCATCCATGTCTTTAGGGCGTACCTCTCTGACGTTGACAGGAATTACATAGACCAGGGTGACTCCATGGCCCGCGCCAATAGTGCCACTGTAGCCATAGTGAGCTTTTACAATCCGTTCGTTCGTCAAGAGGGGTAGGGTTGTGGGTGCGTCGGGTTGCATAAGGCTCTCCTCACCGATTTGTGACATGTACAGCGCTGCTGGCTGGGGAATAGTACGGGCCGTCGTGATGACAAACTGTAGGGCGCTTATTTTCTTGATGTGATCGGGGATGACAGAGTCCACCGGATAACCTAGTCGGGTATCTGCTATGCTTAGCAACAACACCTCTTGAGACACTTCTCCAACCACTGAATGTATAAAGGAAACGCTGTTCAGTATGACTTTTTTGATCTTCTCCACATCACACCGTAGCGTCCTGTGTTCCGTGCGCACTTCTACCTTGAGCCTGTGTCCTTTGGCATAGAGGGCTTGTTGTAAGGCTTGCAAAAAGTTGTCAAAGGATATTGTCTCCACACCATCTAGCAGCAAAAATCCTGTGGTACGGTGAGCAAACCTGTCCATACTCAGGGCCATAGGCGTAAGCCGGTCCGTGAGTTGCTGAGCCAGTGTAGTAAATTCCTCGTTGTGTCCTTGCTGCTTACTGAGTGTTAGCAGCCTCTTGCTCAGCTGTGCTATGCTCCCTAGCTGTTCTATACCAGCTTTTTTGAGCACACTCACAAACCTAAACTTTTCTTCTGTCGCTTCGAGGAGATCCTCCTTGGTTTCTTGGTTATCGATGGCCAACCGCTCCCGTTGGGTGGCCATGGTGTCAAACTGTAGTTGCTTCCTTCGGGCAAAGAGAAGACCGATGAGGGTAGCAAAGATGCCTTGGTACACCAACAAGTAACCCGTGCTAAAGTCTAGAGACACATAGTATTCTCCTACTAGATAACCGTAAAAAAGAAAGCCCAAAAGGATCCCTAGTATAGCCAACCCCACGAAAGTCACCCAATCTACCATTAAGACTAAAAAGATGATTACAATGGCAATATTTATTACCCACTCAACACTTCCTTGTGTAAGTAGGAACATGACAGTGCTAACAAAAGGAAGACAGTAAAGGATAGTCAAGTGCCAAAAAGTAGGTAGATAAGACTTCCATTGGCTCGGCCACTTTTCGTGGGATATTAACAGACCACAAGCTATTGCAGCAATGATCCTGATGGTGATCATGAGTCCATACGCTTTCGGAGGTTGATAAGTCCACATGAAATAAGGGAGGGTATAGCTAATACAGCAAAACACCCCAAATAAGGTATAAGGAGCGCCATACTGGGCTACTTTCTTTTGCGAGTAACGAATGATCTTGTTAGACGATAATTTGAATTCTTCCAGTGGCTTCCTTGCAGGCCCAAGTTTAACGCTACGTTGCACCACTGCAATACCTTGATTTTTGATGAGGTGCATTGCAAAAAAGCTGATTCCATTGGCAAGAATACTCATGAGGACTGCTAGGTGACGATGGGGGCTTGGAAGTAGTAACATGGCTATTGTAAAGACGATCAAGGTAACTAACGCGGCCACGTAGAAGGATCGCTGATCTGTCTTTAGGCCCATAATACCTGCCACCAATGGGAACATGAGTAGCGGACCAGTGAAGCTGAGGGCAGTAAAACTGAGATTCAGAAGATTTGCAGCTTGCAGTCCTATTACGATGGAAATAATGCCTATAAGTAAAGTGCCGTACCTGGCCCAACTCAGCTCATTGATGGGGATACCCGTTTTATCACAGATAGGCTTAATAACATCATGGGCAAGTAAAAGTCCAGCTGCATGGAGGTAAGAATCAGCTGTAGATATTACCACAGCTAGTAAGCCGGCAATAGCCAACCCTTTGAGTCCTTCAGGGAAAAGCTCATTAACAATGTGTGGGATAACATCTTTGGCTTCAATAGCCGGATATAACACTACAGCACTCAGGCCAATGATCATGATAATCACTCTGAAAGTTGGATCAAAAGCGGCTACAACCAAATATTGATCGCGCAGCTGTTTGGCATTTTGACCCATCAGTAAGCGTTGGAATAAAGGGGGAGAGGTGGTACCTACGGGAAAAATACTCCACACTAAAAAGAGTGTGAGGTAGTAGGAGAAGTGCTCGTGGCTCAACACATTAAACTTCTCTGCAGGTACTTTGTAGAGCAACTCCTGGATGCCCCCTACACGATTAAGACATAAGCTGGCTATCATTGGAAAAACAGCGACAAGAATAAGAAATTGAAATACATCGGTGATAGCAACGGATTTAATACCTCCGATAGCCGAGTAAGTAGCCAGCACAAGTCCTCCTATAATTATACCATATTCTGCTTTAAGGCCTAATAGCGCTTCACTAATGATGGTTAGGGCAAGCAATTGCATGCTAGTCATACAAATAGAGTATAACACACCCAACACGCCCGTAATGACTTTACTAGCTTTTCCATATAGCCTTCCCATAACATCTCCTATGGTAATGCAATCCTCGAAGTACACTATTTTGGGCGCAATAAAGAAGGCTTTAAGAAGGAGCGAAATAGCTACGCCTAAAGAGGAAAAAGTCATGATAACGCCGTTAGTAAAAGCTTCTCTGGATCCGCTCATAACGCTTCCTCCTCCTATATTAGTAGCTAAAAAGGTCAGCACCAGTACGCCAGTACCATACATTTTGTTGGCCAATGCATACTCCCGCACGTCCTTGACCCCTCTTCCAGCCCTCAGCCCTATGATCAAGGTAAGGAGCAAGAAGGTGTACACAATCATATAGTCTATACTGAAGTATTGCATAGTCTGTGTGATTTAATTAGTCGAGTCTTAACAATCCGCTGGTCGTGTTTAAGACGTCTGCTGTAAGTACTCTTGTCTAGGAAGCACTAGCAGGACTAACACTCTGAACAGCAAGACAAAAAAATAACCGGCTATTTCTCTGAGTAGCAGCATCAAGTTGAATCTTATGCCTTCCAACAGGGCATTGCGTCTACCTCCTACAGACCTCTTGAGGTAGTTCCTACCCATTTGTGGTCGCTTTTCAGATGATCTACGATTGCTGCTATCGCCGATCAAAGCTGGCCTAGCTTGTTGTGCACGCTTCGGTGGGCGGGCATGTGGCTGGGCATAGTAAAGGCGTACCACCAATCGATAGCACTGGCACAGCTGCATCCCCCATTGTCGGGCAATAGCTTTCCCGTGTACCAGATCACTAGCAGTACAGAGTTGGCCCCACAGGGGGGTAGCCTCTCCGGCAAGATGCTGAAAGTAGGAGTTCATTCTCTGTAAAAGGAATAGCATGGGCTAGTTGTTAGCATGGGTGGTATGGCCTGAGCTGATGAGAGAGCAGGCTCCTCAACAGATCTGTCTATGCTTGCCTCGGTTCCTGAGCTCAATTGGCCTGGATGGTGCGCATGTTGTGCATCCTGTCGGACAGCTTTACGTAGGTTCAACACTGACCTCCACTTTCGCCTCAGCAGGAGGAATCACTAACACAAACTCTGTATAAGCCTGACCAGGTAGCGAACAAGTCTTACACAATAAATGACCGCCGTGAGCCTCTATTAAGAGTCTACTAATCGCCAGCCCCATATTTCTGGCTGTTTCTTTGAGCGGGAATAGCGATAGAAGCTCCTGGACCAATGAAGCAGACACGGCTTGGCCTGGCAGCCTGATATGAATACCTTCTGGCTGAGAAATCCATAGCCGTACCTTTGCCTCAAGATGATGTGCGTGGAGAAATTGTAACACATGCACTACGACGTATTGTAGGTAGTTCAAGGAGGTGTGGATTGGATAGTCTTCTGACAGGTCTGTAGCCATCTCTTGCTCATAGCGAGCGGCATACGTTGCTACAATAGCTTCCAAGCATGATTTCAGGGAATGTAGTGCCAACTGAGGTGCAAGATACTCTGTAGTAATCACCTGCGTGAGATGCTTGCGCATGTGTGTTCCTTGCCTGATGACTTCTAGGGCTGTGGGGAAGAAATAGTGTAGAAAATCAGGGGACATAGACCATGCATCTGCGTGCCGTGCCTCTGTGTCACAAATCGGCTGCTGGTTGTGTATGGCTAAAAACTCCCGCACTTGCCTGTCGATCACAGTGGCGATGCGTTGTGTAGCAGGGTGGGGCAACGCTCCTGCTTGCCTGACTGTGGCGTGTTCTTCGCCAATGGCACGGAGCCTAGCCTCAAAGAACTGTTCCTTGCGTCTGGCAAATAGCAGGGAGATAAGCGTGAAGAAGATACAGGTATACGCTAGCAAGTACCCCGTACTAAAGTCTAGCTGCAGCTGGATGGGGCCTATGGCTAGTGTGTAGAACAGCAATCCCAGGACAACACCCAGTACAGTACGTATGATAAAGCTCAGCCAGTCTACCAGCACAATGAGGAACATGATGGTCAGCGCCACATTGACGAGACACTCCATACTGCCTTGGGTGAGCAGAAACATCACCGTGCTGGTGAAGGAGAGACAGTACAACAGCGTCAGGTGCCAGAGAGTGGGTAGGTAGGGAAGCAGAGACTGGGGCCATTTGTCTCGCACAAGCAATAAGCCACAGGCTAAGGCGCCCACGAGGCGCAAAGAAAGGATAATCTCACTATGAGCACCTTCATATGCCCACATGAAGTATGGGATGATGTAGTTAACCACACAAAAACTTCCTAAAAGAAGGTAGGGTGCATCGTATTTGGCTACTTGCCTTTGTGAATACTGGATGATACCACTGAGAGTGGGCATCAAGTGTGCGAGCCATGTCAAGAGGGCTTTACGATGCGGTTTCCACAAGTATTCCTTTCTGTTTGTAGGGTTAACAACAATAACTTGAAAGCCATGGTTGCGTATAGCATGGGTGCAAAAAAAGACAATTCCATTAGCCGCTAGACCGATAAACACGACAAAGTGACTTTGTGCTACTGGTAATAAAAATTTGCAGAGAAAGAGTACTACAGTGGTCACCCCCGCAGCAAGATAGAAAGCATATTTATCCGGCTTAAGGCCTAAAATGCCACTCCAAAGCGGGAAAACAAGTATTGGTGTGCATTCATAAGAAACAAAAAGGAGATTGTAAAGACCATTAGTCTTAGTAAGCCCTATGGCAATGGAAAACACACTGACAAACATAGTAGCATACTTGGCCCATCTTAATTCATCGATACCTAGGCTAAACTTATCGCAAATAGGCTTTACAATATCGTGTACCAACGTAATGCCGGCAGCATGTAAGTAGGAATCAATATTACCCATAGATACAGCAAAAAAGCCTGCCATAGCCAGTCCCTTGATGCCTACAGGTAATAGATCTTTGATGATTTGAGGAACCACTTGGGCGCCTTCTAGGGTGGGGTAGAGCACGATGCCAGTCAGCGCAAGCAACATGCTAGTTAATTGCACAGCAGGAGAGATAATAGACAAAACAAAAAATTGATTGCGCAATTGCCGTTGACTCCTCGCCATCAGGAGTCGTTGCATGGTGGCAGGGTCCACCATACCTACCTGCAAGATATCGAGCAAAATCAACATTATTAGGTAGTACAAAGCCTGAGGATGGGTTACGACTTGCATTTTCATGACGGGTACTTGGTCAAGTACCGCTCTGATGCCGCCTGCATAATCTAAGGCCCAGACCGCAATAACAGGCAAAACTATAAGTAAGACTAGAAACTGAAACACATCGGTAGCAGTAACTGCCTTGATACCACCATGGGCTGAGTAAATGGATAAAATGAGTCCTCCTAAGCCTACACCCCATCGATAATCCAAGCCTAGTAATGACTCACACAAAAGACCTAGGACGATGAGTTCCATACCAGCAACACAAATGGTGGTTAAGAAGCCCAGTATACCCGCAATAATTTTGCTGTTCTCACCATAAAGAGTTCCCATCACATCTCCCAGAGTAAGGCTCTTATCAAAAGGGGCCATCTTTGAAGTGATGAATAATGCTAGTATGCAAGGGCCAATAGCCAAGTCCTAGTATTATGGAAACGGACAAAATGATACCTGTTTTTTCTATTTCATCAACAACATTAATAATGCCCGTGTTGGTGGCTAAAAAAGTCAACACAAGCGCCACAGTGCCAAAACTTCTATTGGCTAGCGCATACTCCCGCATGTCCTTAACACCCCTACCCGCCCAAAGACCGATCACCAACGTGATGAGTAAGAAGGCGTACACAATCATATAGTCTATACTGAAGTATTGCATAGTCTGTGTGATTTAGGCAAATGTCGACAACTCGGCCACACGTGTTGACGATCTCTGATGTCAGTGCTCTTGTTCTTGTCCATAAAGATCTGGCAAGGCTGACGCCCCCAACAGCAAGACAAAAAAGCAGCCGGCTATCGCTCTCAGCAGCAGCAGGCAATAAAGCGTCGCTCCGCTCTCCTGTAGCCCCCCTGAGGTAACTCTGATCCATTTGTGGTCGCTTTTCAGATGACCGCTTCTATCGCTGACATCGCCTGCACGGGCGCTCGTGTCTCTGAAGTGCATAAGCACCAGCACGGACCTTCCTGTCTGGTGGGAGGGCCGAATAATTCCCTACGTGCCCATGACCACGATCGCCTCGGTCTGTCAACACACGCGCACAACGCCGGCCTGTCTAGTGCGCTACTACCTCTGAGGTAGTCACCACCCAACACCTCCCCCCAAAGCGCTACGCTGGGGCCTACGTGATTAATGTACCGTTTTCTTATGTTCTTTGCCACCCGGTTCTTCATGAAGCGCAACCTTGATGAAGACCGTTGGAAGCAGTAAGACACGCTGCGGCAACCACTGCGTCATCATGCTCAATGGCTTGGACTCACTTGACTTACTGCGCATCCATCAGCTTATTGCGGTGCCTTGGTCGTGTAAGGTTGGCCACGGCTAACCTTACCGAGGCAGTTCGTTTGCGGGACCCTGTTGAGAGGCTCGAGTGCGAGGATATCAAAGGTTTACGGATCTTGGTAGCGCGCACAACAACAGAACTTCGTGCCAAAGCCTCGTAGAGAGGCGCACTTTGCATCAAGCATTGCCTCCCTTGTATACACAATACAAGTGTTAGCGATCAACAAGGAAGTGTGATCACCAACACTGGTGATCCGAATGAATGGGCTTGGGTACCAATACAGGCACCCGTTGTTGGGGGCTTTTCCTCCGGGGGCTCCATTGCAGGAGTAGATCAGCTCCAGAAGATCCTAAGACAGGTGAGTCGCAATGGCACCCGCGCCTGCTTCGCCCTAAAAATGGACGTACAGCGCTTCTTTGATTCCATTGATCATGACCTACTCAATTCCCTCCTGTGCGAACGCGTGCAAGGCCATCGTGTACTAGCTATCGCCGACCGCATCATCGACAGCTTTGTGAGTAGCCCTAGCAACAGAGGACTCCCGCTGGGGAATGTGACCTCACAAATTTTTGCCAATGTGTATCTGCACCCGTTAGATCACTTCATCAAGCATACGCTGCGCCAAAAGTACTACTTGCGATACTGTGATGACTTCATCATGGTAGCGCACGAAAAGTCCCAGCTCACCGCACTCATCGAGCCCATCCGTAATTTTTTAGCACAAAGGCTACGACTGACACTGCATCCCCAAAAA
>JALOLY010000057.1 GCA_025455725.1 Amoebophilaceae bacterium | reverse complement strand
GAGAGGCTGTGCTTGAAAAAACCCATCGTGGGGGATGGTGATCTCGGACATAAAGGGTGGTATCAAAGCAGTGCAACAAGCTACTACTTCTTGATGCAATACCCTTTAATGTCCCCTTCCTTGCTATGTTACTTTGTGTGGTAGTCGTCTTGGCGTCAATGAAAATTATGATCTCTGTTAGTGTCTAGCACACATCCGCTCCCCTTCCTAGAAGTAGTTTCACCATCTCTGTGACAATTACTTGCTCACATAACTCACGATAAGTCTCCTTAAATGCATGCCATGGCAATCACCAGAGGCTATTAGGGTCAGCGTTAGTAGAAAAGATGCCCTGTTCACGGTAAAAGAAAGAGTTAGTACATACCCTGGCGGTTAAAATGAGTGCTACACTTGATTGGTGTTTTGTTTCTCTCTCGTCTTTGGACCAAAATTCGGGGATAAAGTGGTAATGATAGCGCAGGCCACAGAGCAAGAGTTCAAAAAAGGGTCTACAGCAGGGTACAAAATAAGGGTAACGAACCATTACCACGAAAAGCTCCTAGGCTTTAAAATGCAAAGTACTATTCTATTCGTACACCGTGTAGCAATCTATTGCCTCGTACAGTACAGGCGAAAAATAGCCCATTTGCTTAGTATTAGTAACAGTTTGGATGGAGATATGATATTTATTTGATTTACTTCCATACATTTGTGAAAAGAAAAATAATTTCGTTGCTGAAAAACAGATGACCTGGGGGGGAGATCGCTGTGTTGCTAGCAAAGAGGGCTTTTGATGTTTAGAGGGGCTTGTACCCAATCTTTTTTTGTTGACCTAAACTTATTTTACGTACCATGCGTAACATTCGGCGTGTATTAATCAGTTTGTTGTTGATAGCAGGTCTTACCAATTGTGGATCTCAGTCAGTAGAAAGTCGCAAAAATGAACTAATGGTGAAGAAAGAGGTCCTGATTCGTTCATTGGCCAGCCAGGTTGCCTGGCTAGTGAAAGCTAAAAAATACTCTGATGTTACTCCACACCAGGCTAATACGTATGCCAAGCTGGTTCTTTCGGGATTGTGTGGTATCCTGGAAAGGAAAGAATTAGAAGGTAGCGATATAGGAGCGCGTGCTTATTGTTTCTTTTCGGAAATAAGTGAGGAGTGGGGGATTGACTCTGATTTCTTGCGTATTTCCCTATCCTTGCCTTTTGACAAGTTAGATGCAAAGGGGGCGGTTGTCCTCTTACTAGAACTTTTTTTATCAGAGAAAGCCTCGGAAATAGAAAAAAGGGAGACAAAGAAGATGTGTGAAGCAATTGTTAACAGCGCAAAGGACCTTTTTGAGGTGATGGAGCAGATACGTGAGCTCTCGTAAAGTATTAGGTATCCTTTCTCGTAGAGAGCGGCGCTATGCCTACACCAGTAAAAACTTATAACTACAGGCCCAGACATGCTGCGCGTGTCTGGGCCTGTATGTTTCGGACACTTTTCTTCGTTTCACATCATCTAAATGAACATTCTATAGTTGAGCTGACGGGAAAAATTTCCTTGCAATCACGTTGTCTCATCTACTTTGTTAGGGGAAATACAGGGTGGCGCATGGCCTCCCAGCAATCGACAACTCCATCAGGCTGTTGAGCTGTGCCCTAATTCGTAAATTTACCATGTAGAGGTATCGATATGGCACTTGTAGCACGGGATGCGTGAGGAGTATGCTAAGCACATGGGAAATATGAAATCGGAGTGGTTGTCAAGAGAAGTGGCGTACGATTTGCAGCTAGCAGCACAACTAGTAGCCCAAGCGAAAAAACAGGCGCAATAGCAAGTCGATCCTCGCTTGCTGTTGCGCTTGCAAGAAAACGAGGTGCAGCGCTTGGTATCCCTGTGCATCCCGGCTATGGCCTTTGGCACAAAGGAACAGGCCCAATACTTTGACAAAGTAGGTACAGCGTCCTACCCGCCCTCAAACACGGACGAGATTTTGGGTGGCGCTTGCCTGTCCTGGGTAGGAAAACTAGGCAAAGGCACCTACCTGTTTTGGTCTTAGTACCGTCTAGAGTAGCTGGTAGTCCCTTTAACTTAAACCTGCTTGGGGAGCTTATCCAGCTCCCTAAGAGCAGAAGCTGCTCCACCGAGTATCGCCGCTATGATGGTGATGTCTGAGAACGGTTCGGCATACAATCGCCTGGGCGTTCTTGTTAGGTATTGTTGGCGCGCGGGGCGCCTGAAAATAGTAGTATGAGACGTATGCAGCTCAAAGGGACCTGGTTGCTCACTGCTACCTCAAGCACCAGGGCAGTGGCACTACTTTTGTGATGATATGCGTGAGTGTGTTACGCCGTAAGTCACTTTTATGCGATTGTGTAAAATTTTCGTCATCCCTTGTCTATTGTATGGTAAACTGTGCTTTGAGAACATATGATTAAGTTAAGGGGCATAGAACTCGTAGTGTTCGTTGCTGCGACGTATTATGCAGCAACGCGTTAAGGTCTTTCATTTACTTCAACGTACTGACGATGTACCCTTCTCTATCGAATCGCTTGATAGCAAAAGCTTTCTTGTGTGGTTTGTTGTTGCAGAGTTGCAGATCGGGTTTGTATGCAATTATCGAAGCCCCTGTGCTTGCGCAGACGCATGAAACGACAGGTCAGGCCTTGTCGCCAGGTGCGCTTCCTCCTGCTTCTTCACACGCTGATGCACACGTAGCAGGCATGTTGGGTAGTATCTCTCTGACTGAAATATCTACCATGTTGCCAGCAGTAGTGGTGCCTGCGTTGTTAACTACTCCGGTTGAGGGGGCTCTGTCTCATACTGCAGTTACTTCCTTGTCCCAGTCTTTTGTTGGGCCTTTTACCGCTTCTTCTGGGGAGCGCGTTTTATTTAGTCAGCAGCGAGGCCATTGGCGAGCAATACTTGCACCCGGTGCTAGGCTCTACGGATATGGGCACACGCTCCCTGTGGTGAGTTTAGGGGCTATCGGAGCTTATCTTGAATTCTTCGTCGTAATAATCAAAGCAGGCTCAATTTTCACTATCTCATAGGAATTAGGTTTAATTTTTCAGCAATATTGAAGATCCCATGATATTTATCTTTTAGATCTACATTATATTTAATAGAGTTCATATTTATCAGCGCTAACTTTGTGGCAGTCTTGAAGAACAGTTGAAGACGGTAGACTGTCATAAAACTGACTTTCCTAATGCATTCAAGGCAAAGTTTGTTCGAAATAAATGTAGCCGCCAAATCGATCAGCAGTGCTCATCAGACATCTTAAACAAGTATCGGCTAATTTGTTTATTTTAAGGTCGAAACTGATCACAGAAAATATAATGTTATTTACGATTATGAATAGAATAATCTTGCTATATTTGCCATTTGTATCGGTTTCGTGTAACACTTTTGAAATAAGGCAGCATAGCAAAATTTGAAACAGAGATGTTGATGTGAAGACAAGTTTTGCTCGGTCATTGTAGAGTTATCGATAAATATCCAGAATGAGCAAGGTTCATCCTGTAGACGGTGCTGAAGATGGTAGGGATAATCCATCATTTAACAAGAATGAGGACAATGGAG
>JALOLY010000025.1 GCA_025455725.1 Amoebophilaceae bacterium | reverse complement strand
GACCTATTTCCTGGGCAATAAACCCCAATTTTCTTCCTACCTCTTGGGGACTCTTCATGATCTCCTCAAAGTAAGATAGATGCTGTGCTAACCTTACTTGCTCTTCGGTAACGTCTAGTCGCTCTAAGTAATAAATTAATTCTTGTTCCAGCCGGTTCTCATCAACAGCGTGTGTAGCCGTCCAGGTTTGGATACTTGCTTGAAGCTTTTCGCGGACCGTCTTGCTACGCACTGGGGATAAGTTTTCTACCCTTTTTAGTTTATTATAAATATCCTGTAAGTAATCTAACAGCCTGTTAGCCAAAACAGTCCCTTCTTCTTGTCTACTCTGGTCACACTGTTGTAGGGCGTCCTGGATAACTTTCTCAAGAATCTGGAGGTCTTCTGCGTAGTCGACACGCCGATTGCTTTGAGTAATAACTTCGGGAAATTGTACAGCCAACTGAAAAAGCGCCGGGGATGAGGCATCTACTTCTTCTGCTAGGGATTGCAGCGCATGGTAATAGTGCTTGAAAAGTGCTCGGTTGACGTGCATTGGGGGTGAAGTAGCATGCTTACGTTCGTAGGCCAAAGACAACGTTACTCTCCCCCGCTTGAGATAGGTTACGACTAAGTTACGCCATGCTAGCTCTTGTGCAGCAAATTCTCTGGGCAACTGGAAGGTTATATCTGCATGCTTGGAATTGATAGCCTTAACTTCTACGCTTGCACGTAGTCGTCCGTCTTCATAATCAGCTTTTCCGTAACCCGTCATCGATTTGATCATACATACATATTTACGCTGTTACACCATGTTTTGAACGCCAGGCGCCTGCCTGTGCATGGTACCTCCAAGACTCACTAGTGGACATAAGTACCTTTACCCAGTCTAGATCTGCCGAGCTGTACCTCTATGGGTAGTTCTTTTTGCAGTAACAGGTACTCAACAAAACGTTTTGCTAAGTACGGGGCTAGTGAAACGCCTTTGGTCCCTAGACCATTAAAGATACCCAATTGCGGGTAACAAGGGTCTAAGCCTATGAAGGGTCTTCGGTCAAAAGTAGCTGGACGAATACCTGTTCGTTGCTCGCATATTGTGTAGGATAGCTTAAATGTACTTCGTAGGTTCTTCTCTAATAGTTGTCTTGCTTTTTCTGTAGGTGTTAGCGATAAATCTTGCCGGTCATAAGTGGCTCCTACAAGAGCTCGATTTTCTGCTTGTGGTAGTACAAAAATGCATCTATTGTAAATAATCCTGAGGGGTTGCTGTAGTGCTACTAATAGCAATTCGCCTTTTACCAAACAAAAAGGTAACGGACCAAAGAAAGGATTGTTCTTAACATGCGAGCCCTCACAAAAAATAATCTGATGGGCCTTTATATGCTGATAATCTACGTGACTGCCAAGACGTATATGGTCATAAACAAAATTAGCTTCTACGTATGCATCTTGCGCTTCCAAATGAGTCCGTGTAGCTCTCAGAAAGCTTTTCACATCTAAATAGCCAGACTGCTTCAGGATAATGCCACCGTATGGGTATACCATATTGCCTTGATGGTAGGCCGATCCCACTACTCTTTCTACAAAATCGTCATAACTTCCTGTTCTAGCCCTTTCCATCCATTTAGAGCGCTCTTGCGCTGTTAAGAACGGACGAAAAATAGGCATGGGGTGCAAAAATTGTACCCCTAACATTTGTGATATTTCCTGGTAAAAACTGGTACAATACGGGAAGAGCGTGTCTGCAAGCCAAGTTTTCACCATAGCTCTCCCCGTAATGGGGTTGTATATGCCCGCAGCAACATTAGAAGCGCTATTGATTTTCTTATTATTGATAACAAGTACACGCTTACCACGCTTCAGTAACTGCAAGGCAAGCACTGAACCGGCGATTCCTTGCCCTACGATGAGAAAGTCAACCATGCTACACGATTCAGCGCTACCGACAATGGGTAACCAAAAAATTAGACTTCTTGTAAAGGTAATTAAACAGGCCCCCGAGGTTAGCGTCAAGATACTAAGTCTCAGAAGAAGAGAGTAGAAGCCGTAGTGGCGCCCCGAAGCCGGATGAGTTTCTCTGCTTCGGTTCACCGTAGCGGTCAAGCGACGTGGAAATTGATTGCTTTTCGCTTGCTCTGAAGAGGTTGAGTAGCCCGTAGGGGAATCGAACCCCTGTTTTCAGGATGAAAACCTGATGTCCTAACCCCTAGACGAACGGGCCGAAACAGACCTCCGCAAATATAGCTACCACATATTCTTTTTCAAAAAAGGTATGTACATTTGGCGCCTGCGTGTCGTAGTGTGTTGTGATGATCAGTGGTTGTGCGTGGAAAGTAGGCTTGTACAAGCTTGCGTCTGTGTGTCCTTCTAGACTCAAGATGGGCTGGTGGATTGTTCCATTGGGAAGAGCTGTGACTACGAGGATAGAACCGACCGAAGCAATTTTCAATAAAGTGGCGTTAACTCCTCATCAATGACAAAACCACAAATAGCCATCAATGGGTTTGGAAGAGTAGGTCGTATGAGTTTGAGGGCTTTGTTGCGACAAGACCAAGTAACAGTGGTGGCCATTAACGACCTAGCAGACGCCGCTACCCTGGCACATTTGTTCAAGTATGATTCTAACTATGGGCTATTTTCAGGTGAAGTCACTCATCTAGAAACTCACCTGGTGGTAGCGGGGAAAAAGATTCAAGTGTACGCCGAGTCCGATCCTGCACAGCTACCTTGGAAAGCCTTAGGCATCGACACAGTACTGGAGGCAACGGGTAGATTCACAGATCAAGAAGGCGCCAGCAGGCACTTAGCAGCAGGTGCACGGCGCGTTGTCATCTCTGCCCCTACCCAAGAACATATTCCTACAGTGGTGTTAGGCGTCAATGACCATATCCTGCAAAACAATAACCCCATCATTTCTAATGCTTCTTGTACTACCAATTGCTTAGCCCCTATGGCTAAGGTACTAGATGAGACCTTTGGTATTGACAAAGGTTTCATCAATACTATTCATGCCTACACAGCTGATCAACGGCTCCAGGATGCACCTCATAAAGACTTACGAAGAGCTAGAGCAGCCACTCAGTCTATTATTCCTACTGCAACCGGTGCAGCTAAAGCAGTCGGGCTGGTGTTGCCGAGGCTACGCGGAAAACTCGATGGCATGGCCACTCGTGTGCCTGTAGCAAATGGGTCAATGACCGATTTTACAGTCATACTTAAGCACCACACCACCAAATTAGCGATTAATCAGGCCATGTTAGCAGCTGCACAAGGCGCTCTCAAGGGTATTTTGTCCTATACAGAAGATCCTATTGTGTCAGTAGATGTGATTGGCAACCCACATTCTTGTGTTTTTGATGCACTGCTCACCGCTGTCCAAGGTAATTTAGTGAAAGTGGTGGGCTGGTACGATAATGAAGGAGGCTATGCACACCGCGTCGCTGATTTGATTGGCCGGGTAAGCTATTAGTTTGCTCACCCCTACCGAAATTCTTCAAAAAAGTCGGGCCTGCGTTATCTCGTCTAAGGTGACCTTAAAAAAAGCTGTATGAATGTTAAAAGGCGCTTCACTGCTTGACCGTATCCTTTTGTAGGTTCCGTCTTCCTGCATCATATAGCTATTTACATTGTCTCTCAGATCGTAGGCTAAAATGTTGATTACTTGTTGTTTAAGAATAGGGTGTTTAATTATAAATAGAGATTCAATACGTTGGTCGAAACTTCTGACCATGATGTCGGCACTGCCGACATATACCCTGGCGCTACCTTGATTGTGAAAGTAGAAGATGCGGGCATGTTCTAGAAAATTCCCTACAATGGAACGTACGGTGATGTTAGTGCTCAACCCAGGCTTCTGGGGTATTAGGCAGCAGATCCCCCTTACAATAAGTCGAATGGGCACACCAGCTTGGGAAGCCTTATACAACTCTTCTATGGTGATTTCATCTTCCAGTGCATTCACCTTGATAACAATGCCACAGGGCAACCCTTGCTGTGCATGCTGTGCTTCTTGACGAATCATAGCGGTGAGCTGCTTGCGAATATTGCAAGGCGCCGTAATAAGATTTTTATAAGTTGTATGGGCTACGTGGCCGGTGATATCACGAAAGAACTCTGATACATCATTGGCATAAACCTCATCTGTAGTCATTAGACTAATATCAGCATATGCTTGTGCCGTTTCTTCGTTGTAGTTACCACTAGATAAGTGTACATAACGGATCGTACGCCCTTCTTTGCTGCGCACGATCATCATCATCTTGGCATGAGTTTTGACGCCACTCATGCCATACATTACAGAACAACCTGCTTTTTCTAACTTCTTAGCCTCTTGCATGTTATGCTCTTCATCAAAGCGAGCCTTTATTTCAATAAGCACCGAGACGTGCTTACCACGCTCTGCAGCCTTGAGCAGAGCTGCCGTAACAGCTGAATCGGGAGCCAAGCGGTAAATAGTCATTTTGATGGCTAATACATATGGGTCTTCAGCAGCTTTTTCCAAAAAATTGATTACTGTGTTAATGCTATTGTAAGGATGATGGAGAAGGACGTCTTGTTGTTTCAAGATTTCAAAAAGCTCATCACTGTGTTGGGTAGGGTACGTGATTGGCAGTACCGGAAGTTGATTGTGATCACCACTGTGTTGTACAATCTGCTGAAGTCCCGTAAGATCCATGAGACTTTGCGGAGGCACTTGGAATACGTTGCTTTTGTCAATATTCCACTGGTGCTTTAGCTGATCTACCAGCCACTGATCGTGGTTCGCCTCTAATTCTAATTTGACTACCCTTCCTTTGTTCCTTTTCTTGAGCTTCTTCTGAAGTTCCTCTACAAACGAGGCTTCTATATCATCGTTCTCTTCAAAAGAAAAATCCCCGTTGCGAATTACCCTAAAAAGGGTGACAGAAAGAATCGTTTTGTTGCTGAAGAACACAGACATGTGCTCTCGTATAATTTTCTCAACAGGTACAAAAGCGACATGGCTACCGCGTCTAAGTCTATAGAAACGTGGCAAGTTCTGAGGAATCTGAATAAAAGAAATTCCTTTGCTATCCTTTTTTCCGGCGGGGCTATACGTGACAACACCGAACACCAAGAGCCTGTTTGTCAGGACTGGGAAAACATGGTAGTCGTCAAATGTAACAGGCGTGAGTATCGGCGAGATATCCTCCTGAAAATAGTCTTTAAGTTGTTGTTGCTCCCGTCGGTTGAGGGTAGCGATGTCTTGTACAAAGACTAAGTGATCTGCTTTGCATAAGGCACTAACTTCCTGTAGAAAATGTTTGTGCTGCCTATAAAAGGCATCTTTAGCTTTTTTGAGCAGCTTTTCTCGAAAGGGAACTATGTGCCAACCCATCTCATTCGACCATCTTCGGTTATAGTCGATGTAGCTGTATAACCTACCCACCCTGATCATGAAAAACTCATCTAGGTTGGCCGCACTAACGTGCAGGAACTTGATCCGTTCAAAGATGGTTCTATCTGATCTCCCTGCTTGATCCAGGACACGTTCATGGAACCGTAGCCAGCTCAGGTCCCTGTTGAGATAGTGCTCTGGTTTTTTCGATGTTGCTGGTGCTCGTTGTACGTTGTCACTATCAATAACCATTAAACGTCAACTTTAGCATACTTAGAGTGCCTTTCGATGAATGCCTTTCTAGGTGCTACTTCATCACCCATAAGCATGGAAAAGAGGTGATCCGCTTCTGCTGCTGAGGCAATGGTCACTTGCTTCAAGGTTCTCTTATCAGGGTTCATTGTAGTCGTCCATAGCTGCTCTGCATTCATCTCTCCCAGTCCTTTGTAGCGCTGTAAGTTAACTGTAGCTTCCTTGCCGTCTTGCGATAAGGCTTGTGTGGCAGCCTCTCTTTCTTCCTCTGTCCAGCAGTACCGTGCTTCCGAACCTCTTTTTATCAGATAAAGTGGGGGCAATGCGATATAGAGATAGCCGTTTTCGATCAGCGTCCGCATGTACCGAAAAAAGAATGTAAGAATCAGCGTACGAATGTGGCTCCCATCTACGTCTGCATCGGTCATGATGACGATTTTATGGTAACGCAGTTTATCAGTATTGACAGCCTTGGCATCTTCTTCCGTGCCAAATGAAACGCCCAGAGCAGTAATCATGTTTCTAATTTGTTCACTTTCGTATATTCTATGCTCCTGCGCTTTCTCTACGTTCAGAATCTTCCCCCTCAGGGGTAGGATGGCCTGAAATCTTCTATTCCTACCTTGCTTAGCAGTACCTCCTGCTGAGTCTCCTTCGACAAGAAAAAGTTCACACACAGCTGGATTTTTGTCAGAGCAGTCAGCCAGCTTTCCGGGCAGGCCACTCCCTGTAAGCACATTCTTACGCTGTACCATCTCCCGGGCTTGTCGTGCTGCCTTGCGTGCTTGTGCTGCCAAAATAACTTTAGCAATAATGGTCTTCGCCTCTTTGGGATGCTCCTCAAGGTAGTTCTGTAGCACTTCGCTCAAACAAGTATCTACGGCACCAATAGCCTCGGCATTACCAAGCTTAGTCTTGGTTTGACCTTCAAATTGTGGTTCAAATACTTTGATAGATATCACGGCTGTCAAGCCTTCCCTAAAGTCATCACCTACAATCTCTACTTTAGCTTTTTCTAGCTGCCCTGACTTCTCTGCATAGTTCTTAAGGGTTCGGGTCAACGCTCTTCTGAAACCCGCCACATGCGTCCCCCCCTCGATGGTATTGATATTATTGACATAAGAAACGACGGTCTCTGAAAAAGAGGTATTATAACTCAAAGCAGCCTTCACAAGGATATCGTTCTTTGCTCCTTCTACGAAGATTGGGGGGGAGATGAGCTGTTCGCGCGTGCTGTCTAGGTAAGTCACAAACTCCTGGAGTCCACCTTCTGAATAGAAGATCTCGCCAGTTGGATTACCTTGCTCGTCTTTTTCACGTAAGTCTTCCAAATAAATTTTAAGGCCAGCGTTAAGGTATGCCAGCTCCCGCAGTCTGGAAGCAATGGTACTGTAGCTGTAGATGTTTTCAGTAAATATGCTAGCATCTGGCTGGAAATGGATTTTTGTGCCCGTTAGCGTCGTGCTGCCTACCTCTTTGACGTCGTACAGGGGTACTCCTGTTCGATATTCCTGCTGGTATATTTTACCATTTCTATATACCGTAGCTGTCAAATGTGAGGAAAGCGCATTGACACAAGAAATACCAACCCCATGAAGACCACCAGAGACTTTGTAAGTATCCTTATCAAACTTTCCTCCAGCATGTAACACAGTCATGACAACCTCTAATGCAGACCTTTGTTCTTGAAGATGTACGTCAATTGGTATGCCTCGACCATTGTCGGTGACAGTGACTGTATTGTCTTCATGGACCTGCACTTTGATCTCATTGCAGTACCCCGCTAACGCCTCATCGATAGAGTTGTCCAGCACCTCCCAAACAAGGTGGTGTAGCCCCTTGGCACCTACGTTACCGATGTACATAGAAGGGCGCTTACGCACTGCCTCTAGGCCTTCCAGTACTTGTATATTTTCTGCTGAGTAGCGACCAGTATCTATGGCTTCCTCGTTCATAGTAGTGATTTCAGATCAGAGGCGCAAAATACGCAATTTTCTTCGATCTTTTGTTGCTCAGATAAGTAATACACTTGGCATGAGTGCTAGTTTTTTTGAGGACTGTGCTAAAACACTTTGATGGGTAGAGCATAAAAGTGTACGTACTATACTGTGGCCTATGGACACCTATCTAAGCAATGAATAGCGCACAGCACAACAACGATAAGGTGATCTTTAGAAGTGCTCTCAGGGAGTTTCGATGCCAGCACCATTAACTTTGCTGGACTGTGTAATGGTATCAAAACTAGCGTAGCGGGCATCAGAGAAGCTGGAGAGCTCGTAGTCAGCAAATTTGGTATACTTACCGATGAACTTAAGTGCGACACTGTCTAGTGAACCATTGCGGTGCTTGGCCACGATGACTTCGGCCATTCCTTGCGTAGGGCGTCCTTCTTCGTCTTCAGTTATGCCATAGTATTCGGGTCGGTATAAGAACAACACCATGTCTGCATCTTGTTCGATAGAGCCAGACTCCCTGAGGTCTGATAATTGTGGTCTTTTATTACCACCCCGTGTCTCTACGGCGCGGCTCAACTGAGATCCAACAATGACCGACACATTTAGCTCTTTGGCGATACTCTTGAGAGATCGAGAGATAGACGCAATTTCTTGCTCTCGGTTACCTGCTCCCTTGATAGACTCTCCTGACATGAGCTGCAGATAGTCAACAGCGATAAGCTGAATGTCATGCTTGGCTTTTAGTCTTCTGCACTTAGCACGTAACTCGAAGATGGACAAAGCTGGTGTATCGTCAATATAAATGGGTGCTTGCGAAAGCTGCGAGGTTCTATGATTCAACTGCTCCCACTCGTGGTCAGCTAGATTGCCCTTCTTGATTTTTTCACCTTCCAACGCTGCTTCTGCTGAAATAAGTCTATTAACAAGTTGTAAGGAAGCCATTTCTAGAGAAAAGATAGCAACGGGATAGCCATGCTCCACAGCTGCGTTCCGCAAAGCAGAAAGTAAAAAAGCTGTTTTACCCATACCTGGTCTGGCAGCTACAATAACCAGCTCGGATTTTTGCCAGCCTGATGTGATTCTGTCAAGACCCGTAAAACCACTGGGCACACCCGTCAAGCCAGATTTGTGCTGTCTCTTTATATCTAAGTCCTTGAACGCCTCTCCTAGCAGCGAACGCATGTTGCTGTAGTTTTTACGAATATTGGAATCCGTGACATCAAATAAGGCCCGCTCTGCCTGGTCTAGGAGCTCAAAGACGTCTTTTGTATCCTTGTAAGCGTTTCTCTGCATCTCTGTGGCAATAGCAATCAACTCCCGCTTGATGGCATATTCTAGGATTGCTCGAGCATGAAATTCGATATTTGACGCAGAGCTAACGCGGGTAGTGAGAGATGTGACGTAATAAGACCCACCCACAAATGTTAATTTGTCATTTTTGCGTAGTTGGTTAACTACTGTGCGTAAGTCAATGGGTGAAGCATCGTTGAATAGCTGAATAATCGCTTTATAAATCTCTTGGTGCGTTTCTTTGTAGAAGCTATCTGGTTTGAGAATGTCAATGACTGTAGTAAGGGCATCCTTTTCCAGCATAAGCGCACCCAGCACACTCTCTTCAATATCCAGCGCTTGCGGCGGGAGTTTAGCCAGCATATCTACCGTCTGGAGGGTACGCGAATCCCGGGGGAAGGTACTTCTTTGATGTGACAGTGAATATTTCGTTTTCATGCCCACAAATGTATGTCTTATCAGGGGGACTACTCTCCACATCTTATGCACAACCATCCGATTTCTAAAATCCTTAAAAAGCTGCTAAATTCGGTGCGCAGCGGTATTTTTAAGATTTACAACTTGCGTAGTAGTCAGTGTGTACCATACGCCATATGTATAGACAACAAGAACAGCTATCATGAGGGTACACTTTATTGGCGTGGGTGAGCGCACAATGGGCGATCTTGCGGCTGTTTTATGTCAACAGGGCCATCAAGTGACCGGGAGTGATGTGTCTTTCGGCAAGCACACCTCACATAGTACAGAGGGGATGGCGTTGGTGCTTGTACAACCAGGTTGGTTCCCGCAACGTATTACAGAATGTTTGGATAGAGTTATTGTGGGTAGACGAATACAACTGGACAATCCAGAGTTACAAGCAGCACAGCAGTTAGGTATACCTGTTTATTCTTATCCTGAGTACATCTATGATTATGCACAAGACAAACAGCGTATTGTAATCGTGGGGGGTGAAGAAAAAACCCTCACCTGTGTTTTGGTACTGCATGTTTTAGCATTTCTCCACAAAGCATTTGATTATGTCATCGATGCTCCTACGCTACAAGTCAGTGTACAGCTAAGTGATGCCCCCATCATTATTCTAGGAGGTGATATGGCCCCCTCCTCGCCTATCAACTTGCAATCGCAGAGCTTATGCTACCAACACAACATGGCTCTGATCAGTGGCGTTGGCTGGGAGTGTAACGATGATTACCCTACGCTAGAGGCTTATTTGCAACAACTGGCAAGGCTAGCAGATGCTTCTCCCAAAGGAGGCACTCTCGTTTATTATGAAGGGGATGGCCTTATCAAGACCATTGGTAGTCAACCCAGGACCGATGTGAAAGGTGTGCCTTACAGGGCCCACAATCATCGATATGCCGATGGGAAGGTATACTTGATTACACCGCGGGGAGACATGCCTTTTCAGTATACTGATACAGCATCTATGAGTGCTATATCAGGCGCACAGCAAATTGTAAACAACCTAGCCGTTTCTGATCAGCAGTTTTATGAAGCGTTAGCCACTTTTCTTATGTACTGAGTTAAGGAACGAGAACACGCTATACAAACCTTGCAGCTGTCTATTTATTTTCACCTAACCCACTTTTGAGTGCAACTGACTTTAAGAAATCCATTAGCTTTTTTCGACTTAGAGGCCACGGGTACTAACATTACCCATGACCGCATCGTCGAGATCGCGATCATCAAGATCATGCCCAGCGGCGAGCGGCTGACTTTTGAAAAAAGAATCAATCCGGAAAAAGCTATCCCACCAGAAGCAAGCTTTATTCACGGCATATGTGACAACGATGTAAAGGATGCACCTAGCTTTAAAATGATTGCCAAAGAGTTGTTCAAATTCTTACAGGGTTGTGATCTGGCAGGTTTTAATGTGTTGCGTTTTGATATTCCCATGCTCATAGAAAGCTTTTTGCGGGCAGGCATAGATTTTAAGATCGAAAACCGGAAAGTAGTAGATGCCCAAAGGATTTTCCATCTCATGGAGAAGCGCAACTTGACTGCTGCCTATCAATTTTACTGCCGAAAAGAGCTTACCAGAGCACACCGTGCTATGGCTGATACAGAAACTGCCCTGGCTGTACTAGAAGCACAAATAATACGCTATGCCAACCAACCTGTTACAGATAATGAAGGAAAAACATTAGGAACGATCACAAATGATGTGACCAACCTCCATACCCTAACGGCTGCTCCTTTGCTAGATTTTGCAGGTAGAATGGTGTATGACGCACAAGGAACCGCAGTATTTAACTTTGGCAAGCACAAAGGAAAGCCTGTAGCACAGATTTTGCGACAAGAACCTGCATATTATGACTGGATTATGAAAAGTGACTTCCCACTCGATACCAAACGGAAGCTCACCCAGATTAAACTACAAGGAAAAAAATAGCCCAAACCAAGTTCACCAAGATAACCTGTCAAGAGGCGTACTGAACAAAAAGGATCACTTTTTTGAGGGTGCGGAAGACCCGCCACCACGACGCTGCGCACGTATAACAAACAAAGTACAACAGATAATGATAGTAGCTCCCCAGTAACTATGCCTAGGAGGTAAGTCACCAAAGAACACATACCCCACCCCCATAGAAATAAGTAGCTCCAAATAACGGAAAGGTGCCAACGAAGAGACACTGGTTAGCGTAAAGGATTTAAGCAAAAAGTACAAAATCAGGTTACTACCAATGCCTAAACCCAAAAGCCATAGTAGCGTATATCCTGTAGGCATGCTACCAACATACATGGCTGGGAAGGCTAACAATAGAGTAGCAGTTAGCGTAGAATAGAAAAGCATACACAACATCGATTCTTGTTCAACGTACTTCTTATTGATAATATCTAGCAACCCAAACAACATAGCTGCCGAGACGAAGAGTACAAAAGTACTGCTGAAAGACCAATGAACAGGTGGTAGAACTAGTACAATGCCGCCAAACCCCATAAGCGTGGCAATCCACATAGACCAGGTAACAGACTCCTGCAAGAAGATAGACGCCAGGAGCAACACAAAGAGAGGCACCGTAAAGCTCATGATGGTCGCGGTAGTTACAGGTACTTCCTGAATGCTGTGACTCCATAGACTCATGGCTATAAAAAGTAGACCACCTCGCATAACATGTAGCCAAGGTATCTGGGTCCTAAAAGATACGCCACTTTGGTAGAGCATGAACGGGAGTAAAGTGACTACGCCAAAAAAACACCGAAAAAAAGTGACTTGCCAGGGACTGATATGCGTGCCAACGTACTTGGTAAGCGCATCATTACCACAACTCACGATGAGGCTTAGTACAAACCATACAATAGCTTTGAAATAATTCAGGCGTGGCCTGCCTGCAGATTCACTCGTTTTACTTACCATGTGCAAGAGCTTGGGTAATGGGCAAATGGGTTTTATGAAAAGAACGCGTGATCCAGCCGCCACCGACCACATCGTCGTCTTCATAGAAAACAGCAGCCTGGCCAGGTGCTATAGCATGTACACCCTTACCAAAGAAAACCTTCATGGTATCCCCCTCCTGTTCAATGACTGCTGGTGTACCCGGATCGTTGTAACGCACTTTGGTGACCGTATCCAGCTTCTGTCCTTGCAGGTTAGTATACTTAGTCATATTTAGCTTGCCTACGTACATGCCGTCTCTGACCAGCGCATCAAACGTACCAAGCACCACCTGATTTCGCTCTTTATGGATTTCTATTACATACACAGGATAACCCAGGGCTATACCCAAGCCTTTCCGTTGTCCGACTGTGTAAAAAGGGTAGCCTTCGTGCCGGCCCACTACAGTCCCATCCTCTAAGACAAACTCCCCACCCTTTACTTGCTCTTCCAAGCCTGCTACTCTACGCTTGAGGAAGCTTCTATAGTCGTTGTCAGGCACAAAGCAGATCTCGTAGGACTCCGATTTGTTAAGCAAGTCTTTGAAACCCTTTTTTTGGGCAAAATCACGTATTTCAGACTTAGTTAAGTTTCCCAAAGGGAGTATTGTTCTACTTAAACTAGCTTGTGAGACCCCCCAAAGTGCATACGATTGATCTTTAGTACGATCCTTACCTTTGGAAATAATATAGCGGCTATTGTCTTCACGAAGCTTGGCATAGTGCCCTGTAGCAATGTATGCACAATTGAGTTTATCCGCTCGCCTCAGCAGTGCATCCCATTTAATATGTGTGTTGCAGAGTACGCATGGGTTAGGTGTTCTACCTGACAAGTACTCCGAAGTAAAGTGATTGATGACATGATCACCAAACTCCTCTCGGATGTCGAGGATCAAATGCGGGAAACCTAGTTCAACGGCAATATTACGCGCATCATTGATCGAGTCTAAGCTGCAGCAACCCGTTTCTCTTCTTCGCTTTACTTTCA
>JALOLY010000056.1 GCA_025455725.1 Amoebophilaceae bacterium | reverse complement strand
GCGTTCGGGTACTTGCTCAGCGTTAAAAAATTGCTCATAGCTAACCAAGGAGACTTTGGCATCGATGATGATACGCTTGCCTTCTGGTAGATTGATAATGACATCTGGCTGATAACGTTTGCCCTCTTCGGTAACAAAAGATGCTTGTATGCTATACTCTTGGTGCTTTCTAAGACCAGATGTTTCAAGAATACTCTCCAAAATAAACTCACCCCAGTTACCCTGTATTTTGGCATCCCCTTTGATGGCTCTGGTCAGGTTTCCTGCTTCTTGCGTAATCTGTACATTCAGCTCGTTTAGCTTTCTTACCTCTGTACGCAAGGTCACACTGCGCTCTAGACTTTCTTTATTGGCCTGCACCACCTGTTTTTCAAACGCCTGTATACGTTCTCCCAAGGGTTTTAGAAGGCCTTCTATATTCACCTTATTTTGGTCGGTAAATCTTCTGCTCTTTTCTTCGAGCAAATCATTGGCCAAGTTTTTGAACTGAACAGTCAATTTTTCTTGCATGGCCTCTACTTCCTGCTTTTGTGTATCCAGCTTCCCTGCAAGATGTTGATTGATTGTTTCCAGGCGTGCACAGTCTTGCCCCAATTGCCGGGTTTGCTGACTGGCTAGGGCAAGTTCGTCCTTAGCTTCCTTGAGTTGCTGCTGGACTACTTCCAACTTGGTTTGCAACGTTTGGCTGGAAGTACTGAACTGGGTGCGAGTCACGTACCAACCGCTCAGTGTACCGACAGCAAGCCCGATAATAAGGTAGACAGCAAACACCAAGTATTTTCTAGAAAATTAAACCTGCACCAACGCACAGAAGCCTGCGCAGACGCAGGCTTCTGTACAGCACAAATATGCAAGTGGAACCCAAATTAGTTGCACCTACTCCTTTTTGACAACTTCTTTCAGCACGTCTTGAAGAGGTATGCGTTTGCCGTCCTTAAAGGCAACAATCCAAGCGTCCTTGAGCCCCATAGCTCTCAGCTCTTTCTTGAACTGATTGGCTTTCCAATAGTCTCTGAAATGTCCAAGAGTATACTCATTAACATCCCCTGAGCGCTTTTGTTCAAACGCATCCTGCAACTTGCCACCCTCTAAAATATGGCTTAAGTCACGTTTTTTATAGGCACCTATCTGAACCTTGAAAACCAGGCCTCTGATGTAGAATTGGTGATCCTGGTCGACAGCCCAATCGTCCCTACCAAATCCACCAAAACCGCTTATCTCTTGATCAGGATGGTTGTGCATGCCCGCCTGGCCATCGGTTGCTGCGTTTGACTGGCTGTTTTTGAGCCCTTCTATTTGCGTTTGCAATATAATGAGCTGCTCCAATTTACCTTTGACAGATTCGACTTCTTCCGTCATCTCCTGGTTCTTTGTTTTCAGCCTACAGTTCTCTTCTACCAAATCCCTGAGCTGTAAGGGTTGCATAGCGGCCTTGCGTTGTTTCCACACCTTGATTTCTGCTCTTTGTCGCTGCAAAGTAGTCTTCTGATGCTTCTTGCACTTTTTTTTAGCCGATACAGGACTGCCAACAGTAAAAAAAAGAAGCGCTGCCAGCACAATACTGATCTTTTTCATAGTTTTCTCGGTAAAGTAATTCTTGTGAACCCTCCGCAAGTTTACTAAACGCTTCTTAGAAATTCTACAATCTGTCCCACTGCCACACGAGTACTAGTCGAAGAAGTATTTTCCACTCCATAACTGTTGTTTAATGGCTTTCCGATAAATAGCTCACCATACCAATCATATAGTATCTTTGAGGCATGCAAAAAGTAAAAGATGTTCCAACATCAGTATCTACTTACATCGTAGGCCGGGTGGATTACGTAAATCCTACTTATGCCTACATCGTACCCAAAGAGTCTGAAGAAAAAGCACAAGAAGATATCTGGGTGAAGCAGGAGGACTTGTTAGGTGCCTTGGATAAAGATTTGGTCAAAGTCTTGGTGTTACAAAAAGCCAGGGGGAACAAGCGATCTGTAGGAAAAGTGGTGGAGATTATAGAACGAAATCAAGCACCCATTGTAGGTCGACTGGACCATTACGGAAAAAATGCATTTGTCATCCCCGACGGACGTCGTATGCACTATGACATTTTTATCAAGGAAACGGCACTGAAAGGAGCCAAGCACAATGACAAAGTCATTGTAAAAATTGTGGATTGGCCCCACGGGGTTAAAAACCCCACAGGCGTAATACAAGAAGTACTCGGTCAAGCAGGCTTGCACGAGGTAGAGATGCATGCGATCATGGCTGAATTTGGTTTGTCGTCATGTTTTCCTAGCCAAGTAACGGCCGAGGCTCAAGCTATTTTAGAAGTCATTCCTGAACACGAGATAGATCAGAGGAGAGACTTCAGGAAGGTACCTACTCTAACCATTGACCCAGAAGATGCCAAAGATTTTGACGACGCACTCTCTTTGAGAAAATTGCCCAATGGACATTATGAAGTGGGTATCCATATTGCTGATGCCAGCTACTACGTGAAGGAAGGGAGTTACTTAGACCAGGAAGCACTAGAGCGGGGTACTTCCGTGTACTTAGTGGATAGGACTATTCCCATGCTGCCAGAGAGGCTCTCTAATGGGTTATGCTCTCTCAATCCTAATGAAGACAAACTGACTTTCTCAGCTGTTTTTGAACTAGATAATCGGGGAAAAGTCCAGAAGGAGTGGATGGGAGCAACTGTAATTCATTCCGATAAACGCTTTACCTATGAGGAGGCTCAACAGGTGATCAAGCAACGACAAGGCAGCTTCTACGAAGAACTTCATGTACTCAACCAACTAGCTAAGCAGCTACGTGCAGAGCGATTCAAAAAAGGTGCTATCAACTTCGAGACGGTAGAAATGAAGTTTCAGCTTGATTCACAAGGCAAGCCCATACACGTGGTGCCCAAGGTGTGGCAAGACACACACAGGCTAGTCGAAGAGTTCATGCTACTGGCCAATGAACGGGTGGCAAGGCGTGTTTCGAAGATGCAGCAGGAAAAAAATCTGCCCACCTTTGTGTACAGAACGCACGATGACCCTGACCCGGACAGATTGAATGATTTTTGGGTTTTTGTCAAACAGCTGGGCTATCAAGGACCTACCAAACAACGGTCCATATCCCATGCCTTGAACGCCATTTTAAAAGCTGCTTCAGCAACAAAAGAGGCGAATATTATCCAGTCACTAGCCATTCGAACCATGGCTAAAGCAGTATACACCAGTGAGGACAAGAGGCACTTTGGGTTGGCATTTCAGCATTATACCCATTTCACTTCACCCATCAGGCGATATCCTGATATCATGGTACACCGGCTGCTTAAGCAATATCTCAAAGGGCTGTTTAACGCTGACCCACAATCTTATAAGGCAAAATGCCTTCATGTTTCTGAGCGAGAGCGTGTGGCAGCAGACGCAGAGCGGGCTTCTATGCGCTACAAGCAAGTAGAGTTCATGCAGACACTTCAGGGTAAAGTCTTGGAAGGCATTA
Organism: Amoebophilaceae bacterium; assembly: GCA_025455725.1. GTDB lineage: Bacteria > Bacteroidota > Bacteroidia > Cytophagales > Amoebophilaceae > UBA8403. The sequence continues at coordinate 239 of JALOLY010000056.1, read as the reverse complement.
TCAGTGGGGTGACGGATTGGGGGATTTATGTAGAACTAGTCGACAACCGATGCGAAGGCATGGTACGTTTGGCTGATATGACAGACGACTACTATGAGTTAGATGAGCAGGGATTCAAGGTCGTGGGCAAACGCTCCAAGAGATCCTACCGCTTAGGTGACCAGGTGTATGTACAGATTAAGTCGTGTGACTTGGCCAAAAGAACGGTGGGCTTACACTTAGTTACACAAAAAGATAGA
>JALOLY010000024.1 GCA_025455725.1 Amoebophilaceae bacterium | reverse complement strand
TCAGAAAGCCAGGCGAGCTTTGAAGAAACTTCGCACCCTAGCAGGTCGCCAAGTGCGCGATCTCAGTAGGCAGTTGATCAAGTTGGGTAAGGAAGCGCTGTATGCCCCTATGCTGGCCATTATGGCGCGTATAGTGCGCCAACAAAGAGGAGATACAAACAAGGTGTACAGCCTCGATGAACCATCCGTAAGCTGTATAGCCAAGGGTAAGGCATATAAGAAATATACGTTTGGTAGCAAAGTCTCCGTTGCGAGTTTGTCGGGGAGTCATGTGGTAGTAGTAGGCATGACCAGCTTTGTGAGCAACCCGCATGATGGAAAAACCTTAGTGCTTTAGATTAAGTGGCGCACTGGACAAGCCGGCGGTATGCCCGTGTATTAGTAGACAGCGGCTATCGTGGTCATGGTCAGGTAGGCAACGCGACGGTGAGCATGCCCGGTAAGAAAGTACATGAAAGTGCTTATGCACTGCGTATACACAAGAGATGCTGTCAGCACCGCTCAGCGATAGAAGCGATCATAGGCCCCCTGCAAAGCGACCACAGAATGGGCAGGAACTATCTCGAGGGCTCCATCGGAGATAGCAACAACGCGCTGCTGGCAGAAATGGGCTTCAAATTGCTGCTACTACTGAGAGAAATAATAGGTTATTTTTTGGGCATGCTGTTCAGAGCGTTAGTCCTGCTAGTGCTTCCTAGACAAGAGTACTTACAGCAGACGTCCTAAACACGACCAGCAGATTGCTAAGACGCGACGATGTAACTCATTCAGAACAACACAAAAAAAGCTACCTGCAGTTATGCAGGTAGCTTTTCATAAAGAAGTTAGTGCACGCAGCAATACTGGCTATTCTTCTACCTCTTCGTACTCTGCTTCAGCAGCATCATTGTTGCCATTTCCTAGGTCCTCATTGCTTGCTTGTTGAGCTCCCGCTTCTGCACCATTAGATTGCTGCGCAGCCTGATACATTTCCTGTGAGGCCTGTTGCCAGGAGTTATTTAATGCTTTTGTTGCCTGGTCAATGCCTCCTAGATCCTGGGCCTCGTGGGCCTTTCTTAAAGCAGACAGTGCTTCTTCGATGCCTTTCTTGTTGCTCTCCGAAAGCTTACCACCAAATTCCTTGAGTTGCTTTTCAGTCTGGAAGATTTGTGCATCAGCAGCATTGAGCTTGTCGACACGTTCTCTCTCTCTTTTATCTGCTGCTGCATTGGCTTCTGCTTCTTCCTTCATCTTTTTGATTGCGTCTTCTGTGAGTCCCGAGGAGGCTTCGATACGAATCTTTTGCTCTTTGCCGGTTCCCTTGTCTTTGGCAGAGACGTTTAATATACCATTGGCATCAATGTCAAACTTTACTTCTATCTGAGGCACCCCCCTTGGAGCAGGGGGAATCCCATCTAAATGAAACTTGCCAATGCTACGATTATCCTTAGCCAGGGGTCGCTCGCCTTGTAATACATGAATATCTACAGAAGGCTGATTATCAGCTGCTGTAGAGAATATCTGTGATTTCTCAGTAGGTATGGTAGTGTTGGCTTCAATAAGTTTGGTAAATACTCCTCCCATTGTTTCAATGCCCAAAGAGAGTGGCGTAACATCTAGTAGTAAGACATCCTTGACTTCGCCAGTCAACACACCACCTTGGATAGCTGCACCAATGGCTACCACCTCGTCTGGGTTGACACCTTTGGAGGCTTTCTTACCGAAGAATTTTTCTACTTCTTCCTGAATTTTAGGAATTCTAGTAGATCCACCCACCAAGATAACTTCATCAATATTTGTAGTCTGGAACTTGGCATCTTGTAGTGCTTTTTTGCAGGGCACCAATGTTCTCCTGACAAGATCGTCGACAAGCTGCTCAAACTGAGCCCTGGTAAGAGTTTTAACAAGATGCTTAGGCACACCATCGACAGCCATAATATAGGGCAGGTTAATTTCCGTACTTGTGCTACTAGACAACTCTATTTTAGCCTTTTCTGCAGCCTCTTTTAGACGCTGTAGGGCAGTAGGATCCTTCTTTAAGTCCAATCCTTCTTCTTTCTGGAATGTATCTGCCAACCAGGTAATAATTTTCTGGTCGAAATCATCACCACCCAAGTGTACGTCACCATTGGTAGACTTAACCTCGAAAACACCATCGCCTAGCTCCAAAATAGAAACGTCAAAAGTACCACCGCCCAAGTCAAAGACGGCAATTTTCATGTCTTTATTCTTCTTGTCTAGACCATAGGCAAGGGCTGCAGCAGTGGGCTCGTTGATGATCCGTTTAACGTCTAGGCCCGCAATTTTGCCAGCCTCTTTAGTGGCCTGTCGCTCGGCATCGTTGAAGTAGGCAGGCACAGTGATAACCGCTTGCTTGACCTCGGTACCGAGGTAATCTTCAGCAGTTGTTTTCATCTTCTGCAAAATCATCGCTGATATCTCTTGGGCAGCATACAAACGTTCGCCAATCTTAATGCCCACTGTGTCGTTCTTTCCTTTCTCCACTTTGTAGGATATTTCTTTACGCTCCTCTCCTACCTCGGCATATTTTTTACCCATGAAGCGCTTGACAGAACTGATTGTATTGTGTGGATTGATAATGGCTTGTCGCTTCGCAGGATCCCCTATTTTGCGGTCACCTTTACCTTCGTTCAAGAATGCAACGACTGAGGGGGTGGTCCTTTTGCCTTCACTGTTGGCAATAACAACAGGCTCACCACCTTCCATCACTGCCACGCAAGAATTAGTTGTTCCTAAGTCAATTCCAATAATTTTTCCCATGTCGATCGTATTAAAATTAGGTTTGCTGATGCGTAACGTCTCTCGTACTACACTACAGCGAGCAAGTGCTGTGCCAGATTGGAGAGGAGTTGTCGGTTGTGTCATTTTGACACTTGTTTAGGGTGCTTGGCTAAACTGTGGTTTTTCCAACCATGTTAACCATGGATTGTTTCTCACGCAGCATCTTAGAGCATGGCTGATTGTTAGTCAAGAGCTACAACACGTGCGGTGTTACAATACGCTATTCCAGACCACTCAGGTCAAACTCTTCCAAAAAAGCTGTGGTGAATACTCCGGACTGAAACTTAGCATCACCCATCAGACGCAAGTGGAAGGGGATAGTGGTTTTAATGCCTTCAATGACAAATTCTCCCAGAGCCATTGCCATCTTCACGATAGCTTCTTGCCTAGAGGGCCCACGCACAATGAGCTTGGCAATCATAGCATCATAGTGAGCAGGAACAGTGTAACCTGCATAGATGTGCGTATCAACCCGCACGCCAGCTCCTCCAGGCAAGTGGAGATTGGTGATCTTGCCTGGACAGGGTCTAAAGTCCTGGCTAGGGTCTTCTGCATTGATTCTGCACTCAATGGCATGCCCATTTGGATAATAATTTTGACCACTAATCTTTTTGCCAGCTGCGATTGCAATCTGCTCTTTGATCAGATCAAAACCTGTTACTTCTTCTGTCACAGGATGTTCTACCTGGATACGGGTATTCATCTCCATGAAGTAAAAATTGCTATGCTTGTCCGCCAAAAACTCCACGGTACCTACTCCTTCATAACTAATAAATTCAGCAACTTTAATAGCTGCCTGGCCCATTTTCTCACGCAAATCTTGAGTCATGAACGGTGATGGAGTCTCTTCAACAAGCTTTTGATGCCTACGTTGAATTGAACAATCACGCTCAGACAAGTGACAAGCACGACCTGTGTGGTCGCCAACAATCTGTATTTCTATGTGCCGGGGCGCTTCAATAAACTTCTCTAGGTAGAGACCGTCATTATCGAAAGCAGCTTGTGCTTCACGCTTAGCCTCATCCCAGGCCTTGGAAAACGATTGGACATCTTTTATTACTTTCATGCCTTTGCCACCGCCGCCTGCCGTTGCTTTCAGTAGTACGGGGAAACCTATGGTTTGTGCTAGGGCAACACCTTCTTCCAAGGAGGTCAGAAGTCCTTCTGAACCAGGAATAATGGGCACACCTGCTTGCTTCATCGTAGCTCTAGCTGTGGCTTTGTCACCCATTTTCCTAATAGCCTCGGGAGAGGGGCCAATAAACTTGATTCCGTACTCTTCGCACACACTAGCGAAAACCCTATTCTCTGATAGGAATCCATAGCCTGGATGGATGGCATTTGCATTAGTGAGCTCGGCTGCAGAGATAATTTGTGGAATATTGAGATAAGATAGTCGGCTGGGGGCAGGTCCAATACATACGGCCTCATCTGCGAAACGAACATGAAGACTATCTCTATCTGCTGTAGAGTAAACAGCCACTGTTTTAATGCTCATCTCACGACATGCCCTGATGATACGTAACGCAATCTCTCCCCGGTTGGCAATGAGTATTTTTTTGAACAAACCTTTTTTGTTTATACGGGATTAGTGGTTAGAAAATATGGAACTTCTTCGTGTGGCACTCTGTCGACTATGAGTCGTTAAAACTTTTCACAAGAGGACCAAACGACTGTCTAACGTCTTCGAGGCCGAATCCACTACAAGCATCACCCAACAGGCCCATTGCATTTGCTCCCTTCTCAGTCACTCGCAGTAAGACGTAGCTACCCTGCATGTCAACACTTATCACTTGACCTTGTTTAGTTCGGACCGTGGATCTATGAGAAACAACGGTTGGTCGTATTCTACCGGAGAGGCATCATCAACCAATACTTTGATAATAGTCCCTGCAACATCTGCCTCGATCTCATTGAAGAGCTTCATAGCTTCAATGACACATAGTTTCTGTCCTTGTTGTATCTGGTCACCCACCTGGACAAAAGGGGGCATATCCGGGCTTGATGCTTTGTAAAACGTACCAATCATCGGTGCCTTAAACTCGATATATGGACTATTAGTGGGTTCATTCACCACAACTGCCGCAGTACCCGAGATAGCCTGGCTAGCAGTCATGGGCGCAGAACTGCTAGGGAATTCTGAAACCACTTGCTGTGTGACAGGCACGTTCTTCTTTACAGCCAACTTGATCTGCTCTGTCTCTATGCTCACTTCGTCTAAACCAGATTTGGCAATAAAATCAATCAGTCCTTCAATCTCTTTTACTTTCATAGGTTACTTCTTTATGCGCTCTGCATAAGTGCTTGTTCGGGTGTCAACTTTGAGTACATCCGCATTGTTAATGAACAAAGGCACTTGAATTTGAACCCCTGTTTCTAAAGTAGCCGGTTTAAGTGTCTTGGTAGCTGTATCACCTTTGTAGCCGGGCTCTGTATAAATTACACTGAGGGCTACAAAAGGAGGCAGTTCGCAGCTCAGAGGCTTGCCTGTCTCTTGGTGAAAAAGAATATCTACTTCTTGGCCTTCCTTGAGTAGTCTAGGCGCATTAATCAAGGTTTCCTCCAACATCACTTGCTCAAAAGAAGTATCATCCATGAAGTGATACCCCGCAGTGTCCTGGTACAGAAACTGATGAGGTCTGCGCTCTACCCTAGCGATATCTACCTTGACACCCGCATTAAAAGTCTTATCAATGACCTTACCCGTAGTTAGGCTCTTGAGCTTTGTGCGCACGAAAGCGCCCCCCTTGCCTGGCTTTACATGCTGGAATTCAACGATGGTATACAGTTCGTTGTTCAATTGAAGGCATAATCCATTCTTAAAGTCGCTTGTGTTGGCCATCTTGGTTCTTTGATCAATTCAATAGTTAGTCTCAAAAGACATTCAAAAAACTTTACTTATTTCCCCCAAACCACATAAGCTCCACCCCATGTAAAGCCACCACCAAAAGCAGTCATGATGAGGTGATCTCCTGGCTTAAGTTGGGATTCATATTGCCACAAGCAGAGCGGGATAGTGGCTGCCGTGGTGTTACCAAACTTGTCAATGTTGATCATCACTTTTTCCATGTCTACACCTGCCCTTTGGGCTACGGCACTGAGTATTCTCTTGTTGGCTTGGTGCGGTACAATAAAAGCAATATCGTCGCTACTTAGGTGATTTCTTTGCATCATTTCTTCGACCATCTCGGCCATTTTATTGACCGCTATTTTGAATACCGCTTGGCCATTCTGATACAAGTAGTGTTCTTTAGTTTCGACCGTTGTGTGCGAGGAAGGTTTTCTACTTCCTCCAGCTTTTTGGTGCAAATGCTCTTCACCTACCCCATCGCCCCCGAACACACTATCCATAATACCTTGCCCTGTTTTATTGGGTGCTAACAAAACGGCTCCTGCCCCATCACCAAAGAGGATACAAGTGGTTCTATCTTTATAATCCACGATGGAAGACATCTTATCGACGCCAACGACTACCACTTTACGGCATTTGCCGGTTTCTATAAATTGAGCACCAGTCACCAAAGCGTATAAAAATCCAGAGCAAGCCGCCTGCAAATCGTAACTAAAGGCGTTGGCTGCACCTACAGCATGGGCAATGATATTGGCTGTAGCTGGTGTGGGCATATCAGGGGTAATAGTAGCACAAATAAGAAGGTCGATGTTTCGGGGATCGGTATTGGTTTTTTCAAGCAGTCCCTTGACTGCTTCAATACCCATGACAGAACTGCCTTGGTTTTCGCCCTTGAGGATGTGTCGTTCCTTGATACCCGTTCGAGTGGTAATCCACTCATCAGTAGTGTTGACCATTTTTTCCAGCTCGGCATTGGTGAGGATATAGTCGGGTACATAGCCCTGGACGCCGGCAATGGCTGCACGTATCGGTCTTGTCATGTCTTTCTTCCTTCTAGTTGCTTGTGGATTGTTATTGAGCGCTGCCGCGTGCGCGGTGTAGTACCTGCAACCCAAATGTATTTGTACTAACCGGCACCTTGGTGTAAGCTGCAACTTTTTCCTAGTGATTTCCTAGTGAGCTCATAGATGGCCACCCCCTTATTTTGATAATACATCCTATTAGCACCGCGCACGATAACGTCTACAGCCTAGACCATACGCAAATACTGCTGGGGGTTTACCTCTTACACACTGAATGTTTTCCCAGCTTTGCGGCTTGCTGGCACCCCGATGCTCTGCTTAGGCAACAACCGCTGAAAAAACTATCGACCTATTACATCAGTATGGTCGAGTGAGGGATTTAGCTTATCCGCCGATATTTGAAAATTTTCCACAAAACTGACGGATGATAAAGTAGACCTACTTACCTCTCCATGACAATTTGACCTTTGTAATAGAGCTTGTCTTCATGCCAAAAAGCATGGTGTGGCAGGTGTAACTCGCCCGTGGTGGGACAGACAGAAAAATTGGGCATTTCAGCCTTGAAATGGGTTCTTCTTTTGTCTCGCCTAGTTCTTGAAATCTTTCGTTTAGGATGCGCCATGATTTGTTGGTTGTTTTTGTCTTTCTACGTGGTGGTCTTCTTCATCGGTACTTCCAGGTAGATGCAGTAACGGAGACGCCTGACCTCGTTGGTGGCTGTAACTTCCGTTTCGGGTGCGTGTAAGCCTTTGGCCGATTCTCCGCTCTCTGTCTCCCTGAACCAGTTTATTTAAAGGCTACCTTTCTTTCGGTATGAACCGTCGGTAAAAATCTCCACGGCGCCATCTCACACCAACACAACCGCTCCTGCAGTGTACGGGGGCGAATTTAGCAAAGAATACACTAAAATAGAAAGTAGCATATCACCTCCCCTATCACCCGCAACGATATCGTATACCATCTCAAAAATTCTTCACTACTTCCGTACCCTAGGAATAGAAAAATCGAACGTCATTGGGTCAAAGCGATAAAGAACACCTAATTTTTTGAGCAGTCTTCCAGGATATGTCATGGATACTCAAAAGTTCTAATTCTTCTGGGCACGCAACCTACGAGGAAAGCAGTAGTACAAAAAAATTGATGGATCTCTATGCTCTGAGTCACAGCCCAATGTCTGCACTTTTCTGCGAACTACCCTACCCCAAAAGCATAGGGCATTGACATGGAAAAATCCCTAATGGCGTTTGAGTGATGGTATTGATTTGGTGTCCGCGAAATCTTTAACTTCTTTTGGAGGAAAATTTAATTGTTTTCAGGCTTGGTTATATTTGGCCTCATCTCTGACGTGCGAGACTAAAAATACTCATACATGCTGCTTAATTACGTTATCTGGGACATTAGTCCGATTCTTCTGCCGGTAGGAGCGTTCGAAGTGCGGTGGTACGGCGTGCTGTTTGCAACAGGATTCTTACTGGGTCGTCAACTGTGGCATTACTTCTTGAAAGCAGAAAAGAAGCCCATAGAAGATCTGGATGCATTAGTGCTCCATATCATGCTAGGAACAGTCATTGGCGCACGACTGGGGCACGTGTTATTCTATGATTTTTCTTATTACTCTCAGCATCCACTGGAAATTTTCTTACCCTTTGTTTTTACGCCTACCTTCAAGTTTACGGGTTATTCAGGTTTAGCCAGTCACGGCGCCGCCATAGGAATTCTGACAGCCATTTACATTTATGTAAACTACGTTATCACCTTGAGCCTTTTCCCCCCTAAACTAACCGTTAAAAAGCAGCGCAGAGCCGGGCAGAGCTACCTATGGATCGCTGATCGCATGATGATCGTCGTTGCGCTAGCAGGGTGCTTGATAAGAATAGGTAACTTTATGAATTCAGAGATCATTGGTAAGCCCACCAATAATCGGCAGGGTGTCTTATTTGCAAGAAATTTTGCCTACCGAATCCAAAGAAGTAGCAAGGCTATTGACAAAGTCCAAGTAACAAAGAGCAATACAAAGGCTCCTCATGATGCTCAATACCAACCTATCATCATAACCGTTTCTTTTAGGCACGCTGGCTTCGAGGAAAAAGCTACCCGATACTTTCTAGAACACGACATCAAGCACTTACTAACAGAAGATCCAAGTGTAGCCGAACACATTTGCGAGGCAAGAAACTTACCCCTGCAATATACGCTGTCTAAGAGCAGGAAAGGTACTTCAATAGCACATATTGCCACTTTAGGAATCCCTAGACACCCAGCGCAGCTTTATGAGGCACTTTCGTGCTTTGTGTTATTCTTACTGCTATTTTATCAGTGGAAAGTTAAGCAAGGCAGGTTACGCCCTGGAACTGTATTTGGTCTATTTCTTATCATCGTTTTTGGATTGCGGACTGTGTACGAGTTTTTTAAAGAAAGCAACATCGTATGTGAAACCGTACTAGGCCCCCTGAGGACGCCACAAATATTAAGCCTACCCTTGGTAATTGCCGGTATCATACTGCTCCTATATAGTACAGATAAGGAAGGCCGTACGGGCTAGCACATACGTTGCCTTTTGGGGGAATTTATCAGCATATTGGGGGAGAACTCGTCATAGCGAGGGACATTTTCTGTGCGCTTCGTTCTTTTTCAGAGCTTTTCCCTCTATCCTATGCAGTGAATGGTGTGATGATTAGCCGGACTGTATTTTCTGCTAACATTACGGAAAGCACTAGGAGAGTACGGTCCAGAACTTGTTGAGGTTAGCGTATGTGGTTCTATACAAAGCATTAGCAACTGCATTCAGCAATAATCAATAATCAATAACGGTGCGTACACCTGCAGCTCATTTATCTGTTACGGTTGCTTGTATACATCTCCTTCCATCTTGGGGGAGCCCTGTTTGTGACCGCGGGATGGGCGATGCGATGTGATGCTCGTGCGCAAGAGCATCGCCAAAAGATTATGTAAGATTAGGATGCAAAGCTAGGATGAAAGTTGGCTCCCTACCCTTTGCCAAGGGGAACGGTTATCTGCCTGGCACTTTCGGGAAGCTTGTGCCGATGACTAAAACTCGATAAGACACAGTGTAGGAGTTGTCCCCTTATATTAAATAAAAGCACTAGAAATACATGCGAGAAAGCGTTAGTTTCTGGGACGGAACGAATGACTGGGAAAGTATTATTGACGAAAAAGATGAAAGCTTTTCTCAGCATGTAACAAGTAAGTTTTGGGGATTATCAGCGCTGTAAATGATCGGTCTAATGCCGATCCAGGTTGTGCATAGACATCATGCACCCACCAAGAAGTGCTCATAACAATAGGGTTTTTATGTCTCATCTATTTCACAAGCACATACGCAGGTTAGTATGTTGGTGCTTGCCATTGATATCAGGCACCCCTCTACTAGCGCAGCCCTTGTTGACGTTGGAGGAAGTTGTGCATCGGGTGATCATCAATAATCTTGACATTCAGGTCGCACGCAACAAGCAAAGAATTACCGCCAAGAACCACCATATAGGTCAAGCAGGATTTTTACCATCGTTGGATGCCCATGGTAGTTTGAATGCGGCACACTCGACTTGGCCTAAAAACCCTAATTTCAATACGATTGATTCATCCGCAGGCTTGGGACTTAGATGGACCGCTTTTAATGGTATGCAGCGTATTGCTACGTATCAGCACTTGGGCAAATTAAGCCAAATAAGTCAGCTAGAGACACGAAAAAAAATAGAAGAAAAAGTAGCTGAAGCAATCATAGGCTATTATGATATCTCTCTGGCACAAAAAAAGGAGCGTGTATTAGAAGATTGCCTACTAATTTCCCAGAAGGTGTTGCAACTGACAAAAGTCAAATATGAGATAGGTCAATGTAGCAAGCTAGAGTACCTCAATGCTCAGGTACAGCACAACGAAGAGCAAGCCCAGATACTCCTGCATCAAGAATCACTCGCTACAGCCAAACTTGCCTTACTCCGCCTCATGGGTAAAGACGGCCTAGGAGACTTTTCTATTGTAGAAGATATACCTCTAGCTCCAAGATTGAGCCGAGAGGCACTCGTCCACTCCTTAGCAGTTGCTAACTCCGGCATACTGATTGCCCAAAAACATTGTGAAGATGCTGCACTGGCCGTAAGAATACAACAATCCAAACTGTGGCCTCATGTTGAGCTTGCGTTGAGATACGATTTGGGTAGAGAACGCCATAACCAAAAGTGGGAAGCTACGCCTAGGAGTCTGAAATATGGTGTAAGTGTAAACTTTAATCTTTTCAATGCTTTTCGTCACACTACAGCCATCCAAGAGGCCGGTATTAAGGCAAACAGTACCCAGCTGAATCTACAGGCGCAACAGCTACAATTGGAGTATGAATTGAAAAAATATTTCCTGATTTACACGCAATGCCTGGAGCGTTATGAACTAGTCCAACAGCACATGCAGGTGAGTCAAGAAAATGTGGCTATGTCCTTAGAGCAGTATCGCCTAGGGAGCATCACTTTGCTTACGCTAGACAAGGCCAAACAAAGTGCCCAGGAAGCGGCACTAAAATATTGGCAAGTACTGCATGATACCAAAGTAGCCGAAATAATGTTGCAGAAGCTAGGGGGTACATTGCTTGATACAACCTATTGAGCTTGAGGTATATGATATGCGTGGATGGTATGTTTTCTAATATTATGTTGTAATACCCGGGTAAATCGCAACAATTTATTTTTGGAGATGTTATTGGCTCTCCTTAGAGCCACCGTTTCTTTGTATTCTCTGTCGCTCCCTCTTTGATATTTGCATACCCAGGCGTTTAGAAATTGATACCATGGTCTTTGCTAAAAGGGCAACTAATTGGGCCTCTTGATTGTGTGGTTACTGTTCCGATGTGACGGTGAGAGTATTGTTTGTGTGTACAGAAATTATCGAAAAACTTTATCAAGACGTGTGGGGTCGCAATGATGCTTTGTCTTGATGTCTACCATTCTAATGAATATTTTGTGTTGGCAAGAAAAATTTCCTTACAATCAGGTCGGCTGATTCCCCTTTTTTACGGAGAATTCAGGGGGGTACGTATCCATTAAGCAATGGGCAATAGCATTGTTTTATTGAGATGTGCCCTCATTCACAAATCAGCTATGCCAAGGTCTTAGAATGGATAAAACTTCTAAAAAGCACACGTAGTACAGGTTGAGACTGCTCTAAGGTGATCCCACACCTACATGACTAGCCTAATGTCACAACTAGAGATCCTTCGAGCCCTTGTACAGTACATCAAGGACTTGTCGCTTTCTGCATGACCGACGCCCCTATGTGGCAAGATAGACATTGCTTTTTAGCACAGAAATTGTTGAAGAGCTCAATCAGGGCTTGTGAATCAAATGCGTTTTTTGCCTTGATGCCCACGTCGTTCCAATGTCGTGTGATGGCGTTGTACTCGGCAGGTAGATACTGTAGAATGGCTATGGCCCTGTCTACATAGTCTTGTTCGTCTTTAGTCTTTCCGTAGGCTACGAGCAAAGGGACGGTGGTGTTGATAAGTACATGTTCAATGCTAGTCTTGCCCAATCCAGTAATTTTCCTCTCGCTTTCCTTGTAAAATTGATAGTGCTTTTGCCAGTAAGAAGACTGTACGATAGACAATTCTTTGTAGAGCATTTTAGTTGGGACATTGACCAACAACTCGAAGATACTGGGGTGTTGGTGCAGTAGTTGGGCAAACTGTGCAATACGAATAGTAGGGAAATTGGCAGGCCGTAACTGGAAGAACTTCCACTGGCTTTCTTGTATACTTCCTGCTTTGAGCTGATACTTACGCACTAGGTATTGGTATTCTTGTCGGAGTTTTTCTACGTATGCGTCTTGTACGCTTTTACTGTCGGGTAGCAGGCCAGCTTGGCCCAGTAGGAGCGCTTCTAGCTGCAACACATTATCCGTGTGCTTTTTAAGGACCTTAAGTGGCAAACTGAGGGCGAGTTCCAGAAAAGTGCTGCTGTTGACTTTAAAACCAAGATTGTATGCTAAAAACTGGTAAGCTGTTTCTTCCCAGTCACTTTGGTTATCTTCCAAAAGCTGGTAGACCAGGTTATTCTTATTAGTCAGACGCTGAAACAGTGCCTTTTCCAACATAGAAGTCTTGGTGATACCCGCCACGTGAGGAAGTTGATTGGCACAAGGAATGAACGCTTTGTTAAGCACAAGCTTCTGGTACTGCTGGTGCAACTGAGGGGCAACCCTATCTTTTAGAACTAAGGTGGGTATGGCTGTGCCGTCTTGCCGGTGAATGTCCCGATCGTAGTTCCAAACCACATGCAGGATAACATTGTCGTAGGCTTTGTCTGTTTGATGTTGGTGAGTGTACCAGTCTGAAGCATTGATGTGCATCTCTATATGGCCATACCAGGTGACATTGTTGATGGTGATGCTACCCTTAAGAAAATCTGGCCCCGCATGAACATTGCGTGTACCAGGATCGGAGATACTTAGCGCGTCGCCCCGACAAGTGATAAGGTTCTTTTTGTCAAAGTATTGAAGCTTCCAGACATAGTAGAGAAAATCTTCCTTCATGGTTGGTAGACTTTTGCAAAATGGCAAAGCTCCGCGCACCCCATTTCATCGCATATCAATGATCTCGATCCCTTGATGTTCCTTGGGGTCGAATTTAAAAAATGCTTTGTCTAAACTTGGATCGTATGTAAAATTCGTGACAGAGAAAATGTGTAATGTGTAGTTACTATCCAGTATTTCTAAACATTGAATGTGTTTTGTAGTATGTGCTATGGTGAGTACTACTTTTAGTAACCCATGCTCGTCGTCTTTAGGCACTAGTTCTACTACGTTACAAACTCGTTTATCGACCTGATGTGTGTCAAACCGACCCATTGTATAAGCCTGGCGATAATTGGACCAAATAGCCCAGGGCATTACCGCGTTTTGTTCAGGGTCCTGGTCTGTAATTTGCACTTCGTTGGCTTCTATGAGATGTGTCCATACTGTTTGCCCATCATTGATAATCTCTTGGCCCTGCATGATAAGACGGTACTGATTGCCTTGCACAGTGATCTCCCCCTCAAATGTGTCTCCAAGCTCGTTTTGGGGTGATTGACTGCTGTACTTAAAAGTCGCCCGAAAGCTGCGTCGACTCGCCCGGCGTGTAGCCGA
>JALOLY010000023.1 GCA_025455725.1 Amoebophilaceae bacterium | reverse complement strand
GCCAAATTCATACTTCCTATGCACCTTACCCTTGGCTATACAGCTTACGGATGGTTCATCGAGGCTGTACACCTTGTTTGTATCGCCTCTTTGTTGGCTCACAATACGCGCCACAATGGCTAGCATAGGGGCATACAGCCCCAATTTACCCAACTTGATCAACTTGAGCTGCTTGGAGAGTAGGCTTTTAAACAGATCGGTTTGTGATTGATGAGGTGAGTGACCCCACCTATGCGCACGATTTTTTTGCAAAGTTTCCCATTCAATCAAACATTTTCTTGCGTTTTTTCCTACCCCTTTCTAAGAACATTACCCGCAAGAACACTCCTCCACTTAGTGTCATACGCATATTCACCTTTCTTAAGGGACAACTAAAAAGTGGTTCTACTTTTCCCTGTAGTAAGGGCATGAAAGTCCTCGAAAAAAAGACTCACAAGGCGCTACAGCCTCTAATTTTGTGACTACGACACATAACCCCGAACTTCGCGTAGCAAGTCGAAGTCTGCACACAATTCGCAGCAACAATGACATCTTCTGGCATGCCAGAAATACCAAACACACTGTAATGAGAGATTTTTTCCGCTTTATCAAGACCCACTTCCAACGATCTGCAAATGGTCTTATGCAAATCATACTGCTGAATGCGCTCAGCTTTTTTACCTTACTCGTGCTCAAGGTCGTTTTGACTGTCATTGGGTATGAGAAAGCCTACCTGGCACTCTACCGGCACGTAGCCCTTCCGGCATCTTGGTCCGCTTGTCTGTACCAGCCCTGGGCACTGTTGACCCATTGCTGGGTACATGTATCTTTTTTCTCCACGTTGTGGGGCCTGCTCTTTTTGCACACTCTGGGTCAAATAGTAGTGAATCGTTTAGGAAGCCGGCACTTCGTAGCACTTTATCTATTGGGTGGCCTAGCAGGGGGGCTTTTATTTTTGTACTTATACAGTGTGTCACCTCACTTCCGGGATACCACGGTGAGTCTTTCTGGTTTCTCAGGAAGCCTCTACGCTATTATGATCGCAGCAGCCACACTAGTCCCGCAGCATACCTTCTCTTTTTTTATTTTGGGTCCTCTCAGACTCCAATATATCGCTGGGATTTTCGTACTATTTGCATTGATGAATCTGGTAGGCACTGAGCCTGCAACAAGCGTTGCTGCCTTGGGAGGAGCATTGCTAGGGTACGTTTATGTGAGGCAGTACAACGGTCATACCTGGTGGCGCCCATATTGGACACGTCTGAGCAAGCATAGTAAAAACCTCAAAGTGGCCTACCGAAATGCTACTCCCTCTGAAAAGCAGAGATGCGATACCCGAGTGGATCAAGAAAGTCTAGACATAATTCTAGACAAGGTGGCTGCTTCTGGCTACGAAAGCTTGACTGCAACTGAAAAGCAGCAATTATTCAACGCAGGGAAATAAGTAGTACGTTTTTGTTACTTCGGCAGCAGTCCACCAAACCCTTAAGTACCTATGCGTATCAAGTGGAGGAAGATATTTTTTCGGCTCTTAGGCTTCGAACTACTGGCCGTAGAGCTCGTCAGGCTACTTACCAGGGTCATGCATAGTTTCAAGACTGAGATGAGGAGGGAACTGGCAGCATGGGCCATCAAGGTGGCCTTCGTTTTGTTGTTGCTAGGAATTGTCCACTGTGCCTTGCTCTTCGGTTTGGTCGCCATGGCCCTGTATGTTAATGGTCTGCTAAATAGCAGCTACCAGGGCTTTCTAGTCGTTTCAGGCGGGTGCGTAACCTTGTTACTACTACTCTGGTGTCTGAGGTATATTGTGTATTGGACCGGGAAAAAAAGGTGACGTGGCCGGCGCTCCATATTCTGATTGGCAAAGTGTGGGTCTGCGCTTTCGGGTTCTTGCCACGGCTTGGTCGTAGCGCCATTGCTGAATAGCTTGGGCATTACCAGACAACAATACAGCGGGGACCTCCATGCCCTGAAAGCGGGCGGGTCTTGTGTAAGCTGGAGGTGCAACCAAGTCTTCCTGGAAGGAGTCAGTTAATGCCGATGTGGCATCTGACAACACACCAGGAAGCAGTCTGACAATAGCATCTACTAAAACAACCGCCGCTAGCTCACCCCCTGACAAAACATAGTCCCCAATACTGATTTCTCGTGTGATCAAGTGTTCTCTTACTCTCTCATCCACCCCCTTGTAGTGGCCACATAAGACGATTAAATTGTCTTTCAAGGAGAGTGTATTGGCTACCCTTTGGGTGAGACGCTCTCCGTCTGGGGCCATATAGATCACCTCTTGATAGTTTACTTTCGACTTGAGCGTGTCGATGCAGCGTGCGATGGGCTCTATCATGAGCAACATGCCTGCCCCGCCGCCATATACGTAGTCATCCACTTGTCGATGCTTATTGGTGGAATAGTCCCTCAAATCATGGACGTGGATGGCTACCTTGGCTTGGTCAACGGCCCTTTTAACGATGGAATGTGCAAGGGGACTCTCTAAAAGCCGTGGAAGGCAGGTGATGATATCAACCCTCATAAGCGTTAACAAAAGTCCTGATCCTCTGTGTAAAACCAGATGGAAGGCATGCGCGGCATCGGTAGCGAGGGAGGGAGTCGAACCCTCGACCTCCGGGTTATGAATCCGACGCTCTAACCACCTGAGCTACCTCGCCATAAATGGCCCCCATTATACACAATATGTGTCAGAATACCATTTGCAATATGCTTATTTTTGCTAGACTTTCGTTTTGATAGTTCCCCAATGTAAGCGCTTGATAGCTCATGCGAGATGAAGAAAATTGATAAGCTCGTTCTCGGTTCCTTTTTGGGACTATTTGTACTCATCGTTTGTGCCGCCTTTTTTATCCTCTTGATGCAGTTCTTTCTCATCTACTTTAACGAGTTGATTGGCAAAGACTTAGGGCTGTCTATCTATGCACAATTAGCCTATTACGTTGGCATCTTGGCGACAAAACAAGCATTTCCTGTGGCTATCCTACTGGCGTCGATCATGGCCCTGGGAAGTCTCGGAGAACACTATGAGCTCATAGCACTTAAAAGTGCCGGCATTTCATTGCCAAGAGTTTTGTTGCCTTTATGCTGTGTCGTCTCTTTAGTGAGTGTGCTTATATTTTTTTCAAACAGTTATGTGGTGCCTCGTGCCTATTTAGACACATTCAGTTTGTTGTATGACCTGAGCAAAAAAAAGCCTTCTATAGCCATCAAAGAAGGAATATTTTATGATGGGATACCCGGGTATAGTATCAAAGTCCAAAGGAAATTGGACGATCAAAAAACCCTACAGGGAATCATGATTTATGACCACACCCAAGATAAAGGCAACATATCATTGACCATGGCCGAATCGGGCAGGATATACACGATCCACGATGAGGCCTATTTAGTGATTGAACTTTTTAATGGGCATAACTACGTGGAGGAACCATGCCCAACCAACGCGACTGACAGCCATGATGTGCAAGTGCCCCACTTTTACAGAAGTAGCTTTCACACCCAAAAATTACTCCTCAGTTTGGCATCGTTCCAGCTATCCAGAACACAAAAAGAAGCATTCACCAGCGCTTACGGAACAAAAAATACCCAACAGCTGGCTGCCGACGTTACGGCTATGAAGAGTGCCATTAAGAACGCAAAACGGTCTCTGGGTGAAAAGGGTCTAGCTCCTCTGTTGTGCGCTGAGAGCACTGAGTCAACGGCTACAACAGTCACACAGGGAGATACACTCAAAGCAGCCAATATTTTGCATTTCAAGGCGCATGCTGAGAAGCTTCATAGTGGAAACCCCCAGTCAGGGGAGCTACCTTCTGCCAATGATTTGCCCATAACGCCGTCAACACAGTGTGAAGCGGTGGATTCTGTACATATCTGCAGTAGAGCCTTAGAAAATGCTCAAATTTTTAGGGGAGAGTTGTTACAGCAAATAGCCGAAACGAAACGACTGGAACGAGAAATCAGGAAGTATGAGCTAGTACGGTACAAGATGATGGCATGGGCAGTGAGCTGCATCGTCGTGTTTGTAGTGGGGGCCCCACTGGGCGCTATCATCAAGAAAGGAGGATTAGGCATTCCCCTGCTTATTGCCACAGGCCTAATAGTATGGCATTACATTTTTGAACTGCTAGGGGAAAAATGGGCCAATGCAGCAACTATTGGTGCGTTTAGTGGTGCTTGGCTAGCCAATTGGCTATTACTACCTTTTGGGGTATTCTTTTTAAGAAAGGCCTGTCAAGACGCACACCTATTTGATGCTGATTTTTATACAATATTGTTGACGAAGATTAAAAAACATGTGCGCCAGATCAGTCAACTACGCAGGCCTTTCCGTCCTTAATCATCCTCTATACAGCCTTGTACTATGAAAGACAGACTGAGGATACGCAACATAAGGTTGTTTTTGTACGATTTTTTCACTAGTTTGGTGCCTATTTTCAATTAGCTCATCAGCAGCCACTATGGAACTAACCAAAACAGAGAAAGAAGACTTGTTTAGAGAATTTAGCGCCCAGAAGTCAGCAAAAGACACAGGGTCTGTAGAATCCCAGGTTGCTCTTTTTACCCACAGAATCAAGCACCTCACCCATCATTTGGGAACCTACAAAAAGGACAAGTCTTCTGTATTGGGCTTGACCAAGCTTGTTGGCAAGCGGAAGCGCCTACTGTCCTACCTAAAACGAGAAAATCTGGAGCGGTACCGGCTAGCAATAGCCAGCCTTGGTCTAAGGAAGTAGTCCTCTGCCTCAATACAAGGCACGTGCTTATCACTTTGGATAGATTTACAGCGTTTGAAGCCACGGCGGACTTCTGAGCAATGCCAATGCCGGTCATGCTAGGGAGCCTCTCAGTGCATACACCCACCTGATTAGACAAAATACATATGCAACCCATAGTCAAGACTATACAACTTGCTGACAACCGTACGATTACCCTCGAAACAGGAAAGCTGGCTAAGCTGGCCGATGGATCTGTGGTAGTGAGAATGGGTAATGCTATGCTCCTTGCCACCGTAGTCGCCAAAAAGGAATCTGAAGCAGCCGCGGAATTTTTGCCCCTCTACGTAGATTATCAAGAGAAATTTGCAGCAGCAGGTAAAATTCCCGGTGGTTTTCTCAAGAGAGAAGGTAGGCTAGGCGACCATGAAGTGCTGATTGCACGATTGGTAGATCGTGTAATCAGGCCCCTTTTTCCTAAAAACTACACAGCTGAGACGCAGATTAATATTTCTCTCATCTCTGCCGACGAAGACGTACTTCCTGATGCTTTGGCAGCGCTGGCTGCCTCTGCAGCCTTGATGGTTTCTCCAATACCTTTTACAGGTCCTATATCTGAGGTACGTGTCGCCAGAATAGATGGCCATCTGTGTGTTAATCCAACGCCTAAAGCCCTTGAAAGGGCCGATATAGACATGATCGTAGGCGCTACTGCAGAGAGTATCCTCATGGTTGAAGGAGAGATGAGCGAAGTGCAAGAGGAAGAGATGGTAGCGGCCATACAATTTGCCCATGAGGCGATCAAGGAACACTGCAAAGTCCAAGAAGCACTTGCCACTGCTGTGGGCATGGACGTAAAAAACACGGTGCATGTACTTGATCAAGAGGCACCTGCTTGGCAAAAAGCCGCATTCAATGCACTGTATAACCAAGTGTACACCGTGGCCCAGCAAGGAATTGCTAACAAGCAGCAGCGCAAAGAGGCCTTCCGGGCAGTCAAGCAAGCGTATCTACAAAGTCTCACCGAAGACCAACCGTGGGACCTTATTGCATTTGAGCACTTTTTTCATGACATGGAAAAGCAGGCGGTGCGTGAAGCTTTGCTAAAAGGAGGAATGCGCTTAGACGGTAGAAGGCCAGACGAAGTCAGACCCATCTGGACAGAGGTAGACTATCTGCCGGCCGCGCATGGTTCTTCCATTTTTACTAGAGGAGAAACCCAGGCACTTGCAACCGTAACACTGGGTAGCAAGCTAGATGAGCAGATTATAGACCGTGCGATGACGAGTGGCTACAGCAAGTTTATGCTCCATTACAACTTTCCAGGCTTTTCTACCGGGGACGTAAAACCTAATAGAGGCCCCTCCAGAAGAGAGATCGGCCATGGTAACCTGGCGATGCGAGCCCTTAAGAAAGTATTGCCTTCAGAAGAAGAGAATCCCTACACCCTTCGCTT
Source organism: Amoebophilaceae bacterium (assembly GCA_025455725.1). GTDB lineage: Bacteria > Bacteroidota > Bacteroidia > Cytophagales > Amoebophilaceae > UBA8403. The sequence continues at coordinate 7,850 of JALOLY010000023.1, read as the reverse complement.
AGTGTCTGACATTCTCGAATCCAACGGTTCTTCTTCCATGGCCACCGTCTGTGCTGGTTCGATGGCCTTGATGGATGCAGGAGTACGCATCAAAGCACCCGTGTCTGGCATTGCCATGGGGCTAGTGATAGACCCTGCAACGGGAAACTATGTTGTACTTTCAGACATTCTGGGTGACGAAGACCATTTAGGGGATATGGATTTTAAGGTGGCAGGTACACAAAAGGGGGTTACTGCTTGCCAGATGGATATCAAAGTGGCGGGGCTGTCGTACCAAATATTGAGGGAAGCCTTGATCCGGTCCAAAGCTGGGCGGTTACATATTCTTGAGAAAATGGCAGAATGTATTACCAAGCCAAGAGGTGCCTACAAGCCACACGTTCCTAGAATCAGTACCATGCGGATTGCGAAGGATATGATCGGCGCTATCATTGGTCCCGGTGGCAAAATAATCCAAGAAATACAGCGAGAAAGTGGGTCCAAAGTGCTCATTGAAGAAGTGGATGGGGTAGGCATTATCAAGTTCTTCGCCCCTAGTCAAGAAGCTATCGACAAGGCAGAGCGGTGTGTAAAGAATCTCATTGCTGAGCCTACCGTAGGAGAAGTATACACCGGTAAGGTGAAGACCGTAAAAGACTTTGGTGCTTTTGTGGAATTTATGCCCGGCAAAGACGGATTATTACACATTTCTGAAGTGAAGTGGGAGCGCGTAGATGACCTAGAAAGTATCTTGGAAGAAGGAGAAGAAATACAAGTCAAACTCACAGAAATTGATCTCAAAACTGGGAAGTATCGACTTTCCCATAAAGTGCTGCTGCCAAAGCCTACTGGAGCTGCAGCCGGCTAGCTGATTGCCCAGCCGGGCACAGGGTGCCTGCCACAGTGCACACCCGGAGAGCGTTGCTTTTCATTGAAAGATCGCAATTTTAAAGGTTACAACTGAACTCCCATGAGACAGCTGAAAATAAGCAAACAAATTACTAACCGAGATAGCCAATCACTAGACAGGTATCTACAAGAGATTGGTAAGGTAGATTTATTGACTGCCGATGAGGAAGTAGTCTTGGCCAAGCTTATCAGAGCAGGCGATAAAGTGGCGCTTGAAAAATTGACCAAGGCTAACCTCCGCTTTGTAGTCTCTGTGGCCAAGCAATACCAGAACCAAGGTCTCTCCCTCAGCGATTTGATCAATGAAGGTAACTTAGGTCTGATTAAATCAGCGCAACGCTTTGACGAGACAAGGGGCTTCAAATTCATTTCTTACGCGGTGTGGTGGATCAGACAGTCCATTCTACAGGCACTAGCAGAGCAGTCTAGGATCGTACGACTGCCCCTAAATCGAGTGGGCTCTCTTAACAAAATATCTAGGACTTTTTCTCAGCTGGAACAAAAGTATGAGCGTGAGCCTACAACTGAGGAACTAGCAGAGGTGCTGGAAGTCAGTGTCAATGAAGTGCGGGACACCATGAAGGTCTCTGGACGACACATTTCGGTAGATGCACCCTTCGTACAAGGAGAAGAAAATAGCCTGCTAGATGTACTGGTGAATGGCTCCGAAGAGAAACCCGATGATGAGCTCATGAACGACTCGTTGCGAAAAGAGATACAGTGCGCGCTAGCCACGCTTACAGAGCGTGAAGCTGATGTAATCCTGCTCTACTTTGGGTTGAACGGTACACACGCGATGACTCTGGAGGAAATAGGTGCTCGTTTTAATTTGACCCGTGAACGTGTGCGACAGATTAAAGAAAAAGGAATTAAGAAGCTCAAGCAGTCCTCACGCAGCAATACTTTGAAACCCTACCTGGGGTAGATATTCCTCAGAGCATGGATCAAGCAATCGAAAATCTACTCATCATTGGCTCGGGGCCTGCCGGTTACACCGCTGCTATTTATGCAGCCAGGGCGGGACTCGCCCCCATACTCTACCAAGGCACTCAACCTGGAGGGCAGCTGGTTATTACCACGGATGTGGAAAACTATCCAGGTTATCCTGAAGGAGTACAGGGTCCCCAAATGATGCTGGACTTTCAACGGCAGGCCCAACGATTTGGCACCACCATCTATACAGCTAGTGTTACTGCTGTAGACTTTGCTACTTATCCCTACCAAGTAACCATTGATGACCAGCAAACCGTCAGGGCCAAGGCCGTGATTATTGCTACAGGTGCTTCGGCCAAATGGCTGGGCTTGCCTTCTGAGAAACGACTAAATGGTAAAGGTGTCTCTGCGTGTGCCGTCTGCGATGGATTCTTTTTCAAAGGGCGGAATGTAGCTGTAGTAGGTGGAGGAGATAGCGCTGCGGAAGAGGCATCCTACTTATCAAAAATCTGTAATCAAGTGTATATGCTTGTGCGTAAGGACAAGTTACGTGCCTCGGCCATCATGCAGCAACGTGTGATGACCAAACCTAATATTGAGATTCTTTGGCACACTGAGGTAGAAGAAGTGCTGGGTACGGATGTAGTGGCAGGTGTATGCGTGGTCAATAACCGCACCCAACAAAGGAGCAACATACCGATCCAAGGCCTTTTTGTGGCAGTTGGCCACCAGCCTAATACCACCCTTTTTGCTCCTTACCTGAACCTCAATCCTCAAGGCTACATCCAAACCGTTCCAGGTACTACACAAACCAACCTGCCCGGCGTCTTTGCAGCGGGCGACGTCCAAGACATAGTGTACAGGCAAGCAGTAACTGCTGCAGGCACGGGGTGCATGGCTGCCTTGGATGCAGAGCGCTTCCTGGCGACGCAAGGTGATTAGGGTAGCGTCTAGCATATTGTTGCAGAAACAACGTAAAAACCAATATCTAAGCTTTGGGTTGTTAGGCATTTGGTCACGTACGTTAGGAAAAAATTTAACGGCATTCTCAGACAATCTGTGAACCTCCTCTTGAAGGCGTGAGAGGAATAGGGGGTTGATGTGGGATCATTAAAACATGCTCCTAAAGACCTTGAATACCTATTCAAGGGGGTTTTTCGTTAGGTGTCAGCCACTTGTGTGGGAACATAAAATCTCCTATACGACCACATTCACAATCCGCTTAGGAACGATAATGATTTTTTGGGGAGGCCTCCCTTGAGTCCACCTCTGGATACTCGTATGAGCCAATACTTGTTGCTCTATCTCCTCATGGGGTGTCGCCAACGCGAAGGTTAGCTTAGTCCGTACTTTTCCATTGACTGTAATGGGATACTCAAAACTATCTTCTTGGACATAGACTGCTTCCCAGCGGGGGTAAGGAGCATGGGTCACGCTAGTGTGATGGCCGAGGTACTCCCAAAGCTCCTCGGCTATATGGGGAGCAAAAGGTGCCAGCAGCACGACTAAATCTTGCAGTACCATCCGGTGGTTACAGGACAAGTCGGTGAGTTCATTGACACAAATCATCAAGGCGCTCACAGCAGTATTGAAAGTATAATGCTCAATCGATTCTTGTACTTTTTGGATAGTTTTGTGCAAAATCTTGAGCGCCTGGGCAGGAGCAGGTGCATCTGTGATATCTATCTTTCCTACAGGGTGGTGGAACAGTTTCCAGAGTTTGGTCAAGAACCGAGAAATCCCCTCAATGCCATGCGTGTCCCAAGGCTTGGACTGTTCGAGTGGTCCCAAGAACAAGGTGTATAGCCGTAAGGTGTCTGCCCCGTACTGTGCGATGATCGCATCTGGATTGACAACATTGTACCTGGACTTAGACATTTTTTCTATGGTACTGCCGCAGATGTACTGCCCATCTTCGAGTATAAACGTGGCTTCTTGGAGTTCAGGTCGCCATTTTCTGAAAGCGTCTATATCCAGTACCTGGTTTTTCACCAGGTCTATAGACACATGCATGGGCACGGCGTCATATGCTTCTCTTAGATGGTAGCTGACAAACTGTTGGGTTCCCTTAATGCGATAGGCTAGGCTAGATTTCCCTTGAATCATGCCTTGGTTGATGAGTTGTTGAAAAGGCTCTTTGGCATTGATATAGCCTAGATCATGCAGCAACTTGGTCCAAAAGCGAGCGTATAAGAGGTGACCGGTAGCATGTTCTGCTCCCCCCACATAAAGGTCTACTGCCTGCCAATACGCTTGTGAGTCGGGGCTCACAAAAGCTTCTGCGTTGTGCGGATCCATATACCGCAAAAAGTACCAGCTGGACCCTGCCCAGCCTGGCATGGTGTTCAACTCCAGAGGGTATCCTTCCAAAGTGCGCCAGTTATCAGCATGGCCTAAAGGTGGTTGGCCTGTGGAGGTAGGTTGGTAGGCTTTGACAGGTGGAAGAGTGAGAGGCAATGCGTCTTCGGAAAGGGCGTAGGGCATGTCATCTTTATAGTAGATGGGAAAAGGTTCTCCCCAGTAGCGCTGTCGGCTAAAGATGGCATTACGCAAGCGAAAAGTGGTTGTAGGCGTACCCAATTGGCTTTCCGCTAGCTTCTCCAATATTTTTTCTGTGGCGTCTTGCACCGTAAGTCCATTCAAAAAATCGGCGTTCATAAGTCTTCCGGTTTTATCTTCATAGGCAGCCTTGGTCACATCACCGCCCGCAATCACTTGGACGATAGGCAGGTCAAAATGTTGTGCAAAAGCATAGTCGCGGCTATCATGGGCCGGCACACCCATCACTGCCCCAGATCCATACCCTGCTACAACATAATCGGCTACCCAAATAGGCAGGGACCGACCGGTAAAAGGGTGCGTGGCATATGTACCTGTCAATACACCGGTGATATATTTTACATCTGCCAATCGCTCCCTTTCCGAACGATTTTTTGATTGGGCTAAATAGCGCATAACGGCTGCCTGTTGTTTGGATACCGTCAACGATTGAACTAAGGGATGCTCCGGCGCCAGTGCTAGGTATGTCGCGCCAAAAAGGGTGTCGGGCCGACTCGTAAAAACAGGTATGTTGTGGACTGTATTGTCTGCATCTATTGCCCGGAAAATAATGGTTGCACCTTGTGACTTTCCAATCCAGTGGCGCTGCATTTCCTTGACAGAAGCAGGCCAGTCTAGCTCTTCCAAGTCTTCCAACAAGCGTGTTGCATAGGCTGTAATACGCAAGCTCCACTGTCGCATCTTTTGACGTACTACTGGATGCCCACCACGCTCTGAAAGCCCTTGCTTCACCTCTTCATTGGCCAGCACGGTCCCTAACTCCGGGCACCAGTTAACCATAGTTTCTTCCAAAAAAGCTAGCCTATACTTGAGGAGAAGTGCTTGTTGTTCCTTTTCGGCCATCTGCCGCCAAACTTCAGCTGTGACAATAGGCACAGCTGCATCGCAAGCGGCCTGTACATCTGTATTGCCGCTTTCTTCGAGACAAGCCACTAGGTCTCGGAGGGGACGAGCCTTCTGCAGACGGGTATCGTACCAACTGTTAAATAGCTGTAAAAAGATCCATTGAGTAAATCGATAGTATGATGCATCACTTGTACATAATGTACGATTCCAGTCAAAAGAAAGGCCTAGCCTTTGTAGTTGTGCTTGGTAGCACTTGATGTTTTGAGCGGTGGTCACCGCAGGATGCTGGCCTGTTTGTAGGGCATACTGCTCTGCAGGCAAGCCAAACGCATCGAAGCCCATGGGATGTAGCACATTGTAGCCTTGGCTACGCTTGTAGCGTGCTACAATGTCGGAGGCAATGTAGCCCAGCGCGTGACCCACATGTAGCCCAGTGCCCGAGGGGTATGGAAACATGTCTAGGACGTAGTACTTGGGTTGATCTTGCGTGATCTTTGTGCAAAAAACTTGATTTTTAAGCCAGTAGTGTTGCCACTTTTGTTCTATGACTTCGAAATTATAGTGTACCACTTGTTGCAATTTTTAGTAATAGGTGTTGCTACTTCTACCGTCTGCTGGCGCGTATAGTCTCGTTTATACCCCGAAACTTCATCGTGCGCATGGTATTGCAAGCAGGCCATCTGAAGGTATAGGTCCATGCAAGGGGGTGATTATCTTTTACCATTGGGCAGAGGACCTTGTGTTAGGAGACCTGGGTTTGAAAAACGCTGTGCTTTGACAACATGACACCTGGATAGTGAGGCTATTCTAAAAACCATCCTGTAATATCAATACCTAGTCCAATTTCAACAGCAGTTGCATTCGCTCCCCTAGACTTATTCATTAGCTCCAAGTATTGTCTTCTCGGTTTCCTTGACGCGTCTGCTGGGAATTTTAATTTAAGCTCTACAGAATATACACTAAAACTTAAATGCCCACCTACCCACAAGTTGCTACAAAGTCTGGCAAGACCGGGCATATCCTGTTGTAAGTCTCTCTTATCGCCAAAGGATGAGATGTAATGCGAAGACAACAAAACGTCCAGCTGGTAGCCCAGGCTATATCCCACAGATAAGTAGCTGCGATTCTTGCAGGATACCCATTCACACCGAAGGGCAATGGGTATTTCTAGGTATCTCTCCTCTATAGTGTAACCCCTGGGATGTCGTGCACACACATAGGCAGGCGAAGGAGGAATATCCATACGCCTCTTAGTGCCCCATACGAACCCTACTTCAGGGCCGATTGCATAAGATTGATTCAATATGAAGCTATACCCTAATACTAGGCCTATACCCGCATTGGGCGCCATTTTCACTTTGGCCTTGGGCTGCATGGTCTCACTATCGTAGTACTTGTACGTATTATCTATGCCACCTGGTATGCCCAACCCAAGGTAAATGGCCACTTTAATCTTCTCAGAAAGATCGCTGTGCTTATCGGGCTTCGCTGAAACATAAGAAAGCGGAAGGAGTGTGAGTAGTGTAACAACGGAGAGATATTTCTTGAGCACAGTAGCTTTGTTGTAAAGAGGGAGTCCAACCCTCTCAATATTACGATGCAGTATACCACGGCCACCGCTACCTTTCAGCAGACGAAGTTGGGACAATAATGACAGATGACCTCCTTCCAAAGATAAGAAATGAACTAGGTAATCGTATAGCCCTTCATGCTGCCTCATAAAAGCGTTGTTTCTCAAAAAAGCATGGACACTAGGAGTCAATTTGTGCTGGCAATGCTGATGTCAGCCATTTGAAAAAATTATGAGGTAATAAACTAAGAAACTTGTTTGAAAAATTTCCTTCTGTCTGCCAAGAATGGGCTTGGTGTAAGATGCACGTGGTACTTGGAGGTTAACAGCGACAGGTAGGGCGACACAAAGATGATGAATTGATTCACAGCCAGGGCACTCAGAAGAGTTACTCTATTTTTCGAAGTTAGGGGTTAACATCAACTAAAACACTAAGGGTTAGATCCCATGCCTCTTTTCATGTTCATTATTGTCTTAATTGTGTAACTGATGAATTTTGTTGTGAAATTTATTCTGGCAAATCAGAGTAGGATTACTTTTGTTAAATACAGTCTTAGCGATCCTTCGGCAAGACCTTATTTCAGGACTAGTTGGACCGAAGCCAACAATGGACGTCTCGGATAGATTATAAGCCTTGTCGGGAGGTAGTATATGTTCAGTAATTGTTCTAAATGTAGATAGAAAACACTCATCATATTAGACAGACCATGCTAAAAATCAATATCCTAAGCATTGAAGTGCACAATCAAAATGATAATATTTTATCTTGTTGCCGATTTGATACTACCGCGAAAAATTCTTTCTCTCCCTCACATTCCGGCAATCGCAACAACTGTTCTTATTCTTAAACAAGATCCCTGTAGGCCAAACCCGATAAGTATTTTTCGCGGAAGAAAAGTCGTAACGTTTCGTCGGTTAGGGCATTCTTCAACTTTGGTGGGTTTCTCTGTGACTATGAAATATACCGGTAGTTGACGAAGGAATGAAGTCGCATCATTAAGTGAAGTTGGTCGACACAAAAACCAAATATGAATCGCAAAATACCGACCGGGAA
>JALOLY010000022.1 GCA_025455725.1 Amoebophilaceae bacterium | reverse complement strand
CCACATAGCTACGACACGCTCATCGCTCGAGTTGTAGAGGTATTTGAGCATCAAAAGGGCACTCATCTTTCTGAGAGGATGACTCGGTCAACCCACACGGAGCAAAATGCTCTTCTAGCTGTTTCTAGGGAATGACATGTCCTAACACGTAGAGGGGGTGTTTTGGATTGAGCTGCTTGGAGACCAGGCTTCTAAACAAGTCGGATCGTACTTGATTTGGTGAGCTACCTAACATATGCGTACGATTTTTTTGCAAGGTCTTCATGCCAAACAAACGTTGCTCCGCATTTTTTTCTACTCTTTTTGAAGGAAGTTACCCCCCAAAAAACCCTCATTAACGCAGTAGCTTGCATAAACTGTCCCTCCTTAATGGGGCTTACTAAACACTGACTTCTGTGGGCGTTGAGTGCTGTTGTATGGCTAGAAAAGCGAGATAGAACTGTAAGGACTGAGGACTATCTCTCCCAAGCAATGTACGCCTCCGAAATTCTTCGCTGAACCATGGGATCAGCAAAAGAGACTTGGTGCATGATGGTCTCTAAGGTAAGCGTCTCTTCAAAACACTTTCGTTTAGGCAACGACAGAACTGATTTTAGTAATTCCAGGGAAGATTTAGGCTTTTCTGCAATTCTAGTAGCCATTTCCATCGCTTTAGCAAAAACTTCTACCTTGGGTAGAATCGCATTGAAATCAGCATACTTTCTAAAATCCCGACCTTTTCTGAGTTCTCCTGTATAAAGAAGCTCGTGCGCTACTGTGGGCGACAGCACATTTTCCAGTAATTTTGTAGTGCCCATACCTGGCGTAAAACCCATATTCATAAAGTTACAGCCATACCTACTAGATTCAGAGATTACGATCAGGTCGGCGCACAGACCTAACGCAAACCCGCCTCCTACTGCATGCCCCTCCATAGCGGCAATGACTGGCACAGGAATGCTGAAAAGTATTCTAGGTAACGTAATCTCTGTAGGCTTAAGTTGCCCAGTAACAAAGCGGGATAAAGTAGCACGATCAGCCCCAGCACAAAATATTTCGGGAGTACCTTTGAGAATAATCACCTTAGTTTCTGCGTGCTGCTCAATGGCTTCTACAGTGGCTTTTAAATCAGCAACAAAAAGAGGAGATAATGTATTCTTGCACTCCTCATCATGCATAGAGATCACCCCAATAGATGGCTCAGGATATAAAAGTGATACTTTGGCTGTATGCATTACTATCTTGTTGATGGGAGTATGCCGTATGTTATATAATCTTTGATCACTTTTTTACATGCTGGATCAGCGATGCTTGCCAGCGAAAGCTCGATACCCAAGTTGGCCAACTGTTTATGGGCTAATACACTTAATAATTTCTTTGTATTACTGACAGATGAAGCATGGATACGACGCAAGGCCTTGAACAGTTTTGCAACGTAGTGATGCATTGACACTTCATTACTAAAATACTGATCGGACAGTCCCCATTGTACAGCTTTTTCACCCCGCACAGTATCTGCTGTAAAAATCATATACTTTAACTTTGATTGACTCACCCTTTGCAAAATGAAAGGGATGATAACACCGGGTAGTAAGCCATACAACCCTGCTGATAAGCTAAAGTTTGCATGGAGATCTGCCAAGACAATATCACAAGCAGCTACCAACCCCACACCGCCTGCTATCACGCTCCCACTCACCATGGCTATGGTCGGTTTGTTTGAATGATTGATGGACATGGCAATGTCACTCAGCATCTGGAAACTGGCACTGAGCTCACGGTCTGAAGGATCGCTAGCTACAAATGCTAGAGACATGCTGTGGCAAAATATATATGCATCACTACTACCCTTGAGCAATATATATTTTGTCGCGTCATCATCTAATGCACAATGAATCGATTTTTGGAGGCGATTCATACTATCAGGATCTAGCGCCACAGGACACTCGATGACGCAAACGTCACTGTGTCTATCAACTCCACGCATAGTGCCGATAGTAATTTTCTATAGTACGCAATACTAACTTTTTTTGGCCTTTGTACTGGCTCTCGTAACAACACTCAGGAAATGTTGGGTCAGGTACAAAATGACCACTTTTAATTTGTGCGATGCGTTGTCTTTCGATTGCTTCGTAAGCTCCCACAGAAATCTCTAAACGATTGTCTAGTAGCTTATCACTGCTTGCATTCTTAGCAATCTGGATGGCTTTTTCTCCTACCATAGCTGTGTAATACTCAGCACAAGCCCCCGAACCATAAGAAAAAATGCCTATTTCTTGGCCTGGGGTAATATGATGGGCATTAGCCACCAAGCTCAAGAGCGCCGTAAACACACACCCTCCATAAGTGCCTCCTATCCTCTGAGGATACATGAGAGAAGGCTTTACCTTGCGGTTAAAATTCTCTTCTATTTCCGATCGTGTAAATCGGCCACGTACCTGCAACATGGCTCTGTGTGCTCTGTAGCTGATGCCTGCAAAAGGCATATGGTACACATTAAAATCAAAAAGTTCATCAAAATCTTGATTGGTACCACCCAGCCCAACAAAACGCTCATAAGCACCATGCAGGCTGTCCATGTAAGAAAGTAGGCTCCACTCGCTATCGCCCGTCTCTATCCAAGGCAAGGGCCGTATCACATCTGTTACTTCATGTGCATAGACACCTGCTTGGTGGGATATTTTTAAAAAGTCTGGCTGGTCGGAGAGCAATAATGCTGTGGCCCCCCACCTAGTATGTACTCATAAGGCTCTCCAATACCTATGAGGCTCATGTCTGTGGTTACGACTAGCGCCTTGCTGCCTTTTTCTTGGGCCATCAAAGAGAGTATAGCCATTCTGAGTGCCGCAGTACCTGCGTAACAAGCACTTTTAAGCTCAAAATTGCGACAGTGACTAAGGAGCTTACAAAGATTGTGTACCCAAGAACTAATGGACTTTTCATGGTCTACACCAGTTTCAGTACCTACGATTAACAACTCAACACTTTGTTTTTCTTGGTCTGTGAGTTGCAGCTGTTCTACTGCATTGACTGCCATCGTTACAGCATCCTCCCATGTAGGCGTAACACTTCGTTCCTTCACCATCAATACATTGCGAAGGTTATCCAAATCATAACCTCTATGTGCAGCCAGGTTTCCTAAATTTAGAAATAAGCTTGCAGGATAAACCGTTATTTTTTCTATGCCAAAATCTCGCATCGTAAAAACGATTTACACTAGGGCCCCCAATCTAAACCACCTGTCACGGGAATCACCTGGCCATTGATAAAACTTGACTTAGGCGATGCCAAAAATAAAATGGCATCTGCCAATTCATCCAATCTACCCATTCTGTTTAGAGGACAAAACCGGTTCCAAAAATCCTTGAGTGCATCACTCATTGTTTGCGCCGTCATATCCGTCTCAAAAAACCCGGGTACAACCACGTTACTGGTAATGCCTTTTGCGCCATACTCTTTGGCGATAGCCGCAGAAAGGCCCAGCAGTCCTGCTTTGCTCGCACTATAATTAGCCTGTCCCGACATGCCATCTTTAGCAATGGATGAAATCAAGACAAACCTTCCTTTTTTGTTAGATAAAAACGTAGGCAATAATTGCCGTATCACATAAAAAGACCCCGTTAGGTTTGTGTCGATTACCTCTTGCCACTCATCGTTACTCATAGAGAAAGCAAGATTGTTCTTATTAATGCCCGCATTACATACGACTGCATCGATAGTGCCCAAAGAATGGACTGCTTGTTCTATGACTGCCTCTACATGGTCGGCATGACGCACATCTAATTGGTACATGTAACACCGCTTTTGGGGCGCTAACGTACGGGCTTCTTCCAGCGTTTGTAGCGCAGCTTCGCGATTATGTTGATACGTAAAAGCCACATCCCAACCATCTTTTAGGGCATGTTGCACAACACCTTTACCAATACCTCTTGAACCACCCGTAACCAATAAGACCATAAATAAGTTATTAGATTAAGAAAATTGACTACCACACACCTACTAAGTCCCCTCGTACTTCTTGAGAAGGCTAATGCTGTTGATGCCGCCAAACCCAAAAGAGTTCTTCATGACAATATTTGCCTCATAGGCAGTCACCTCCTGGCAAATATTAAGATCGACCTCTGGATCCATATCTCTTATATTGATGGACGGATGTAACCTGCCAGCATTCATCTGTAACACGGCAGCTACCGTCTCTACCGTGGCTGCAGACCAACAGGTATGACCCAACATAGACTTGGGGGCATTTATTTTAAGTTGATATGCGTGTTTGCCAAACACTTACTTGATAGAACGTATCTCTGTAAGATCGCCCAGAGGAGTGGAAGTAGCATGTGCACTTATGTAATCTACTTGTTCGTGCGAAAGGTTAGCTGCTTGCAGTAACTTCTTCATGAGGTACGCTTGCCCTTCTTGAGAGGGTTGTGGCAAGTGATTCCCGTCTGCATTTTCACCTGCCGCCAAGACTTCTGCATAGATACGTGCGCCACGCGCTTTAGCGGCTTCGAGCACTTCTAGCACTAAAACCGCTCTCCCATGGCAAGGGACAAAACCCTCCCTTTGGGTATCATAGGGCCTACTCGCCAAAGCAGGCGTATTATTAAAGCTTCCGTAGCTAATGGCGCCCATAAGCGCCATGCCGTGCAAGTCTACCGGAGAAAACTCCAGTACGGGCGCTACAACCAATGCTGCTTGAAGATCTCGGTAGCGCATCTGGTCTAAAGCATGGCTCAGTGCTATGTTGCCACTGGCACAGGCTCCACCCACGGTATAGGCAGGCCCCCTTAGTTGCAAAACCTCAGACACGGACCCTGCATGGTCAGTATCCAGCCCATAAAGCGCAAATAGACCGTCGATAAAATCTGGCTCTTCCGTAAACTGCCGGCGACTATTATGCACGTAATTCTGGTTGATATTGTGCCCAGCTACAATCGTGGCTATCTCGTGCGGGTTGTATTGGCCAGCATGTAGTTGGGCGTCAACATACGCATCTGTGGCCAGCAGCATCGCAAGTTGTGTCACCCAAGGAGCACGTTTACTAAGATTTTTAAGTCGGTCAAATACTGCATCGGCAACAATCCCTCTGAAAGAATCGAGTTTTGCTGAAATATCATAGTCACTAAGATCACCTCCTATTTTTGAGTAGATAGGCTCGTTAGTAAGCAGTTTCCAGTGGGTTATGGCAGACTTTCCGGCCAACAGATTGGCCAAGAAGGTGGTTAAATTATCACCGAGAGGCGTATTGATTGCCATACCCGTGATGGCGATACGTTTATTCATTGAAGTAAGCTTCTAGAATAACATATGAACACAATTGACTTCCAAAATATAGTTGCCCAATCATAGTCCCCATGATTCCATCATAGTCGATGACTTGCGCATAGATTGCTATATGCTGTTTTGGGACAATAGGGGCATGAAAAGCTACATGTTGTACCTTGGTGACCATAGCCATTACAGGACGACTGCCCGCAGCTATTTGATCAATCCCGTTGATCATAAAATAGGACAGACAAAGTCCCAGCTGGGCGACCATCTCTATCTGCAGTACACCAGGATAGATGGGGTTACCCGGAAAATGTCCCTGAAAGATAGGATCTTCTGCATCTATATACCTTTCTCCTCCGATTACCTTTTTGGCGATGTTGAGTCTGGCAATTTTGTCGATCAGCAAAAAAGGGACTCTATGTGTAATCATGTGTTCGATTGCTTGTCTAGGAAAGGGCACAGCTAGAGCCTGTTCATGACTAGCAAGTAGCGGCTCTTTTTTTAGCGATCGAATTATTTTTTCCGTGTGCGGTGTGTCAAGGCCCTACCTTATGCGCATAAGCGCGCGAAAAGTTATATGTACCCTTTTTCCTTCTGAGTCAGACAGCTTTTCCATATAACAGCTATTCCCTAAGCTATCGACGTACAGGCTTCTGTAATCGTGTATGACTAAAAGGCGGACCTATTATCTTCACGAGACCTCCGATTTTACTAATCTTAACTCATTTCTTCAGAAAACGGAACTCTTCTGCAGCCTTAAAAACGATCTGCGCAGCTTCGTCGAGTTCCTCTTTGGTATGCTCTGACGTAACAAAAATCCTCACCCTAGCCTCATTTTTGGGAACCGCAGGAAATTGTACAATACTGGTGTCTAAGCCATGCGCTTGTAGGTACTTATTGATATCAACGGTATGGTTTTCTGAATAATACATGGCAGGGATCACCCACGAAGCCGTGTCTTTACAGCACACCTTCTTAGAGAGGATACTGTACAGATACTTGGCATTTTCCTTGATGTTTTGGCGCCTTTTTTCCCCTCTTCACCCTTTGCCAGTTCTAGTACTTTGACCATGCCCCCCGTAACAGCCGGATCTAATGCACAAGAGAACATACGACACTTGGCGTACCAGTTTACGTAACGCACAATTTCTTTCTTTGCTAGCAGGGCTCCGCCGACTCCCCCAAAAGCCTTACTGAAAGTCATGATATAGAAGTCTACCTCATCCAAGACACCATGTTCTTCAGCAACACCTCTCCCATTATTACCTGCCACCAACACCGAATGTGCCTCATCTACCAATGTAAAGGCACCGTACTTTTTGGCCAACCTTACAACTTCTCGCAGATTACCGTAGTCCCCATCGGCACTGTAAACCCCTTCCACACAAATCAGTACCCGTGTCCAGTCGTCGCAATGTGCCTTAAGGAGACGTTCCAGGTCATCTATGTCGTTATGATTGAAATAACTGATCTCTGCTCCACACAGCTGGGCACCTTCTAGCAGAGACATGTGGGCATTCTTATCAAGAATCACGCGCCCCCCTTTTTTCATAAATGCCTGTATTGTACCCACATTAACCCCGTAACCAGAAGAGAAAAGGCTTATACCACGACCTGGGAGAGCAAAGTATTCTAACAAGCTATTTTCTAGCTCTTTATGGATAGCATATGTGCCACTAATGACCGGCGAGCTGGCAGCCCCTAAGCCGTATACGTCTAAGGCATCTTTGGCAGCTTGGATAACGTCAGGGTGGTAGCTAAACCCTAAGTAGTTATAGCTCGAAAAGTTGAGCAAAGACACAACTTTACCTGCAGCATTATGGACATCGACCCTAGACTTTTGCGCCCCTTTCCTAGCTGCTTCAAAAGTATATTCGTTGTTTGCCTCAAGCTTGCCTATCCAGTCACCAAACTGATCTATTTCATCAAGATCCCGAGTCATGTTAAACATGAACATGTCGTAGGTATACTGCTTATACTGATTGTCGGGAGGGCTACTGTGCATTACAAGTTTTTTTATTGATTGAAAATAGGTAGAGAAGCTCTTCTCGTATACAAATCCATGATATTATCAAAAAAGCTAGTCCCTCGGTCAACAGTAATTATCTGGCCATTCATGGCATCAAGTAAGCCACTACACAACATAACGATAACACCCGCTACCTCTTCTGGTTGAATCCAATAACTGTCTGGGACTAAATTCTGGGCAAACTGAAACAACTCTTTCCCAAAAGTATCTTCTAGCGACTTAGTTTTTATGGCACGTGAGCGCACTGCGTGCACAAGCACTTTCTCATGCTTAAGCCTGTGTGCCATGTACTTACATAAAGTTTCCATGACAGTCTTCGTAAAAGCTACATAATCGTACCCGTATGTATAATGAGCGGGTCCCGTAGAAGATACAGCAATAATATACTTGGGATAACGACCAAAGGCATTACGAATTTGTTTTGAATAGGAAATAACAGGCCAGGCACTGTAGCGAATACTTTTTTCCAACGCTCTGAGTGAATAATCATCGAAACTGTTAATTATTGCAGAAGAGGAGACATTACTCACCAGCACATCGATCTGACGCAATCCAGCATCTTCTTTCAGAAACTTCAGCAACCGTTCGGTATCATCTTTGTTCGCTACATCAGCCTGAAACAGGATAGGGGCCAGGGCGCCCATCTTCAAAAAATCATCACTTATGGCACGCTCATCTTCAGCTCCCCAACGGTAAATGATGATGCACTGAGCTCCTAGCTTGGCAAACAAGAGGGCAGTACTCAGACCTATGCCCCGAGTACCTCCGGTAATGAGCACTGTCTTTTTGTTAAAATTTGCCAACATACAACCTCAGGTATAGGTACAAGTTGATACTAGGCCACCCCTTCATTATTAGCGTATCGATAGAATGTGTCGGCTAGCCCGTCTATATTTTTGATGTGACCAAGCTCAGTCCTGGGAATTTTTACCTTGAGCTGACGCATAGAGTTCGAAACCACTTCTACCACATCCAGACTAGAAGCGCCGTACTCATTCATTGCTTTCTGGGGATCGATCTGATCTACTAAGATTCCATCGACAGCAGCAGCCAAATTTCCTTTGATCACATTGAGTATTTCTTGCCTTTCCATTTTAATATCGGTTTATATCTTTCATTTGTTGGTTACTCGCTTCAATAGGGCCATTAGGGGATATGCCCCTGTATACCTAGTGTGTGCCTCTGTTCATAGTAGGACATGATGTTGTCTGCAAATGTTGACCCTTTGTCAACATTGATAATCTGACCTCTAATGCCGTCCATCAAACCGCTGCATAGTGCCAAAATTGCATCTCCCACTTCACTGGCTTCTACAAACAGGTCAGCTACGTTGTACCGTTCTCCAAAAGCTTCAAACCCCGCGCCAAAAGTAGCCCATAGGGATTCTGTTTTTACAAACCGCGCACGCACCGCATTGATAATGAGCCCTTCTTCCCTAAACCTATAGTTGAGGTACTGCACCATGGTCTCTAGCAGCGCCTTGGAAGCTGCCACAAAATCATAGTTGACATGGTAGGCATCAGGCCCATTGGAAGACAATCCTAAAACATAGCGCGGATAACACCCGAAAGTTTGCTTGATGGCCCGAATAAATGCCACTATGGGCCACACAGAGTATTCGATACTTTTGAGTAAAAACCGCTCAGCATAATCATCCAAACTACGTGTCAGCGTGGCAAAAGAAACGTTAGAAACAAACACTTCTACCCCATCACCACATGTAAGAAGTATTTGCTCCAGGAGGTTGGCAATGTCTTCTTCTTGTGTTACGTCAGACTGTACCAAAAGTGGTGCTTTATATCCCCTCGATAAAAACGCATCGCTGAGCAATGCAAGCTCAGTTTTACTCCGTTCCCACTTGTAAGTCAGCACACATTGAGCGCCTTGCTTGGCAAAAGCAAGCCCTGTACTGAGACCTATCCCTTTGGTACCCCCTGTAATGAGTACAACTTTGTCTTGATAGCTATGGAACATCTAAATTCTGATGGTTACGAAACATCCTTGACCAAGAGGGACCGACGCACAACACGCTGCTGCAAAAACGCGCGTCCACCCGCGGTACTGCTGTAAACTTTCTCTCCGATGTATGGAAGAATTAACTATGTACTTTAAGACGTACTTATTAATAAATAATTAAAAAGCAAATAGCGAACAAGTATTTTTTAACTAGAGTAGCATTGTCGTGATGCCGTATATGCTACCAATACGTTAGATTATTATTCCTAGACAGCCTATGCACATTGTGAGGTGCGTAGCAAGGATGTAAAAAGAAATTAATTCATACAGATAGGAAAGGGTGTTTTTTGATCATTGGTAAAGTAGTTATGGCATGTATCATACCGATTTACGAAATGAAGATTGAGGTTGCACCAACAAGACACGATGATCTCAATAAAGTCAGTGTGTATCAGGCAGAGCTAGCGCGCATTCCAGCGCAATGGCTAGAAAGCTTTTATCATTCACTCAGTACTGAAGAGAGGTCAAGGGCAAATCGTTTTGTCAAGAGAGAAGATCGCGTAGGCCATGTGATTACCTATGGACTATTGCGACTTATTTTGAGCCATCACTGCCAACTGCAGCCTAAAGAAATTCAGATACACAGAAGTGCGTGGGGGAGACCTTACATTACTAAAAGAGACATTCATTTTAATCTGTCACATACCAAAAAACTACTTGTCATTGCTATTGCGCATCACGAAATAGGTATAGATATCGAATATGTGGATACCAAGTTTGCATTGCAGGAAGTTATAGAATTAGTTTTGACCAAAGCGGAGCAGTGCGCCCTCGCACATACACCAATTGACAAACAGCAGGAGAAATTTTTTGAGTACTGGACGGCCAAAGAAGCCGTACTAAAGCTGATGGGCACTGGATTTAGGCGAGATCCTAAGACCTTTCAAATCATAGATGGACAAGTACACCTCTCAGGTATGGATAACCAGGTGCGTATTGTCTTGACTCCACTAAGGCTTACGAAGCGTCATTTTACGGGGTATGTAGCTTATACACATCGAGGATCACAGGTTCCAATAGTGTACAAAGTTATTCACGATTCTGGGACGCTAGAGAAGGTCGGGTGCATCAGTGAGTTTGTAACATCTCTAGGAGCTGAGATAATGTCTGCTTGAGCTTCCTGCGATCTACGATAAAGTCTAGAAAGCCATGTTCTAGGACAAACTCAGCACTCTGAAATCCTTTGGGGAGATCTTTGCCAATGGTCTCCCTGATCACTCGAGGGCCTGCAAAGCCAATCAAAGCACCTGGTTCGGCTATGTTAAAGTCGCCCAACATGGCAAAAGAGGCACTGACTCCTCCGGTGGTAGGATCTGTAAGCAGAGAGATATAGGGCACCCTGGCTTCGGCTAGTAAGAGTAGTTTGGATGCTGTCTTAGCCATCTGCATCAAAGAAAAGCCTGCTTCCATCATACGTGCCCCCCCCGACTTGGAAATGATCAGCAAAGGGGTGTGGTTTTCCAAAGCATGGTCAATGGCTCTGGCAATCTTCTCTCCAACGACCGAACCCATAGATCCTCCAATAAAGTTAAAATCCATACAGGCAATCACGAGTTTCAACCCATTCATATGGCCATGTGCCACCCTGATAGCATCTTTCAATTGTGTTTTCTCTTGGGCTTCTTGTAAACGCTGTGTATACGGCTGGCTATCAACAAATTGGAGTGGATCAACTGAAGTAAGCTGAGGGAGAAGCTCGGTGAACTCGTTATCGTCAAATAAAAGTTCAAAATATTCCTTGGAGCCAATGCGCACGTGGTAGCCATCTTCGGGAGATACATAAGCGTTTTCTTGTAGTACCTTGGTGTGCACGATTTTCCCTTTAGGGGTCTTGTACCAAAGCCCATCGGGCCCCTCCTTCTTGTCGGCTGTGGGTGTTAGGATTCCTTTTGTTTTTCTCTTAAACCAAGCCATATATTTTTTGTGTTACCAATGAAATGTCTACGCTATAGTCACTTCTTTTGCTAAGTATACATTCTGGATAGCATGCAGCAAGGCAACACCCTCCTTCATAGACTTCTGAAAAGCCTTTCTACCTATCATCAACCCCATGCCCCCTGCCCTTTTATTGATGACAGCTATGCTGATTGCCTCCGCTACATCGGTTGATCCCTGGGATATACCTCCAGAGTTGATGAGCCCTATCCTACCCATATAGCAGTTGGCCACTTGATAACGACAGAGATCTATGGGGTGTAATGTAGTAAGCTGATCATACATTTTGGCATGTGTCTTACCGAACCCGAGTACCTGGAAACCACCGTTTTTGTCGGGTAACTTTTGCTTGATGAAATCTGCTTGTATGGTAGCGCCTATATAGTTCGCCTGCCCTGTGATATCAGCGGAAACATGATAATCAGCTTTTTCTGTCTTGAAGGCATCGTTTCTGACATAGCACCATAAAACAGTAGCCATACCCAGTGCATGGGCTCTTTCAAATGCTTGCGATACCTCTACCAATTGTCGAGTAGAGGCTGCAGAACCAAAATAAATAGTTGCACCCACCGCCGTAGCACCCAAGTTCCAAGCTTCCTCCACTGTGCCAAACATTGTTTGGTCGTACTTGTTGGGATAAGTAAGCAGCTCGTTGTGGTTGAGCTTGACTATGCATGGAATTTTATGGGTATACTTCCTAGCCATCGTAGCCAAAGTTCCAAAAGTAGCAGCAATGGCATTGCAACCACCCTCAAGTGCCAGCTTGACGATATTTTCAGGATCGAAGTAACAAGGATTAAGCGAAAAAGAAGCCACCGCAGTGTGTTCTACACCCTGATCTACCGGTAGGATGGATAGGTAGCCTGTATGAGCCAACCGCCCATGTTTAAAGATACTGGCCAGACTCTTTAATACTTGAGGATTCCTGTTAGAAGACAGGAAAACCTCGTCTACGAAGCTAGCGCTAGGCAAATGTAATTGTTCTTTTAAGATGAAATCACAACGATGCGTGAGCAAACTTTCTGCCCTGTCACCTAGAAGCGCTACAATATTTTGGTAAGACATCGAAAATTTTAATTGGACGACAAAGGTAACAATTTACAGACAGTGCTTGTAAGCACATGATCTCAGTGTTTTGAATACCTAGCCATACGGTGCACAGTTGGCAAGTTGCTTATTTTTTGTTTCCTTTGGGAGCGTGGGCCTCATAGTGGAGGCGCACCTTCTCATACGGTGATTGTAGCTCAGTTGGTTAGAGCGCTGGTTTGTGGTACCAGAGGTCGCGGGTTCGAGCCCCGTCTATCACCCCTAGTGTTTCTCCTCGGTATTCCATGCCAACCCGCTCGTCTGCGAACGACCTGATAAGTAGCAACCGGTACTTCCTTCACCGGGCCAACCTGCTTCTCCGCCGTCTAGGCTTAGCGCAGCCAAAGTTGCTATGCTGGACTCATCCATCATGGATGTAAGGATGGTTCGCTGTTCTACTAGGATGTATAAAGAATGCTGCTAGCCTATCTGGCAGGCATAGACAACGTCACCACGTAGCTGTGAGAGCTTTACATCGGTATAGATTTTATTGCTCAAGCGCAAATAACACCATCGGATACGTCGTATGATGGCTAGGCTGAGGTGTGCTTGTAGGCAGTCTTGAGCCACGGTGAGATTAGAGGGGCTCTATTTGAAAAAGCCATCGTAGAGTAGAGTGGTGAATCTTGGTCTCGGACATTAGGAACAATGTAGCATCAACACAACAAGCTACAACTTTGGGGCGAGGTACCCCTTAATGTCCCTTCCTTACCCTGTTACTTTACTCGTTTATTGAGCTTGATAAAAATAGAGGTAGGCTTTTTGCGCTTTTCCCAATGGCGCTTCGTTTAGTTCCAACACAATCGCATCATTATACTCGACCCATTTTCCTGCTTTATTTTTGACATAGGCTGTGTAGTGCCCATGATCTATACTTTCATCTCGATTGTCATGATAAATAAAGCCTACCAGTGTACTGGAATAAAGCCCTTCTTCCCTTAAGTGATCTGCTTCAATAGTTAATTCGAAAGGGTTTGTTATTGGTGTCACCATTTTCCTGCGCGTATTCGCAACACTAGCATCTGTTTGTACGCACATGGATACCCACACGGGCAGTATCCCGTTAGCTAGTTTGTATAAGTTTTCTTTACTTAGCTTCTTGCCGCCCATGACTTGGCCATCATCAGAATTACCACAATTACCGTTTGCCACAAGATGACCCTGAAGCGCATTGGCAACTAACTCATCCATAGAGGATTCCGTCGATACTGGGGTTACCATGATGCATTGACCAGTGGTAGGAATGAGTTCGGTAACAGTTTCTTCGGAATGCATTTCAGCGGCATAGAACTCTACCTCTTGGATATTTCCTTGATTTAACAAGAAATTGAGCACCTGAGCTGCATCTTCTTGCTGTCCACTACTGAGTTGGTCTACCTTTGGCTTGCCTTGATTGTAGCTATCTCTTAAAGCATCAAAAAATGCCCTGGCTTCTTCTCTAGTAACAAGTTCTTTGCGGTCACTTCTTGTAATCTTACTCACTATTGCTTGCCCGCAACGCTCCAAATCATTGCTTTGCTGACTAAATATGTCAGGATAACATCTGGCGATAATCTGTAGCACAGCATTCACGTAACAGGTATTTCCCACATTCGGTATACCACCATGTCGCACTGCTATCCCATAAAGTTTCTCACTAGGGTCGGTCTTGCCTCTGGTACAGTCTTGACACCCAGCAAATAGCATAATAAAAAGTACAGTCTTCGTTATGATCGAGAGTAGGTTCTTCATGTGGGTTCCAACTACGTCATTAGGCTCCGGACGTTTCAAGTTATTTGAAAATCTCATGATGTTTTCTAACTACTAGAGCGCGGTAATACATAACTTTATC
>JALOLY010000055.1 GCA_025455725.1 Amoebophilaceae bacterium | reverse complement strand
ATCGAGCAGGGTGACGTCACTAACCTGGGTCAGCACTGGCAACTACTCCAGTGCCTGCGGGTCGTTGAACACCCTGAGGCACATCAAATTATCGAAGGCCAGGTATTTCCGGCCGTCAATATAGCCATCTTACAAAAGGCCGAAGAGGTCAAGGATAGCGCTAGTGCATTCGATTTCGATGATGCCCAGCGAAAATTAAGCGCACTCACTGACATCATCAGTCACCTCCCTGGTGTGACACTAACTTGCGACATCGATGTGCTACAAAGGCATATCCACGCCTGCGCAGCCAACAAAGACAATGAAGAAGCTCGCCAAGAAACCCTGGCTGCGCTGAGGGAGGCATTGGCAGCAGCACGTAGGAGAATCGCCTTGGTACGGGAACAGCTGGACAGGACAAGCAATGAGAGATAGGTTACGTCTGCCTTGCAGCATTACGCTGCCCATTGCGGTAAGATGGTGGATGAGATGGCAGACAACTCAGCAGATGTGATCAATGAGAGAGATTGAAGGGGATATAGCTTGTGAACAAGGCTTGATAGAGCACGCCTTGCGAACAAAACAACGCGTACGTAGCATGACATAGACTTATGGGGGAGGCCTATTTTTTGTGGATAGACAGAAGAAAAAGTAGGGGCCTGTTATGGGCCACCTTACTTTTCTTGCTGGGAGGATGCAGCGTTGTGCCCAACTCTCAAGAGGGAAACGGGAAAGAAAACAACCCGAAAGATATCTTGCCCAGAACGCATCTAACCAAGATTTTGCTACAAATTATTTGGCGCGATTTCTAAATTCACTCGCTAAGTCGATTAACTTCATTTTGGGACCTCCAATCCAAGATGCTTGGTTACTTACATTGCCCCTACTTTTTATGAAAACGTCGCCAGATCCGAGCAGAATCGCATCGACTAGGACATCGCGTCCTTTGATATAACTACTCTTATCTGGCATACCACGATGAATGCTTTTATCAATTAATTCATTATAAACTTTGCTCTCCGGGCTGTTATGTGCAACACCTTGTACACATTTTGAAGAGTCAAACATGAATCCTGATGTACTTACATCAGAACGTATGGAGTCAGTGAAAACCGCGTTTACACCCGCGTTTCTCATGTACTCTATAAATGGTTGCTCATCGGTTGCAATAAATGTAACAATGTCTTTGTGAGAACGCCCACTTTCTGCCATAAGTTTCTTGACTAGAGCTAAGCAAAACTCATAGGGCGGATGTTCAGGGTAGTCTTCACTGCTATACTTATGGCTGTATTTGTCCGTTCCGCGGTAATGTAGGGTGATCACGTACTTATTAGCGAAGTCGTGCTTGTGTTTGAAGTCGTCGACTATCTCCTGTATATACGGTCTTAATTTGAAATATTGATGCCAGATACGGTGGAACTCCTGAGCACGATGATTTGGATCTCTATTCAAGGAAGTATCTAAAGAGGTGGCATTGAAAGTCTTAATAGAGCCACCCTTCTTGTACGGTGTGGTGTGCTCGAGAGCTGACTTTTTAAGTTCAGTGGGGGTAATTGATTTCACATATGGGTTGCTGCTGATCCATCTTTTCTTCCAGTAACTCAAGGGTTGATTTGTTTGGTTGATCGGTTCGAAGTAGTAGCTAAACCAATCATACTCGTTGTAATAAGGATTTTCAGCTATAAAATGTGGCCGGTCCTCTTTATATAAGCCAGAATCTAGACAAACTACCAGCTTGTAACGCCCAGACTGTTCGCAAGCATACAATGCGTGGTTAATGGCATAAATGATGTAATGAAATCCGGCTTGTGGGTTAAAATTCTTTAGAACAATTATTGGTGATTCAGAAGAATAGCTATGGCTGTATGCCATAAATGTGGCCGTAGTTGCACCGAGTATTCCTAAAGCTGCAAACAGTACAGCTTTTCTACGTACGATACTCATTCTTCCCATCTATATCACGGCATTTGATTGGTGGCCAAGCCACCGAAGATTACGACTGGCCAACTGTGTGGCAGAGCTACAGCCATTAGATTGGCTCCTACCCCCTCGCCGCAAGTTAAGTAAAAGGTACGTAATGCGATCACATCTGTGATTTGTTGCCACTAAACGCTTCATGTTAGTGAAGGTTTTTCTTAAATATAATGCGTAAGTCAGGGGTCTGTGACGTTACACTTAAAAAAGTTGGCACACTCAACTCTATGGTGGGGACTCCATTACATCGTCTTATGTACAAACGCCCTTCTTCATCTAAATTTTGATGAACCACTTGGACCCTGTAGCGGCCATCTGAAGGGATGAGTTTATGAGAGTTGGCCGCAATCAAGCGCACATGAAGGTGCCGTGCATGATACGTAGCTGCGCACATCATTGTACAACCGATTTCATAAGGATATCCCAGATAAGCATGCGCTTTTTCCACATCGCCTTCCAGCAGAAGCTGTCTGATTTTGGTAGAGCTGATGGTTATAGTATCCACGATTTGCGGAGACATTTCTTCGACAGTGAAGTTATGACACTGTCCTTCCGCTTGTAGCAAAGCAAGATTGCCTGCTCTACCCTTGCCAAAACGATGATCATGACCGATTATTAGCTTTTTTACGCCCACCTGTGAAACTAGCACCTGCTGAACAAAATTTTTAGCACTTAGTCGCGAGAGAGCTTTTGTAAATTTTATGTTTATACAGTGATCAATGCCCAGCTCTTTCAGTATGTTTATTTTCTCTTCAGAAGTAGTCAAGAGTTGGATAGGTGCTGGGGCAAGGGGTGCAAGTATCAGATTTGGATGAGGCCAGAATGTAATGATGACTGTTTCGCCACCTACTGCTCGTGCCTGGGCACGTAGTCGCCGAAGCAATTGCTGGTGGCCCCAATGCACCCCATCAAAAGTGCCCATGGAAACTATGGCTTTGTCAAGCTTTTGAAATGCTTCGATACTTTCGTATACCCTCATGATGGCGGATGTACTTCGTGCCTAAGTTGATGCCCTAACCAGTTCTTCCATGTCGTAGGCATCTTCAAGTCTGAAGGGCCCTATACGCGTTCTACACAAGGATTTTAGGTAGGCACCTACACCAAGTTGTAGTCCAAAGTCGCGCACGAGTCCCCGAATGTATGTGCCCTTCCCACAAGTTACCTCAAACTTGATGCTGGGTATTTCAATTGAGGTAATTACAAAGGAGCGAATAAAAACTCGTCTAGGAGCCAGAATTATGGGTTGACCTTGTCGTGCTTTTTTGTAGGCTCTTACCCCACAGGTTTTAATGGCCGAATATGCAGGAGGAACTTGGCTTATATAGCCTAAAAAAGTAGGTGCTAGTTCTCGGATTTCTAATTCTGTAAGACCTGTATAAGATGTTTCGCTATCAAAGTCTGTCTCCAGGTCTATAGAGGGTGTTGTCTTCCCAAGGATCATTTCTCCGATATATACCTTTTCCAAGTCCTGGTAACAACTGATGTCTTTTGTCTTTTTACCTGTACAAACGAGCAATACTCCCGTGGCCAAAGGGTCTAGCGTACCCGCGTGTCCTATCTTCTTGACAGACAAAAGCGAACGCAGCTTCTTGATTATATCAAAGGAAGTCCAAAGAGGGGGCTTGTCAAGTACTAGCACAACACCTTCATCAATGTGATGATGCTCATAAGGGAGTGGGTAGGGATGAGGTTCACTGGTAGGCATAAGGTACTGAATGAAATTGGTCAGGAGTATTTGCTTTTGCACATGATGTCTAAAAAAGCCTAATAACCGTGTGGATCATTGCCGCGCTAGTATTAACAGGCAACCTTGGTGCATCCAAGCCAGACGACGAACGCTTTTACAAAGAAAGTGAAGTCCAGTCAAATACCGAGGTACCTTGTGGTGAATAACTGGTAGGGGATTTTTCCGAAGGGAGGTTAGTCTGGTGTTGTCAGCCCAAATTAGTATAGCTCGTCTAATGACATATTCAAATACTTATTGATCGCCCTGTAAGTACTCATAAAACTGATGAGTACGCCCAGTACGAGGATAAGTCCAAGTAGCATAAAAACCTGGAGGGGCTCCTGAAGTTTAACGAGTGCCTCTATTTGCTTATTGGAAATGTACAATAACAAGACCATCAAAATGTCAGCGATCGTGCCGGCTGTTAGGCCAACAAGGAGTGCTCTTGTAAGAAAAGGCCTTCTGATAAAAGCAGCAGTAGCACCTACAAGCTGCATACTTCTGACTAAGAAACGTTGAGAATAGATAGCCAATTTGATAGTACTGTTGATCAATACGCTGACCACTACCAGTA
>JALOLY010000002.1 GCA_025455725.1 Amoebophilaceae bacterium | reverse complement strand
CGGATAGGGCGTGTTGTATCCCGGTCATGGGGGGCCTTGTGCGGTGGGGCAATTTTTTTGAGGGGGGGGGTAGCACTATTGCATGGCGGGCCGTGATTTTGCAAGATGCGGGGGTCTCTCAGGCTAAGAGCCCGCGGCGTGTGTCCTGTGCCGCTTGGTAACACGTGTGGAGGGCTCCGCTCATTTCAACGTGTCAATGGTGTGTACTTCTTGATCGAATCGCTCACTAGCAACGGCTATTGTGTGTAGTCTTTACATTTGTTACAGAGTTGTGGATCAGGTCTGCGTGCCATCACTGAAGAGCCTGTGCTCAAGCAGGATCCCCCGACGACAGCCGATCCCGTGCAAGCGTCAGGGGAAGCCCTGTCGCCAGGAGCGCTTTCGCTTGTCCCCTTACGCGAAGATGCACGCGTCAGCGGTGCATCGGGCAGGATGTCCCCAACCAATCTGGTAGCCGCAGGGGTGTCTGCGTCTCCCCGGGTTTTTATGGGGCCTTTCACCACCTCTTCTCGGGAGCGTGTGTTGTTGAGTCAACGGCAAGGTCAGTAGCAAGCAGTACTACAAGAGGCTACGGGTGCTGTGATACATTGCTGGCCCATCGTGTTGCCCAACCTACCTTGACTTGCCTACCAGTTCCCACACGACGATGCCCATACTCACCGATACGTTGAGTGAGTGCTTGACGCCGTGTTGAGGTATTTCTAAGCACAGATCACAAGCAGACAATACCGATTCCTGAATACCAAACACTTCGTGGCCAAATATGACGGCACATTTTTGCGTTGTTGAATGCTCAAACACATGCAGAGCCCTACTAGCATCTGTCTGCTCTACGGCAACAATGAGATAGCCCGCTATTTTTAAGTGCTTGATGACGCTTAGTGTGTCCTGTGTTTGCTCCCAGGCAACATGTTCTTCAGCTCCCAAAGCTGTTTTATGAATCTCTCGATGCGGTGGTGTAGCCGTAATACCACACAAGTAGAGCTTCTCTATCAAGAAAGCATCGGCAATGCGAAAAGCCGCACCTACATTGTGCATACTCCGAACATTGTCTAGCACGATCACCAAGGGGGTCTTTTTTTTAGCTCGGAAAGTTTCGGGTGATAAGCGTGGTAGTTCATAAATTTTCAGTTTTTTCATAGTATTCTATGGCGAGCTTGTTAGTGAAGAAGCCAATTTATTTGCCTCAATAGTACGCTGCAACGTACCTTCACGGTCTGCAGAGACGTGAGAAGGTGGAGATATGGTCCTCGTCATGATAGCACACTGTCTTCATGAAGTATCGGTTCCCAACAAGTACCCAGTCAGATTCTTCGGTTAGAAGCGAAGAGACCCCTCTCATGAAACAGTACAACCAGGTCAAGACCCAATATCCTGGTGCTCTACTGCTTTTTAGAGTGGGTGATTTTTATGAGACTTTTGGTGAGGATGCCATCAAGACCAGCAAAATTCTGGACATCGTTCTGACCAAGCGTTCAAACGGTGGTGCAGCAGCAGTTGAGCTAGCTGGTTTCCCTCATCATGCTCTAGACACACATCTCCCCAAACTCATCAAAGCAGGCCATCGCGTGGCCATTTGTGATCAGCTTGAAGATCCTAAGTTAGCCAAAGGCATTGTTAAGCGGGGCGTAACCGAATTGGTTACGCCTGGTCTTGCTTTTAACGATCAGGTACTAGACCAGAAGTATAACAACTATTTGGCGTCTTTGTATTTCGATAAAGACGAGTTGGGCATTGCCTTTTTGGATGTGTCTACAGGTGAGTTTCTAGTGGCCCAAGGGACCATGTCTTATGTGGATAAGCTTGTTCAGAGTTTCAAGCCCTCAGAAATCATTTCGAGTAAAAAACAGCAAAAGGATTTTCAGACATTTTTTAAAGACCAGTGCAACAGCCATTTCCTGGAGGAGTGGGTCTATCACTTCGATTATGCCTATGAAATACTGAACGGACACTTTGGCACTGCTTCTCTCAAAGGCTTTGGCATCGAGCAGTTTCCCCTCGGCATCATTGCCGCAGGCGCTGTGTTGCGGTACTTGGAGGAAACAGAGCACAAAAAAATAAAGCACATTACCTCTATTGCTAGGATTGAAGAAGACAAGTATGTGTGGCTAGATAGGTTTACCATTAGAAATCTAGAGTTACTTGACCCCCAACAAGAAGAAGGAGTTGCTCTCATCCATGTACTTGACAAGACAGTGACCCCCATGGGTGCGCGCCTGATGAAAAAATGGGTGGTATTACCGCTTAAGGATATCCATGTTATTCGGAGGCGACTTGACACTGTGGAAGTACTGGTGAAAAATCCTACGATAGGGCAAAACATTCTTCAAGCGCTCAAACAGGTTGGAGACCTAGAACGTCTTATTTCTAAAGTCTCTGTAGGTAGAGCTAATCCCAGAGAGCTGTTGGCTTTGAAAAAAGCCTTGCAACAAATAGCGCCGATCCAGCGCCAACTCCAGTCAAGTACCCATGAACTGCTCCTTAAGTTGAGCGAGCAACTGCACCGGTGTGATTACTTGCTAGAAAAAATCGAGAAGACGCTCCAAGAAAACCCTCCCCTACTCACCAACCAAGGTGGCTTGATCAGGGAAGGGTTCCATGAGGAGCTCGACGCGTTAAAGCAAATTGCCCACACAGGCAAAGATTATCTCGTTGAAATACAGCAAAAGGAAAGTAAAAAAACCGGTATTGCTTCTTTAAAGGTCGCCTACAATAAAGTCTTCGGTTATTACCTAGAAGTAACCCACACCCATAAAGCCAAGGTGCCTGCCAATTGGATTCGTAAACAGACCCTGGTGAATGCAGAGCGCTATGTTACCGAAGAGTTGAAACATCATGAAGAAAAGATTGCCCACGCAGAAGAGAGGCTAACGGTATTAGAGCAGAAACTCTACCAAGAGTTGGTCAGTAATGCCGCAGATTTTGTGCCCCAGATCCAGCAAAATGCGCGCGTGCTTGCACAGCTAGACTGCTACCTCTCCTTTGCCCAGGAGGCTAGAAAGCACCATTACACCAAACCTGTTGTCAACGAAGACAAGGTTATTGAGATACAAGCAGGCCGGCACCCTGTTATCGAGCAGCAATTACCTCTAGATGAGCGCTATGTTCCTAATGACATTTACCTAGATAACACCACACAGCAAATTATCATCATCACGGGTCCGAACATGGCTGGCAAGTCCGCCTTGCTCCGACAAGTAGCCCTGATTGTACTCATGACGCAAATAGGCGCTTTTGTGCCTGCTGATAGTGCTTCTATTGGACTGGTTGATAAAGTTTTTACACGTGTAGGTGCTTCTGATAACCTTGCTCGAGGCGAGTCTACTTTCATGACAGAAATGACCGAGACGGCTAGCATCATGCACAACCTGAGCGACCGTAGTTTAGTGCTCTTGGATGAGATTGGTCGTGGGACTAGCACTTATGATGGCATATCTATCGCTTGGTCTATTGTAGAATACCTACATAGCCATGCTAAGTGCCGTGCAAAAACACTGTTTGCTACGCATTACCATGAGCTTAACCAGCTAGCTGATGAACTGGAGAGAGTCAAGAACTTTCACGTAGCTGTCAAGGAAATCAACGAAAAGGTGCTTTTTTTGCGTCAGCTGAGAGCAGGTGGGAGTGCACATAGCTTCGGTATTCACGTAGCCCAGATGGCAGGTATGCCTGCTCAAGTGGTCCATCGTGCCGATGCACTGATGCACCACTTGGAGCAAGGCCAATCGCGGCAACGACTCCAGGAGAAGATTCAGAACATCCCTGCCAACAGCTATCAATTATCTCTTTTTGAAGCTGACCCCGCTGTTGCCCAGATCAAGACACTGCTCAAAGATCTTGATATCAATGTTATCTCGCCGATGGAAGCCTTACTTAAACTCAGTGAGTTGAAAGGCCTCTTGGATAAAAACTCGTGAGGCGCTTTTTGGCAGTCTAGGTTTTTCTTTCCCTATAATGTTAATTTTTTTTACTGCTTATTGCAGAACGCTGATATTTTTGGAGATGCTTGAAAATATTGCCAAATTGCCACCGTGTCGCTTTTTGAGGTCTTCACATGGCGGCCAATCAACGCGAGAATAGCTCAGTTGGTAGAGCACGACCTTGCCAAGGTCGGGGTCGCGGGTTCAAGTCCCGTTTCTCGCTCCAAATAAGATGTGTGTTTGTTACAGGTCTCCCGGCTCTATGGGTTGCTCGATGGCCTGATACGTGAAGGCTAGGGCCAGGGTTAGCGGAGTATCAGAGGAAGAGGTGGTCACAGGGATGTAAATCAACGCATGAATCCGCCAGGGTGGTGGAATCGGTAGACACGCAAGACTTAAAATCTTGTGGACATATGTCCGTGCGGGTTCAAGTCCCGCCCCTGGTACACGGCTTGTCGCAATCGCAATGTTGAGTAAATGGGTGTGCTTATTGCGTACTCTAAGGGCGTACAATTTTTTGCATTTTGAATTCTCAATTAGACCAATAGTAGCGTATGACTATGATGCACAAGGCACCAGATTCCCTAAGTTCTATTAGTTATAGTCGTTGTTCTCCTAAGGCCAGTCAATACGTTGGAGTGGCACTACTGCTTGCCTTTTTACTACCAGCTTCCCTCGCCTCTGCAGTGCCTCAGCAGCCTCTTTGGAGCAAGAACATGAAAGCAGGTGTCGAGCTAGGTTTTGGCATACCGTATTCTTGGTTACTTGAGAAGGTCTTGAGAGATTTAGAGGATGGGTTTGATGTGCGCCCCAATGGTCGTGTTGGGGTGGTGTGGGGTTATGGTCTTACAGTCAGCCCTAACCTCAGGTTGGGACCAGAGGTGGGGTTGTCTTACAGTATGACCCATAGGACCAGGTTAACCAAATGGAATGTTGTCGTAGAGGAGCGATATCTACAGATTCCTGTTGGTATCAAGTTTTCCTTTCCCGTGCAACGTGACATTATCCGAGGGAGCCTAATGCTTGGCTATGAGCTCGATGTTTTGCTTTCTTCCTGGGGCAGGCGGTCTAAAAATAGAGCATCACTTCGTGCAACCCAGGGAGGTGATGAGAATTTTAAAGACCGTATCTCAGACCTTAAGAGGTTGGCGGGCAGTGTCTTTCTTGATATGGCTGTGGACTTCCCAAAGGGGTTTTATGTCATGACGAGGATCAAGGTTCCAGTGGTGGATCTCATGCATTTTCTAAAGCTAAGTAGAGATCCCTCTAATGATCACTTGGCAGTGCACACCGTTAGACTTGTTAGCACGTCGCTTGTAGAGTTTGGTGTGGGCTTGGATATTCTAAAGTGGTTCTAGCATTTTGCTCGGTCGGTGTACCTACCGGGTAGCCTTTCAATGCACCAACGTCTTGACTGCTTGTAAGAAGCTAACAAAAAGCGGATGTGGTCGCAGTGGTGTGCTTTTAAATTCGGGGTGGAACTGCGTGCCTATAAACCAAGGGTGTTCCGCTAATTCTACAATCTCTACGAGTCCGGTTTCGGGGTGAGTGCCTGTGACTACCATGCCAGCGTTTCCAAAATCCTTTAAATACTTGTTGTTGAATTCATAGCGATGACGATGTCGTTCTGAGATGCGTGTGGTCCCATAAATTTCGGCTGCTTTGCTGCCTGGGGTCAGTTGGCAGCTTTGTTCTCCTAAGCGCATGCTGCCCCCTTTTTGTACTACATCTTGTTGTGTATCTGTCAAAGTAATGACAGGATAAGGTGTTTGCGGGGACTGCTCTGTCGAGGCAGCCTCTTGCCATCCCAGTACATTCCTGGCAAATTCTATGACGGCGCATTGCATACCCAAACAAATCCCGAAGAGCGGTAATTGGGTTTCTCTTGCATATTGTATCGCCCTAATTTTTTCTTCTATGCCTCTTGTCCCAAAGCCAGGTGCAATCAAAATGGCCTGCAAAGGTGCTAGCGACTGTACTATGTTATCTTCTTGCAGCACTTCAAAAGAGATAAGTTGTAGGTCGATCTGACAATCGTGGTATGCACCTGCATGAGTCAAGGCTTCTTGAATAGATTTATAGGCATCGGGTATGGCAGTATACTTGCCTATTAGGCCGATGCGTAGCGTCTTTTGAGGGTGCATGAGTTTATTCAAAAAAACTTTCCAGGATGCTAAATCGGGTGCTGGTGTAAGTGGTAGGTGTAGTTGGGTAAGGACCTGTTCATCTAGTTTTTCCTGGCGCATGAGTAGAGGTACTTCATAGATGGTGGAAATGTCCATAGCCTCAATCACGGCGTCGGGGGTTATGTTGCAAAACAGTGACAATTTTTCTCGGATGCTTGGGGGTAAGGGCTTTTCAGTACGGCAGATCAGTACGTTGGGTTGTATGCCTGCCGCTTGTAGTTGTTTGACGGCATGTTGTGTGGGTTTAGTTTTGAGTTCTTGTACTGCTCGAAGGTAAGGAATGAGCGTTAGGTGAATAGACAGAAAATCAGCTGGTGCAAGATGCCATCGTATTTGCCTGATAGCCTCGATAAAAGGAAGCGACTCGATGTCACCCACGCTGCCTCCAATCTCTATGATCACAAAGTCGTATTGACCTGCTTCGCCCAACGCAAAAATGGTGTGTTTGATCTCATCGGTAATGTGCGGAACCACCTGCACGGTCTTGCCTAGATAAGCGCCCTTGCGCTCCTTGGTAATAACCGTATGATAGATCTTTCCTGTGGTTACATTATTGGCCTGAGAGGTTGTAATGTCTAGAAAACGTTCATAGTGGCCCAAGTCTAAGTCTGTTTCTGCGCCATCTTCTGTTACATAGCATTCTCCGTGTTCGTAAGGGTTCATAGTGCCAGCGTCTACGTTGATGTAGGGATCCAGCTTCTGGATAGTAACACGATAACCCCTTGCTTGGAGAAGTTTGCCCAGAGAGGCAGCAATAATGCCTTTGCCCAAAGAAGAAGTAACGCCTCCTGTGATGAAAATGTACTTTACAGCGGCCATATACGTTGTGCAGATAGGTGGGGTCAACAATATTTTTCCCGTAGGCAAATGTAGGCGCTTTCTTTAGACCTGTGCGCCTTTTGGCCAATCTTCCGCAGTAACTCCTGACCACAACTTGCTCATGATAAGAAGAGTAAGGAAATTTGCACTTCCCCAAAGCATCAATGCTGCAGGAAGAAGTACTCCGTGAACTATAGCCATCTACTCGATCAATATCCTGTTTTTGAGCGCATTCGGGCTGTTGCTGACCAGCTTATGCTAGAAACGTATGTAGTGGGCGGTTTCGTGCGTGACCTGCTCTTAGAAAGACCGTCCAAAGATATTGACATCGTGTGTGTGGGCAGTGGAATCGGCTTAGCCCAGGCTGTGGCAGAAGCATTGGGTAAATCCGAGCATTTGGTGGTGTTTAAAAATTTTGGGACTGCCATGGTTCGGTGGCAAGACTGGGAGTTAGAGTTTGTAGGTGCCAGAAAGGAATCTTATCGAAAAGACTCCCGTAAGCCCACTGTAGAGCAAGGTACCCTACGAGATGACCAGCACCGGCGTGACTTTACGATCAACGCCTTGGCAATCTGCCTGAATAAAAATCGCTGGGGGGAGCTGGTAGATCCGTTTGGGGGAATGGGGGATTTGAAGCGCCGCGTTATTAAGACGCCTTTGGCACCAGCTCAAACTTTTTCAGATGATCCACTGCGCATGATGCGGGCTGTACGGTTTGCTGTGCAGCTAGCCATGGATATTGCCCCTGATACACTTGCCGCCATTCGAGAGCACGCTGCAAGAATCAGCGTTGTGTCTCAAGAGCGCATCATTGCTGAGTTGAACAAGATCATTGCTTCGCCCATACCTTCCCGAGGTCTCAATCTCTTACACCAGGCGGGGCTGTTGTCTATCATTTTTCCTGATTTAGTAGCCTTACAGGGTGTAGAAACTATCCAGGGACAGTCGCATAAGGATAATTTTGATCATACACTGCAGGTCTTAGATAATGTGACGGTCATTTCTAATAACCTTTGGTTGCGATGGGCAGCACTTTTGCATGACATTGCCAAGCCCCAGACCAAGCGGTTTGATCCAGCAGTAGGATTTACTTTTCATGGTCATGAGGAGCAGGGTTCGAGGATGGTGCCTAGAATCTTTAGAAAGATGAAGCTGCCCATGCGAGATAACATGGTGTACGTGCAAAAGCTGGTGCGTTTGCATCTACGTCCCATTGCCTTGGCGCAAGAAGAAGTAACAGATGCTGCAGTGAGACGCCTCATCTACGAAGCAGGGGATGACCTAGAGGATCTGATGTTACTTTGTCGTGCAGATGTTACGTCCAAAAATGATGCAAAAGTCAAGCATTACCTCAAAAATTTTGACAAAGTCGAGGAAAAGATGCGATGGGTGGAAGAAAAAGACGCACTGAGAAGCTTCCAGCCTGTTATTACAGGAGACGTCATTATGCAGACTTTTGGTATCAAACCTTCCAGAATGATAGGAGAACTAAAAAAAGCTATCAAGGAAGCAATTTTGGAAGGGGAGATCAAGAATGAGTATGAGGAAGTCTACCGCTATCTACTAGCGCTTGGCAAAGCACGTGGGCTCCAGGCGGTTGCAACGACTCAGTAATCAAGTGCTTATGATCGACAAACCGACAGCCATGCACACTCCTGTCATGCTACAAGAAAGCCTAGAGGCGTTGGCTATACATCCTAAGGGTACGTATGTAGACCTCACTTTTGGTGGAGGCGGACACGCCAAAGCCGTGCTCAGTCAGTTAAAAGGAGGGCGGTTATTTGCTTTTGACCAAGATCAGGCGGCAGTAGCAGCAGCTGCACAACTGCCTAGTAGTTTTTTTACTTTCATCAAGGCCAATGCCAGGTTTATGCGACAATTTTTGACTTTTCATGGTGTGCATCAAGTAGATGGTATTTTGGCTGATTTGGGTGTGTCTTCTCACCAAATTGATACCGCTGAGCGTGGATTCTCTACCCGTTGGAGAGGTACACTTGATATGCGCATGGACCAAGCAAGCAGCTTGACCGCGCAAGAAATCGTTAACAGCTATTCTGTATCTCAGCTGCAACAGCTCTTGCAAAACTATGGCGAGGTACGCAATGCCCGCACGCTTGCACAAGCCATCGTAGCCCATAGGGCCACCAAGCCTATACATACGACAGAAGACCTGCGCATGCTCTTGCAGCGGTTGGCACCTCGAGGGAAAGAATACAAGTATTACGCAAAAGTGTTTCAATCTTTGCGCATTGAAGTCAACGATGAGTTAGGCGCCCTCCAAGAACTTTTGCAGCAAAGCACATCCCTCCTGCGCCCTCGCGGGAGGCTAGTAGTATTGTCCTATCACTCTCTAGAAGATAGGTTGGTCAAGCACTTTCTCAATACGGGCCACTTTGACGGAAGGCTAGATAAGGATATCTATGGCAATGTGCTACGGCCTTTCAGGCCTGTTTATAAAAAACCGATGAAGCCTTCTGACAAGGAAATTCAAGTCAATAACAGAGCAAGGAGCGCCCGACTTAGAACGGGAGAACGGCTCGATAATGTTGCCTAATCGGTGCTGCAGATAGCAAATAGGCCTACCACCTGAGCGGGAAAAGTTTGGTAACTTCAACACCTCGGCAACATGTTCCATGATATCGCTTATGGGGAAGAACACCTACAAATCAAAGAGAAGGCGGGGGGTATTTGCTTATTTGGAGCGCACAATAAATTTAGAGGAAAATTCTTTTTACGGCTTGCAAGGGCGGTATGTGCCTCGGCTGTTGTTTCTCCTCTTGATGGGCATCTTTTACGTGGGTAATACGCACCACTATGAAAGAATGGCGCGCAAAGTCAGTCAATTAGAACGAGAGGTTGATGCCCTTAGGGTAGACTACACAACCTTACAGGCGGACTATGCGTTTGATCGTAAACAGTCAGAAGTAGCTAGGAGAGTAGCCAATAAGGGTCTTTACGAAACACCCTACCCACCCTTAAAAATAAAATCGAAATAGTGTGGCCTTCAAGCAAACCATTCTCCTGAGGACAAGGATCGCTTTTCTGGCAGTTCTTCTATTTGCCACTGCCATTGTTGCAAAGTTAGTGTACATACAATCTTTTCAAGGCACCCGATGGAAAAACGAAGCAGAAGTCGCAGGTTTGGCTTACAGGCCGATCAAGGCTACTAGGGGAAATATTTATGCAGATGACGGTAACCTCTTGGCTACTTCCTTACCGTTTTACCGTGTCGCTTTAGACCCTTGCATAGTAGATGAAACTACATTTCAAGAGCAGATTGTAGCGTTAAGTCAGTTATTGGCCAACTTCTATCAAGACAAAAGTGCTGAGGCGTATCAGCATCTCGTTCAAAGTGCCCGTCAAGCCAAGTGCAGGTATTTGATCCTTAACCCAAGAAGGATCGATCACCAAGCAAAGAAAGCAATGAGTCAGTGGCCTATTTTCTGCAAAGGGCGTTGGTGCGGTGGGGTACTCTTTGAGAAGGTAGAGAAGCGTTTCCATCCTTTCAAAGATCTTGCTGCCAGGACCATAGGCTTTATCAATGCCAATGAGTGTGGGGCTGGTCTAGAATATAGTTTCAACCAAGACCTTAAAGGACTTGATGGTAGTGCACTGTACCAGAAGATAACAGGGGGTAACTGGAAGAAAATTTCTGATGGCGCTTCCGATCGGACAGTGCGTGGTTGTGATTTAGAAACGACGATTGATATCAATTTGCAGGATGTGGCACATAACAGTCTTTTGAAAGCGTTGCAAGCAAGTGAGGCAGCCTATGGATGTGCTGTTGTGATGG
Organism: Amoebophilaceae bacterium; assembly: GCA_025455725.1. Classification (GTDB taxonomy): domain Bacteria; phylum Bacteroidota; class Bacteroidia; order Cytophagales; family Amoebophilaceae; genus UBA8403. Next base: position 57,576 of record JALOLY010000002.1, on the reverse strand, counting down.
AGGTGAAAACGGGTGAAATAAAAGCTATAGTCAACCTAAGCCGCACGGAAAACGCGCAATACAGAGAGTGCTATAACTATGCAATAGGTAACCAGGGTGCCACGGAGCCGGGTTCTACTTTTAAATTAGTATCTATGTTGGCGTTGTTAGAAGAGACTTCTGTAGCGCTTACAGACACTATCGATACAGGTGACGGTCGGTTTCAGTTTCACGACCGTATCATGAAAGATGTGAAGAGAGGAGGATTTGGTGAGCTGACGGTGCAGGAAGTATTTGAGTATTCGTCGAACGTAGGCGTGGCCCGTCTTATTGATGAAGCCTTCGGCAAACACCCTCAAAAGTTCGTTAACTACATCCACAGGCTCAGTCTGTCTAAGCCACTTGGCTTGCAAATGATTGGCGCAGGCGTGCCTTTTATCAAGGATGCCAAAAGTCCTGGATGGAGTAGCGTGACGCTGCCTTGGATGTCTATCGGCTATGAGTTAAAGATCACTCCCTTGCACACGCTTACCTTGTACAATGCAGTAGCCAACCATGGCAAGATGTTGCAGCCTGTTATTGTCAAAAGGGTCAAACGCGCTAATAAAACTGTCAAAGAATTTCAAGGAACCGTACTCAGTAAGAAAATATGCACTGATGCTACGCTACGAAAGCTACAAACCATGCTAGAGGGGGTAGTAGAGCGGGGTACCGCGAGCAAGTTTAGACATGGATTTTATCAAATCGCTGGCAAGTCCGGAACCGCCAACAAAGTGGTCAATGGTAAATACACCAACGATACCTACGCCTCTTTTGTGGGATATTTCCCCGCGAAGTCACCCCGCTACAGTTGTATTGTGGTGATCGATAGCCCCCAGTGCTATGCCTGGCATTTTGGCACTGCTGTAGCCACAGTGGTCAAAGATATTGCTGATAAGATTGCTGCCAAGGATCTTGCTGCACGGGATTTCATTCCTTCAAAGGGGAGCCCAGACGTTTTCCCCCTGATCAGGGCAGGCTACCGAGAAGAATTATTACAGCTTTGCGATGCACTAGGTGTTGCATACCACAAACAAGAGCTAGACGTAGCATGGGTTAGGGGCATCCTAGACGGAGATCATATTGGCTGGAAGGCTAATGAAATTCCTAAGCCAGGACAAGTACCACATGTGCTTGGTATGACGCTCAAAGATGCCTTATTCTTGCTCGAAAACTGTGGTTTGAAAGTAACTGTGCAAGGACATAAGGGTGGAAGAGTGACGGCGCAGTCTCTTCTTCCAAATACTAGGTCAGTGCACGGAAAGACGATTGCCCTAAAAATGGGCTAGATATTTGCACCGTATCAAGCATGTTAGACGATTGCTAGTTATTTACCAGAAAGGATATAACAGTTGAAAGGGTATCACGCACTCTCTACGCTACTCCAAGGCGTTGTTGTTAAGAGACTCATTGGAGATCAGACAGCACAAGTCAAGGCCATTAGTTTTGATTCGCGTGTTGTAAGGGGGGCTACGCTTTTTGTGGCTATTAAAGGTACTAGGGCAGACGGGCACGATCATATTCAAGAAGCTGTTGCAGCAGGTAGCACCGTCATCGTATGTGAACATGTTTCCGAAACACCCAGCGAGCGTGTTACCTACGTGATAGTGCCAGACAGCGAGCAGGCTTTGGGCATGATTGCTGCCAACTTCTATGATCGTCCTGCTACCCGACTTCGACTGGTAGCTGTAACGGGTACCAACGGAAAAACAAGTACGGTACATTTGCTTGCCGGGCTCTTTAACCGGCTGGGCTATCGTGTGGGTATGCTTTCTACCATCTGTAATAAGATCAATGTGCGCGTGTGGCCCACTTCGTTGACAACACCAGATGCCATCCAGCTCAATATTTGGTTGGCGCGTATGGTAGAGCAAGGTTGCCAGTATTGTTTCATGGAGGCAAGTTCGCACGCTATTGTGCAGAAGCGTATCGCAGGGTTGCAGTTTGCTGGCGCTGTATTCCTCAATATTACACACGACCACCTAGATTACCACAAAACCTTTGATGCCTATATCCAGGCTAAGAAAAAACTCTTTGACGATTTATCGGCCGACGCCTTTGCACTGTTCAACATAGACGATAAGCACGGCTCAGTCATGGTACAAAATACCAAAGCGGCTTCCTACAGTTTTTCTCTAAAGGATTCAGCTGGTTTTACAGCAAAAATTCTTGCCAACACGTTGCAAGGGTTAGAGTTGCGTATTGCCCACCAGACTGCCTGGTTTCGGTTAGTCGGCACTTTTAATGCCTATAACATACTTGCTGCCTATGCTACGGCTTGTCTCCTTGGGGTCGATGGACACGACGCATTAACAGCGCTTTCTGCCCTTCTCCCTGTCCCGGGTCGGTTTCAACACATACACACCCAGGCAGGTTTTGACGTTGTTATTGATTATGCTCATACGCCAGATGCACTCAGAAATGTATTAAAAGCTATCGTTCAGATCAAAAACAAGTCGGGTAATGTTATTACGGTCATAGGATGTGGGGGTGATCGGGATAAGAAGAAGCGGCCGATCATGGCACAGGTAGCCTTGAAGTTCAGCAATCGTGTCGTGCTCACATCTGATAATCCTCGTAGCGAAGCGCCTGAAGATATTATTCGAGATATGCAGGCAGGCATGACGCCCGTGCAGCGGCAAAAAACCTTCTCTATTGTAGATAGAGTAGAGGCAATTCAGTCGGCTTGCCAGCTTGCGCAATCCAAAGATATTATTCTGATAGCAGGCAAGGGGCACGAAATTTATCAGGAAATAAAGGGGATACGTTACCCTTTCGACGACAACGAAGTATTACAAAACGTGCTACGTTACATGTAAGCTATTTTATCGCTCTTATACACCATGGACACTGAGGCATACGCTATCTTGGGAGTCGTTAGACGCAGGCAGGGTCTCAAAGGCAACGTAGTGGCTTGGTTTAACCATGACGTGACCCACCCTGATAACCTGAGCATGTTATTTATCCAAATAAATCATACCCTTGTTCCTTATCGTGTAGAACGACTCTCCTGTCAGTACCGGAAAGCTATCATCAAGCTACAAGGAGTAGACGATCCCGCGTCTGCGAATTATTTACAGGGCCGCTCCATGTTTGTGCTTCGAGAGGACCTCCCCCAGCTATTTCCTCAAGTAGCCCACCTAGATAGGTTGCTTGGGTACCATGTTGCAGATGTTCGGGAGGGAGATCTTGGCGTTGTGCGGGCTATTTATGCCCCTTCTCAGCAAAGACTTTTGGCCATCGACTACTGCGGTCGGGAGCTGCTCGTTCCCTACCATGAAGCCATTGTCATATACGTGAATCACGAGCAAAAAACCATCACCCTGCAACTACCTGATGGTTTTATCGAGGCAGTGTACTGAATATATCCCTTGGATGCACTCTTACTTTCTTCAGAGATAACCCATTTATCCTGGGATACAAGGAGCCTCAGCTTATTCCTCTTCCCGCACCGAGCTGCTTCCCTCTGTTGAAATGGCAGTACGCATGCTTGTGTCTGCTTTGATGTTTTGCATGCGGTAGTAGTCCATAATGCCTAAATTCCCTTCTCTAAAAGCTTCGGCTATAGCCCTGGGTATTTCAGCTTCAGCCAGAATTACCTGTGCTCTTGCCTCTTGTGACCTGGCTTTCATTTCTTGTTCCACGGCTACGGCCATGGCTCTACGTTCTTCTGCCTTGGCTTCTGCTACTCTCAAGTCCGCATTGGCTTGATCTATTTGTAGCTTGGCGCCAATGTTATCACCCACATCCACATCAGCTATATCAATGGAAAGAATTTCAAAAGCAGTACCAGCATCAAGGCCTCGATCGAGTACCAGTTTAGAAATTTGATCAGGTTTGGCTAAAACTTCCTTGTGTGTTTGGGCAGAACCAATAGAGGTAACAATGCCTTCTCCCACCCTAGCCAAGATCGTCTCTTCACCAGCACCGCCCACCAACTGCTGTATGTTGGCTCGAACTGTTACTCTTGCCTTGGCGATTAGCTGGATACCATCAGCCGCTACAGCTGCCACAGAGGGGGTGTTGATTACTTTAGGGTTGACAGATATTTGTACTGCTTCAAATACATCGCGGCCTGCTAAGTCAATGGCGGTGGCTTGCTTAAAGTTTAGACTGATATTGGCTTTATCGGCAGAGATAAGAGCCCGAATCACCGAAGGAACGTGGCCGCCTGCCAAGTAGTGTGTCTCAATCTCTGACGTAGTCACTTCGAGCCCCGCTTTGGTGGCCGTGATCATCGAATTCACGATAACGCGTGGAGGTACTTTCCGAATACGCATGAAGACTAGCTCAAACAGCCCCACCCGGACTCCAGAGAATAGGGCCGTGATCCATAGGTTTACAGGCACAAAGTACAAAAATACGAGAATGCCAATGGGGATGGCACTGAGCAGGAACGTAGAAGATAAAGGATCCATAGGGAGAACGGTAAGTTTAGAACGATCTCAACAAACAATGACCGAATAGCCGGCCTCTAATATAGTACCACAGTATGGAAGCTTCCAAAGACTCTGTCTCAGGACAGCAAAACTACGGTCAATCCAGCAGTAAGCTTACTGCTGGATTGACTTCGTGGCTTGTCGACCTGCACCTGGAGTGTACTTTGTTTTTGTAGCGTGATTCAATAGATTAGAACAGCCAGAGTCGGATGGTTGGCTCCCGACCGTCTTTCCGTTAATACCATAGGATATGAGTGAGTGCGTATAGGGAGGGATTTTATAAAGGCTTGGTCGTGGCAAACGGTTTCTTCCTGGGATTGATGCGGTAAACACTCGTTCGCTATACTTTGTTCTATGAAATTACTGCAACGGCCTTTTAATTGGCTCATTAAGCAACGATTGACTCACCTAGAGCGGTTTATGTGCCATCCCTTGGAAACTCAGGAGAGGTTGTTGCAGCAGCTCATTAGCAAGAGCAAGAAGACTGTTTTTGGAGAGAAGTTTAATTTTGCTTCTATCAAATGGGTAGCAGATTTCAAAACCCGTGTTCCTACGCACACCTACGAGCAGCTATACCCCTACATCGAGCGTGTCCTCCAAGGAGAACAAAATGTACTTTGGCCTACACCTACCGAGTGGTTTGCTAAGTCCTCAGGCACTACCGGTTCCAAGAGTAAATTTATCCCGGTATCGCCGGAGTCGTTGCAAGAGGGGCACTACAAGGCGGGCAAGGATATGCTTGCTATTTACATCAACAACTATCCAGACAATAAGATAGCAAAAGGCAGAAGTGTTGGTTTAGGGGGGAGCTTGTATCCCAATGATTGGCACCCCGGGTCAGGCACGCAGTACGGCGATGTCTCAGCCGTACTTATAAAGAATTTGCCTTTTTGGGCACAGTGGAGCAGAACGCCTAATCTGGAAATCGCTTTGATGGACCGATGGGAAGAAAAAGTAGAGAGGCTGGCAAGTGCTACTGCTACAGAGAACGTCACGTCTATGGTGGGCATACCCACTTGGGTGTTGCTACTGCTTCAGAAGGTTCTGGCTATACAAGGCAAGTGTTGTATCCATGATGTTTGGCCTATGCTGGAGTTATTTATTCATGGCGGCATTTCTTTCGGGCCTTACAAACCTTTGTTTCAAGCCATCACTTCAAAAGAGTTACGCTACTTAGAAGTCTACAATGCCTCTGAGGGATTTTTTGCTGTACAAGACCGAGTAGATGCAGAGGACATGCTCTTGTTGCTAGATCATGGCATTTTTTATGAGTTTATGCCTCTGGATGAGCTAGGAAAAGAGCATCCAGAGACCGTTGGGCTCGAAGCAGTAGTCCTTAACAAAGTTTATGCGTTGCTCATTAGCACAAATGCTGGTTTGTGGCGTTACCAAATTGGGGATACCATTAAGTTCACTTCTTTGGATCCTTTTAGAATTACAATAGCAGGTCGGACGAAACATTTTATCAATGTTTTTGGCGAAGAGGTCGTTGTCGATAACGTAGAGAAAGCTGTAGAGAAGGCTTGCCGGTTGACCAATGCCACGCTAAGTGACTACACGGTGGGGCCACGCTACCTCGAGGCAGGTAAGTCGGGAAGCCACGAGTGGGTCATTGAATTTGCCCACCCCCCGAGCGATGTTGCGTACTTTGTTGATACCCTAGATACTGCTCTTAAGGAGCTTAATACTGACTATGAGGCGAAGCGTTACAAAGATCTGGTTCTTACTAGACCTATTATACACTGTGCTCCTCGCGGGTTATTCCATCGATGGTTGAAGAAGCAAGGAAAGCTAGGGGAGCAGCACAAAGTACCCAGGCTTGCTAATGACCGAGAATACCTTGACGACATACTCTCTATGCTCTCAGGGTGAGTATGGAGGCTCTTAGGCTACCAGTACTTGTCGGGGGTTCTTCAGTTGAGGGGTGCTTTTGTTCCCATGCGTGGCTGTTGTTGACCCTAATTACCCCTTGAAGTTGCTCGATCTTTTTGATGCTCTGGGCATAGCGCCTGCGCTGGTCAAGCGTGAGCATAACACGTATGTAAGCGATGCCTTGTTCAGTAGTGATAAGTGTTGATGGCATGCCTACTGAACTTTCTTGGAGGATAACTTGCTGTACTCTATCGATAGTATGAGGACAGTTCAGACTTTCAATAGTTAGTGCTGCTAAAAAATATTTTTGGAGAGGCCATTCCTCGCCTACTGCTGGGTTTTTAGAATCCCGAGTGGCGTCATGTGCATGGCTACAAACGCTTTGGTGTGTTACCACTGCTTGTCGTTGCTTGGTGGTTTCGGGGACTCTATCATCAGGCCAGGTACTATGGCATGGCGCGAGTTGATGTCTAATTGCTGCTCCACCATCGGTCATAAGTGGCTGCCGTTCCTGGTTGCTAAAACCCTGTATCAGTGGCTTCAGTTGTGGGCGCAGAGGTCGAATGTCCTGTGTTGCGTAAAAGTCGTTTGGAAAATCTTTGAGTTGACCGAGAACCATACTACCCTCGCCTAATTTGTAGTACAAGTCTTCAGCGTTTTCTTCCTCAAAGTATGCAAGCAGTTGTGCGATAACCTCTGCGCTCCACGCACAATGCAGCCGTCTGAGCTGCTCTTTTACAAGTCTTCTCCCGATAGCAATGGTTTTCCTATTCGCATACTGCAAGAATTTCTTTGTGGTCTTGTATGCTTTGTCTGTTACGGCAAAGTCCAGCCAATCTTCAAGGACTTGTTGCTTATCAGCAGTAGTTACCCTGACTTTGTCTCCATGATTGAGAATATGACGATACGTAACTGGCTTGTCATTAACTTGAGCCCCTGTGCACCTAAGCCCAGATTTTGTATTCAGTGCAAAAGCGAAGTCTAATACCGTGGCACCTACCGGTAGAGATACCGGCCGGCTTTTGTGTGTAAACACTTCAATGCTATCTATCCGTAAACTGGCATCGATCAGTGTGTTTGGGTCTTGTGATACTTGCTCTAGTATGGTTCTTATCTGATTGAGCCATGTGTCTAGGCCAGGTATGTGATCAATGTTACTGGCTTCTTTGTATTTCCAATGCGCGGCATGTCCTTTCTCAGCAATCTCGTCCATTTTTTTAGTACGTATCTGTATTTCTACCCACACTCCTTCGTTGCTCATGATCGTGGTATGCAATGACTGGTAGCCATTGTTTCTCGGATGTCCCAACCAATTTCTGAACCTATTTGGGTGTGTTTTGTAGAGACCTGTTATAGCCTCATAAGCCTGCCAGCAACTCAATTTTTCCCGGGATGCAGGAACATCGAGAATAATTCGTAGGGCAAAAATATCATATATCTGTTCAAAAGATAGTCCCAAGGCTTTCATTTTGTTCCAGATAGAGGATACAGATTTGATTCTTGTCTTGATGGTACAAGGAAAAGGTTGTTGGTCTAGTATTTCTTGGATAGACTTCTTCATCCTTCGGATAAACCGCTCTCTTGCAGTGATGGTATGCCTGAGATTCTCTTTGACAGCCTGGTATACTTTTTTGTTGGTAAATATGAAATACAGATCCTCAAGTTCTGATTTGATAGCATTGAGCCCTAATCTATGTGCTATGGGTACGTAGATATGCTTTGTCTGCAACGCAGTGCATGCCCGCTGCCTATGCGGTAAATGTGCTAGCGTACGCATCTTGTAAAGGTTTTCGGCCAGCTTAATCAAGCAAACTTTGGGGTCTTCTGCGAAGGCCATGATTAAAAATTCGAAGCTTTTAGCGCCTTTTACTGCCTTCGACTGGGTAACGGAGTCCAGCTCGGTAAGCCTTCGAATAGTTTGATGTACCCTGGTACCAAACTCTTTTTCAATTTCTATGGGTGTGAGGTTCCTCACTGAACCATACAAGAGTGTACAGATGATAGGGATAACTCCTAAACTGATATCGTTGGCAATGATCGTTGCTACTTCGATTGATTGAAATTTGTAGGCCGCTGTTTCCCTATATGGGGCTTCTTGATAGGCTGCCAGAGCCAAGCGAAAAGCTTTTCTTAGATTTATATCGTCACCTGGTTTCATGGTTGGCCTCGCTAGTTGATACAACAACTGGTACTTCTTGGATACTTTTCCGTATGTAGTCCCCGTTACTGTAGCTGCTTCATCGTACATCGCATGTTATATAGCTATGATCTTTCTCAATGAAAACTAAACGTTCTCGTCAATGTAGTACCTGTTCCCGGGAGTATGTATGCCTACAAGTCGCACGGCTAAAGAAAACAAAAACTATTTTTGTATAAATAATCTTTTATTTAGCTGTAAATTCGTGCGCTTTGACGCGGATGTGGCGGAACTGGTAGACGCACTAGACTTAGGATCTAGCGCCGCAAGGTGTGGGGGTTCGAGTCCCTCCATCCGCACTCAATTTGTACCAATCTAGGGTGATCCCTTTGCGGTCAGGAAGGCTACAACTAAGCCACGACGGGGTCCATCGCCTGCGGCTTGCTGGTCTCTCTCAGTAGACCCACTCCATCACCTAGACGAGTAGGTCGCGTAGCCCGATTCATATGTTCTAATCTCCAGATAGCAAAATACCTCAGTAAAGTGCAAGTTTCGTTCTATAAGAAAAGTGATACGGAGGCTTCTATTTCCATCAAAATTGAAGAAGTTGATTATAAGTCCCGTGTGGCGAGCAGAATAAGGGAGTATAGTAAGAAAGCCAGTATCAAAGGATTTAGGCCTGGTAGTGTCCCCACCTCTCTTATACAACAAATGTATGGCCATGCTATTCTTATTGAAGAAGTGAACGCATTGCTCGTCGAGTCTTTGGAGAAGTACCTAAGAGAAAACGAGATTCATGCTTTAGGGGAGCCTATACCCGTGTCCGAAAAAAATAAAGCTATCAATTGGGCGCAGCAGCGTGATTTTGAGTTTGCGTACACCATCGGTACGGCGGGTACATTTTCTTGTCACCTCTCTAAGCATATCCAGGTGACGGCATACAAGGTTAGCCATGTAGCAGCGCAGACAGTTGATGACTTAGTGAGGCAGATGCGCAAGATTCATGGCCAAGTAGAGTCAGTAGCCCAAAGTGCTTCTAGCGATGTGATCCATGGAGAGTTATGTTATCCTGTGCAGGACCTTAAAATACAAGCCCAAATCGTTATTGAAAAGGTAGTAGAAGGTATACGTGATACCTTCATTGGTCTGAGTCCTAACGAGGAGGTTACGTTTGATTTAAGGCAGGCCATTCAGGTCGTGACAGCGTTAACTGGTATTACAGAGGAAATGCGTGATATCATGCTGAGGCTGGGTGGGGTGGCCAAGTTTACGGTAGAAAAAATTCACAGGCAGTCTCTTGCTCCTTTAGAACAAGGCCTTTTTGATAAAGTACTGGGGCCAGAAGTTGCCAATTCTGAACGAGCATTCAGACAAGAGCTTCAGATAAGGCTCCTGCAGTATAAACAACAAAAAGCTGACGATCTTTTGGATAGATCTATTCAAGCCATACTCCTGCAAGAAATAGCCATTGCACTGCCAGATGATTTACTCCAAAGTTGGCTTCTCAAAAACAACGATACGGTATCCGAGGATCAGATAGGGTTGTACTACCAGCAGTATGCCAGGGATCTACGCTGGAGTCTATTAGCAGCAGCACTCAGTAAAGAATATGGCCTCCAGGTAACCCAAGAGGAAGTAGTAGACGAAATTCGGCGTCGGTTGCAAACCACTTTTGCTAACACCGAGGGGGCACAGCAGCCGACGAGCGACGATATAGCACAGCTGACTCAAAATTTTCTTCAGGCAGAAAATGGTAAGCACTACAAACGGGTGTATGCAGATGTACATGCACGTAAGTTGATGGACTGTATTAAAGACCAGATCACGATGGTTACACAAGAGGTAAGCGCAGAAACATTAGACACTCTTGCATCGGAGTAGTATTTCCCCTAACATGCATCGCGCAGGGTGTTCCAGGCCAGGTAACAGGCATTAAATCAAGAATACATGCTCAATCGAAAAGAATTCAGGAACTATGCTGTAAAAGATAGACGCATCAGCAGCCTGTACGTTGATGATTACATGGAGCGGGTAGAAAATATGACCCGTTCAGTAATCGAAGAAAGACCCACAAATTTTCGGGAGATTGATGTTTTTTCTCGATTAATCATGGATAGAATCATTTTTCTAGGCATGCAAGTGGATGATCATATTGCCAATATTGTTATCGCGCAACTCCTTTTTCTAGAGTCTACAGAACCCAACAAAGATATCCTCCTCTACATCAACAGTCCAGGTGGCGCTGTGTACCCTGGCCTAGGCATCTACGACACGATGCAGTACGTCGCGCCCCATGTGGCCACGATTTGCACAGGCCTAGCAGCTTCGATGGGGGCCGTTTTGTTAGCAGGGGGAGCACCGGGCAAGAGATCTGCTTTGCCTCATGCCAGGATTATGATCCACCAGCCTTTGGGAGGAGCACAAGGCCAGGCCTCCGACATGGAAATCACTATCAAGCAAATGATAGAAATTAAGAAGGATTTGTACCAAATCTTTGCCAAACATACCGGTAAAAACTCCGAAATTATAGAAAAGGATGCAGACAGAGACTTTTGGATGAGAGCGTCGCAGGCGCGGGACTATGGCATCATTGACGAAGTGTTAGAGAAAAAGCAATAAAAATTATGGAAAAGCTCTACTGTTCCTTTTGTAGGCGAAGCAATGATTCGGTGGTCATGATGATCTCTGGTCATTCTGCTCATATATGTGATAAGTGCATAGAACAGGCTATTTTGCTCGTCGATAAAGACAAGAAATCATCATCTAGCCAGGCGACAAGCTTTAAGAGTATTCCTCCTAAGGAGATCAAAGCACATCTAGATCAATACGTCATAGGCCAAGATGCGACTAAAAAGATCCTCTCGGTTGCTGTTTACAACCATTACAAAAGACTTACACAGCCTGTCGAAGATAGTAGTGTACTGATAGAGAAGTCTAACATTGTTTTAGTTGGGGAGACAGGAACTGGCAAGACCTACTTGGCCCGTACTTTGGCACGAGACATTCTTCAAGTGCCATTTTGTATTGTAGACGCCACTGTGTTGACCGAGGCGGGGTACGTGGGCGAAGATGTGGAGAGTATTCTCACCCGTTTGTTGCAGGCAGCTGACTACGATGTGGCTGCTGCAGAGAAGGGGATCGTCTACGTAGATGAGATCGACAAAATCGCTCGCAAGGGAGATAACCCTTCTATTACCCGTGATGTCAGTGGGGAAGGAGTACAACAAGCTTTGTTGAAGCTGTTGGAAGGTACTATCGTTAACGTGCCTCCCCAAGGTGGCAGGAAGCATCCTGATCAGAAGATGATTCAGATGAATACAGAAAACATTCTGTTCATCTGTGGTGGAGCTTTTGGGGGTATTGAAGAGATTATTGGGAAGCGACTCAATACCAAGCAACTGGGTTTTATGACATCAAGTAGTAAGGAGCCACGTGTCGGGAAGAGTAACTTGCTGCAATATATTGCTGCACCCGACTTAAAAGCCTATGGGTTTATTCCCGAGTTGTTAGGCAGGCTACCCATTGTCAGTCACCTTGATCCCCTTGATTCGGTTACTCTCAAAAGGATCCTTACGGAGCCCAAAAATGCACTGACCAAACAGTATGAGAAGCTGTTTGAGATGGATGGTGTCAAACTAAAGTTTGCAGAAGAAACAATAGATTATATCGTGCAAAAAGCATCAGAGCTTAAACTGGGTGCTAGGGGCTTACGTGCTATATGTGAGATCATTATTATGGACTCTATGTTTGAAATCCCGTCTCAAAAGAAAATGAAGAGGTTGGTATTCGATAAGGCGTATGCCGTGGAAAAACTGAGCAAGTCGAAGTTAGACATGCTGAAGGTTGCCTGATCCTGTTTTGAGGGAAGAGCTGCCAGCGGATTTCTCTGAGGTGCTGGCCTTCACCCACTAGCTTTTAGAAGGGTCTTCATCTGTTACAAGCTATGGGCAGTGGGTGCCTGTTTTTCTGCATATTACCCTGTTTGGGCCCTTGATAGCTTCGGGGACTTTCTGGCAAGAGGGTGCGTAGAGTCTAATACCCGGAGCTTTAAATCACTGCCAGATAAGAGTTCGGTGAGCTGTTTGCTGTGTATTTATTGCCGAGCAGTTGATGCTGCTTCTTCAGGGGGAGACCGCTGCACGGCGATATTTCAACCATTCAAGGAATACTTACGTAAGATCCTCGTACGTTCTGCAATAGTCCCGTTTTCATTCAACTTGATACATCCGTACGCCGTGGGACTTAGCCTGTCTCTTGCTGGTTTTTTGAAGGTACTCGCTGTTGAAATGATTAAATCTAAAATTTCTTTTTGTTGTTTTCTACGTATTTTGGCTACCTTGGGGCAAGATTTTAGCAACCAAAAGATTAAACATATGAACTACTACGAACAACTAAAGCAGTTAGTCCACGGTATAGAAGACGACTTTATCAAGTTTTATGAAAAGGAGAATAATGCTGCGGGGACGCGCATTAGGAAGGGCATGCAAGACCTCAAGGTTTTAGCCCAAGAGATAAGAACGCACGTTCAAGACTTGAAGAATAAAAGTAGCAAACAAGGATAGTCTGCTACAAAGGAAGGAATTTTCTATGAGGGAGCACGTAGCTTCCTCTTTTTTTAGGTCTTTCCTTGAAGGACAACAGTCCGCATTCTCCGGGCAAGTGATGTGGGTGCTGAGACCAGTGGTAGTCTGACATGCTTTTGGCAAATTCCTAAGACGGCCAGCAGCTGCTTGATACCTACAGGGTTGCTTTCCTGGCCTATGAGCCTATTGACTGGGAGCAATGTACCAACATGAGATTGTGCTTCCTCATCTCTTCTTTGTAGCACCAAATTAGTTATATGAGCCATCTTTTTAGGAAATCCATTAGCGATGACGCTGATGACTCCTACAGCTCCTATGGCCATCATAGGAAGGGTCAGCATATCGTCACCTGAGATGAGCAGAAAGTCATCATCTTTTCCTTTGGCAATCTCTATACACTGTAGCAAGTTACCGGAGGCTTCTTTGATGCCGATGATATTGGGGTGTTCACTGAGTCGTAGGGTTGTTGTTGCGGTTATATTGCTACCTGTTCTGACAGGAATGTTATAGAGTAAAATGGGTACGGGACAGACTTCTGCTATGGCCCTGTAATGTTGATAGATACCTTCTTGGGAAGGCCTATTGTAGTGAGGACTTGCCGAAAGTACTGCATCAATTCCTTGAAAATTGGTGTTTCTAATCGTTTTAATAAGCTCATGGGTGTTGTTACCGCCTATACCATAGACAATGGGCAGGTTGTTGGGATTATGTGCTTGTACAAACGCTAAGATGGCTGCTTTCTCCTCAGGTGTAGTTGTGGCTGCCTCACCCGTGGTGCCGTGTACCACTAAGTAGCGGACTTCGCTATCTGTAGTATAGTTCAAGAGTCTCTTCAGCCCCCGAAAGTCAACACGAAGTGCTCTGTCAAAAGGTGTGACGAGTGCTACGCCAGTGCCTATGAATCTTTTTATCATGGTACCTGTAAGAGTTGGGTATAGTGCAGCATTTGTGCTACTAAGTCGTCGATTGCGTTGCTATCTGCTCTTTTATCAAATTTGACCATTATCTCAAACAGGTTGGTACGTGCAGTATCATAGCGGCCTACCCTACATTTGGCGTGAGACTTGGCCAGGAGGTAATCCAGCATAGGATGTCCCGATAGATCTACATGGAACAAGTAGTCAAAAGAGGCATTGACAAAAGCGCGGGTTTTGGGGTGTGCAATAGCCCCCCAGAGTGGCAGATCGTGGTGGGTGATTGTGGGGAAAATACAATGAGGAGTCTGTGTGGGAACTTTTGTGTAACACAGTATAGTCACTTGTTTGCCCATGTTTTTGAGCCTTGTTGCTAAATAGTGTATGACTTCATGTTTTTGAGATGTATCAGCACTGTATAGAATGCCTATGTTTTGGGCTTGTTGAAATCCTACGTTGGTGCGCGCTATACGGCAGCTCTTGATTAGCCTTTTGGTGTATAGCGAAAGAATTTTCTCCTTGATACACGACATTATAACCCCATCATGTTGGTGATTTTTTCTTCAGAAAGTACCTGGATGCCCAGTGCTTGCGCGGTAGCTAGCTTGGCTGGTCCCGCTTTTTTTCCAGTCACGAGATAGTCCACATTTTTAGACACTGCTGTGAGGAGTCGTCCTCCATGACGTTTGATATGTGTTTTTAAGAGTGTGCGGTCTAGGCGTTGAAAATTACCAGAAATCACAAAAGTTTTTCCTGCTAAGGGTTGTTTTTCGGTAGTAATAGGTGTTGTTGATACATTGAACTGCAATCCTGCATGCTTGAGTGCTGCAACCAGCTTTAGGTTGTCTGCGTCTAGAAAGTAAGTTTTTACGCTGTAGGCAATTTTTTTGCCTACTTCTGGGACTAGGGAGATATCTTCTTCGGAGGCTTGTATCAAAGCATCGATGTGCTGAAAATGGTGGGCAAGCTTTTCGGCCACAGTCTCGCCTACATGCCGGATGCCCAAGGCAAAGAGTACTTTCTCAAAAGGCGTTTTTTTGGACTGAGTAATGCCTTGTAATAAATTTCTAGTGGCAGTTTTCTTGAAGCCCTCCAGCAGACAAATTTCCTCGTAACGAAGTTGATAGAGATCAGCTGGGGTACGTAGCAACCCTTTGTCAAAAAGTAGGTCAACGGTTTTACTACCTATTGAAGCGATATGCATGGCTTTCCTGTGTACAAAATGCTTGATACGGCCCTTTAGCTGAGGAGGGCATGTTTTCTCGCTGGGACAGTAATAGCCGACGTCTGCTCCATATTGCACAAGGACAGTACCGCAGGCTGGGCAGTGGGTAGGGAAGATAATAGGCTTGCTCCCTACTTTTCTTTGGGCAATGTCTACGCCCGTAACTTTAGGGATGATATCACCCCCTTTCTCAACAAACACAGAGTCTTCTAGGCATAAATTGAGCTTTTTTAACTCGTTATTGTTGTACAATGAAGCACGTTTCACGGTCGTACCGGCTAGCAGGACAGGCTTGAGGTGTGCTACCGGCGTTACTGCTCCCGTTCTTCCAACCTGATAGCCCACTTTTTCTAAGATAGTAGCTACTCTCGTAGGTTTGTACTTGTAGGCAATGGCCCAGCGTGGGCTTTTGGTTGTATAGCCTAGCTTTTCTTGTTGCGCAAGTGAATTGATCTTGATAACGATACCGTCGATGTCAACGGGCAGGTTGTTCCTGTTTGCACTCCAGTAGTTGATGTAGGAGATGACTTCTCCAATGGTACTACATTTTTTATAGGTAGGGGAGGTAGCAAAGCCCCACTCTTCTAAGAGATGAATACTTGCTTCTTGGGTTCTTAGTGCTATCTCGTCGACCTTGAGGGCATAAGGGTAGAAGGTGAGTAGGCGCTGGGCGACTATTTTGTCGTCTATCATCTTAAGTGTGCCGGCCGCTGTATTTCTTGGGTTGGCTAAAGGCCCTTCTCCTTGTGCTAACCTTTCTTTGTTAAGTGCTTCAAAACAAGCACGTGGCATCAATACTTCGCCCCGTACTTCAAAGTATTGGGGTATACCTTTTGCCCGGATCCGTTTGGGAAGTGTCGTGATGGTTTGTGCATTTTTTGTGATATCGTCTCCTTTTTTTCCATCTCCCCTTGTAACTACGCGCTCTAGGATACCTGATTTATACGATAAGCTAATAGCAACTCCGTCAAATTTTAGCTCACAAAAGAGCTCCATGGGCTCTCCTTGTAACAATTTTTGAGCTTTTTGAAAAAAATTGTGAATTTCTGCTTCTGAGTAAGTGTTGCTCAGAGACAGCATGGGGTGCCGGTGATGGACCGTAACAAAGTTTTTAGTAGGCTGTTCTCCAACTTTTTGTGTGGGAGAGTCTGGTAGGCGTAGCGTAGGAAATTGATTTTCGAGCTGTGTAAGCCTTTCCAGGAGCTGATCAAACGCATAGTCCGATATCTCGGGTGCGCTCTCCTGATAGTATAGCACATTGTGATGCCGCACCAGTGCTGTTAGACGTTGTATCTCTGCTTGTGCTTCTTGATGGGTCACGCGTTTTGGAGTTACTCCTGTAGGGTAAAAAGAACGCTGGTGTACGCCCTATACAATAGCTGCTAGGAATCCCGATAAGGCCCTTATAGCACAAACTCGCAGATGACAGCCAATCCTGCACCTAATAAACTTGCTATAAACTTGCGAACATTGGGGCGGTGACATGGGCTTGCCTCAGCCAAAATAGTGCTAGCGATATGCATAAAACTACCACTAACAATACCCCACAGAGCCAGCGAGCCATGTCCAGATAACAATTGTTGTTGATTAAAATGGCCGATTCCTAGCAAGCCCATAGGAGAGGCCAGTGCAAAAATTAACAAGCATACGATCACCGTTCTTTTTCGATTAGTAAGCTTACCCAAGATGCTTGCCAACACAAAAGACTCTGGAATTTTGTGCAAGAGAATGCCTATCAGGAGACCATTAGCACCGTGGCCATGGTGGTGGTGGCCGTGTGCAGGAGAGGGACTACTCAGGATTACGCCATCTAAAAAGGCATGCAGGAAGAATGCAGCCATCAACGTAAGTGGCGAAACACTGGGCCGATGCTCTGCTAGTTGTGCCTCGTATTCGTGTCCATGTTCTATACCTTTGCTAAAAAATTCTAGTAGGAGCTGTAAAAAGAAGCCTACGAGAATATATAGTCCCGCTAGTCTGGCATCAGTATGCAGGGCAAAAAGATCGGGGAGAATATGTAAGAAGGTAATAGCAAAAAGGTAGCCGCCGGAGAAGATGAGAAAGAGTTTCAGATAAGCTGGTTTGGGCTTTCGGATGATCAACAAGCTGCTCCCCCCAAGAGCCGCAGCAAGAAAAATAAGTAAGGCCTGAAAAAGCATTTGTAAAGATTTTAGGTTGTGGACAGCAAATATAGTGCAATGAAGGCGAATCTTCACTCACGTTTGGGCTATTTTTGGGGTGTGACTTCAGTGAATGAATGGTGTGGGCACGGTATCGCAACGAAAATTGGGACATTGAGGCGTGTGTACATCTCAATCTTCTGAAGGTCGGAGCGTTGCGGGTCATATATAGCAAACAACTCCTGTGTGCCTTATTTTTTAGGAATAACGTTGCCGCTGTACCGTAGCTTGTGGGGGGCTGAGCTGTGTGTGTCTGGCAGTATACTGTATTGATTTTATATTGAAAGTGGTGGGCCAGACGCCGCGCCTCAGGTTATGTCAAAAATACGATTAAAGTGGGGAATAGTTATTCGGAATGGTTGTTTTTGCACCGCCTTTTCTGCAAAGATTCCTTTTGTTTCATGTGCCTTACTATCAGTCTTTTGAAGGTTGTTTTTAGGTTGGCCTCTTGCCATTAATCCAGCATATGCTCCTCATCACGTGCTACTTCGGTGGGCGCACTCATTCTGCGATGATTGACCCTCTCGTGTAGGATAGAAGCAACCGTTACAAGTCCTCGTTGACGGCTAGGGTCGGAGCCTTTGGAAAGTATAGTCATCGCATCCTGATGGGCCAGCGATAAGATATCTCTGAGATGTGTCGTTGGTGCAATTCACTTTTCAGGTGCGCAGCAATCCGAAGTATTGGATGCTACAGATATTGATTGCGATTTTATGTATGCGGTGTGTCTGTTCCCTTCTTAAGACTTCTTGCGGTGACTCACGCTGCACGAGGCAATATCCCCCTCGGTGCGAGTTTGCAGTGAAATGGGTAGAATCACGGAAACGGTTGCGGACAAAAACGCACGCGCGTCTGACTCGCAAGATAATTGGGAGACGCCCCGAAAACTCCCTGTAATGACGCTCTTTCCTGGTCTGGCAAGACGAAAAGACGGAGCACCAGCACACATCTCACGCAGCACATCGATTATCCGGAGGCGCACACTCAAGGCCACAAGGATTCGGAGTGCCTGGAAGGAGGAAATTGAGCTAATCATTCTGTGTGTACTTCACTGTCTACGGCTTGATGAGAGGGCACATTGTGTATTTGGGCATAAATAATGCCTTGTAATGTGTCCAGAAGTTCATGATTATCCTGTAACAACGCCTTAACTGCATCTCTTCCTTGGGCAAGCTTATTGCCTTCGTAAGAGAACCAAGACCCTGCTTTCTGGATAACGTTTAAAGCGACACCCAGATCGACGATTTCTCCCACTTTAGAAATACCTTCTCCATAAATGATATCAAACTCAACAACCTTGAAAGGCGGTGCAACCTTATTCTTGACCACTTTCACCTTGGTGCGGTTGCCCAATAATTCTCCGGTACTGTCTTTTATTTGAGACAATCTGCGGATGTCTAGCCGCACAGAGGCATAAAACTTCAGCGCATTGCCGCCCGTTGTTGTTTCAGGATTGCCAAATAACACCCCTATTTTCTCACGAAGTTGGTTGATGAAGATACAAGAGCAACCCGTTTTGCTGATGGCGCCCGTTAGCTTTCTGAGCGCTT
The DNA here is from genome assembly GCA_025455725.1 of Amoebophilaceae bacterium. Taxonomy (GTDB): domain Bacteria; phylum Bacteroidota; class Bacteroidia; order Cytophagales; family Amoebophilaceae; genus UBA8403. The sequence goes on along the minus strand of JALOLY010000002.1, from coordinate 38,658 downwards.
GAGACATCAGTCGGGCCTGTAGGCCCATTTTGCTATCGCCCATATCGCCCTCTAGTTCGCTTCGAGGCACCAGAGCGGCTACAGAGTCAATGACGATAATGTCTATGGTGCCAGAACGAATGAGGTGCTCTGCAATTTCCAGAGCTTGTTCGCCATGGTCTGGCTGAGAAATGAGTAAATTCTCTATGTTGATGCCTAGCTTCTCGGCATATGTTTTATCGAAGGCGTGTTCTGCGTCAATGAAGGCAGCCATGCCACCGGTTTTCTGTGCTTCAGCTATACAATGGAGGCTCAGAGTGGTTTTGCCAGATGACTCTGGACCATACACTTCAATGATTCTTCCCCTAGGAATACCACCGATACCTAGTGCTAGGTCTAAGCCCAGAGAGCCTGTAGAGATTGCGGGTACGTCTACCACTTTGCTATCACTTAGCCTCATGACCGTTCCCTTGCCGTAGGTCTTTTCTATTTTGTCAATGGTCAGTTGTAAGGCCTTTAATTTTTCTATCTTGTCGTTCATGAGTTTTTCCATTCGATACACACCCGCCACGTCTCCCAGGGGCTATCTTGGGTCGTTGAAGACTTGTAATCAGTTGACCTTGAATTTTTGCTAAACTTACGCAATGTCGGCAGTGCGGGCAAGTGTTACGCTTTGCCGAGGTAGTCTAAGACTGACGCATCGGTGTCATGTAAAAAGGAAAAACCCTCAAATTACTCAGACCTCCTCATCATTGGCTCTCCAATTACAAGATGATAGGCAGACTTAGTAATCACCCAAACCTACCATAGCCGAGATCGTGATGCAGCCAACACAAAAGAAGTTAATTCTCTTGATTTTGGATGGCTGGGGCCTTGCGCCTCAGCCACAGTATTCTGCCATTGACAAGGCCAGTACGCCTTTTATCGAGTCACTTTACCAACAGTATCCCTCTAGTCAGTTATTGGCCTCAGGTTTAGCCGTCGGACTGCCAGAAGGCCAGGTGGGTAATTCTGAAGTGGGTCATATTAATTTGGGGGCGGGTAGAGTAGTAGACCAGTCTTTAGGTCGTATCAACAAGGCCATTGCTTCTGGAGAATTTTACCAAAACGAAGCGCTGCTGTCTGCGTTCAGTTATTCCAAAACACACCAAAAAGCCATACACCTCATGGGTCTCGTTTCTGACGGTGGTGTTCATGCTCATCTAGATCACCTCAAAGCCATATGTAAGGCAGCGAAAGATCATGCTATCGAGCGATTATTCATCCATGCGGTTACTGATGGGAGAGATACAGCGCCACAAAGTGCAATACAATTTTTGTCAGATTTAGAATCTCAGTTGCAGAGCACGATGACAGGGCAATTAGCTTCGGTGATGGGCCGCTATTATGCCATGGACCGAGATCGACGTTGGGGGCGAACCAAGGTCGCCTACGATACGTTAGTTCATGGCAAAGGCACGCATGTACAAGACTGGCAAAGGGCCATTGAGCAATCTTATGCTCAGGGCATTACGGATGAGTTTTTACAACCCATTTTGCTGACTAATCAGGAAGGCACACCCAAGGCATGCTTGCAGGAAGGCGATGTAGTGCTCTGTTTTAATTTTAGGGCCGATAGAAGTCGGCAGATTACGCAAGCATTAACCCAAGAAGCACTACCCAAGCTGGGTATGCATCCACTCAAGCTACATTATCTGACTATGACGGCTTACGATGAACGATTTCAGCATGTTAAGGCGTTATTTGAGCAGAATATTTTGAAAGATACATTGGGGGAAGTATTGAGCAAATATGGGAAAAGACAACTTAGAATTGCTGAAACAGAGAAGTATCCACACGTCACGTATTTCTTTTCTGGAGGCAGGGAAGAGCCTTTCCCAGGTGAAGAACGTGTGCTGTGTACCTCCCCTCGGGTAACTACCTACGACCTGGCGCCTGCTATGGCTGCTCTTGACATTACAGAAAAAGTGCTGCCAGTACTTTCGAAGAAAAGAGTTGATTTCATTTGTCTTAACTTTTCCAACGCAGATATGGTAGGACATACGGGCATTTTTGAAGCTACAGTCCGAGCCTGTGAAGTAGTGGACCAGTGCTTGGAAAAAGTGGTCAGGAGAGCTATAGAAAACAGCTACGCTGTACTTATCGTGTCGGATCATGGTAATGCTGACAAGATGCTGACAGCTCAGGGACGTCCTTACACTGCACACACCGCATACCCAGTTCCCTGTGTGCTGGTGGATCAAAAAGTACCGAGACGATTAAAAAATGGTAGGCTAGCTGATGTAGCACCTACTATCTTGCAATGTATGGGGGTGCCTGTCCCATCTGCCATGACCGGAAAATCATTGTGCGATTTTTAGACTAGATACACGCATTTGTAGTTACTTCCCCCGTAAAAATTTTATGCGGGACTGGGAGGATTTTTTGATCAGTTGTGGTTAACACTAGCGTGCGGTTTCCTTGGTGTGTTCCGCGCATATGGTTAGAAAAATCAAACGCGGGGTCTTGGCCCAATTTCTGGTCAAAAGGTGACATGGTTGAACGGTCGATGAGCTTCTATACATGATTACTCACTTGCAGACCTCGCGTCGTGCAGCGCGGAGCGTTGCTGTTGTGGGGCACTGTAGAAAAGGCCCCCGGTAGGCCTTGTCCAACAAAGATGAGTGCAAAATTGACAATCCACTCAAACAATCTGTAAGGTGTATGAAGCTTGCTCTTGTGGGTGCTACCGGCCTCGTCGGTCAAGAGATTTTGCATGTCTTGGAGGAGCATCGTTTTCCGCTGCAGTCTTTGCTCCTGGTGGCCTCTTCTGGTTCCGTAGGCCAGGCCCTACAATGGGCAGGAGAGTCCCACGAGATTATTAGCTTAGAAGCAGCACTAGCAGCACAACCTACCTTGATAATATTTGCTGCAGATCAGGCAACATCTACAACCTGGGTTCCTATTTTTGTTGCGGCAGGTGCCATAACCATTGATAATTCTGCAGCTTGGCGCATGCATCCAGATTGCAAGTTAATTGTGCCCGAGGTCAATGGACGTCTTCTCCAGGCCAATGACAAGCTCATTGCCAATCCCAATTGTTCCACCATTCAGCTTGTTATGGCTTTAGCCCCCTTGCACCAGTATTATGGACTGCGGCGCATGGTGATAGCCACTTATCAGGCTGTGACGGGTACTGGCAAAATAGCTGTCGGACAGCTGATGGCAGAGCGTCAAGGAGTAACCGATGTACCCCAGGCTTATCCTTATCCTATTGACCTTAATGTCATTCCTCATATTGATGAGTTTTTGGATAACGGTTATACCAAGGAAGAAATCAAGCTTGTAAACGAGACGCAGAAGATATTAGGAGATGTATCGATTCGCATAACCGCTACAGCTGTTAGGGTACCTGTACTAGGCGGCCATTCTCTGGCTGTTAATGTGGAGCTGGCCAAGGAGTTTGACCTTCATGAGGTCACCCACTTACTCAATAAAACTCCAGGTGTTGTTGTACAAGACAGTGCTGCGCAGCACCAGTATCCCATGCCTCTTTACGCTCGGCATCAAGATGCAGTATTTGTGGGACGCATCCGAAGAGATTATTCACAGCCCTGTACGCTGAATTTGTGGATTGTAGCAGATAATTTGCGCAAAGGAGCGGCCACTAATGCCGTACAGATTGCTGAGTCTATACAACGGTTGATAACGTAGGTCTGGTTGCGTCATGTGTACACCCTATAGCGTATCGCACTCCACCAAGGCCTTATTTATTTCCCCGTTGTTGGGAGGCTCTTATGCGAAAGCCATACCAGGGCTGTTATTCTTTTGGGGGGTTATTTTGAGTGTTCGGCGCCTGCATATAGCCACCTCTATGACGGGGGGCGGGTGTTTTGATCTGGTTGTAAGGAGCAGTATGAGGATATCTCATTCATTTTACACAATAGGCCGTAAAATTAGAGAATGTTTTATTTAGAGCCTTGGTAAGTACGTAAAGAGCGTATCAGCACCTTCAGAAATCGGTTCCCAAGGGTTGATAAAAAAGTGAGCAAACAAAAATATGGTCGATCACCCAACGAGACGTCATGTATACCTAGCACTGTTATTATTTGCGACAGCGACGGCTGGTGCATGGCGTAAAGACAAGCCTCAGAGTACCTATAGCGAAAATCTTGCTGCACACAGAAGAAAGTTTGAGGTAGCCAAGTTGACGACTCCAAAGCCTGTGCAAATAGAGCATCAGGAAAAATATGCCCACGTAGCCCCTATTGACGCGGTTACCGACCAGCTCGACTACCTACTAGCACGCAAGAAGGTAGCCAATGAACATGTCAAGTATGTCCATGGTTACACGATTCAAGTGTATACAGGGGGCAATAGAGAGGAAGCATTTAAAATAAGAAGTAGGCTACATACACGATATCCCACCATGACACCTAGGGTAAGCTATGATTTGCCTCGCTACACGGTACGGGTTGGGAAGTTCTTGAGTAAGTTAGAGGCTTACCCTACTTATGCGGCTATCAGGAAGTACGTGCCTCAAGCGATTATTAGGCCTATATGTTTTCCCAACAGGCCCTATACATTTAGCAAAAGGCTGAAAAGCCCCACACCCTCCGTGCTAGAGCTCGACGAGTAGCATCCAAATAGGCAAGGAAAGCCATGGCGTATGGTCACAATGAACGCGTAGCCCTTAGGTACCACAACTGCTGCGCTGATCTTTTGGGTGTGATGTTGTTGGTGGTGATGTCTATGAGTAGGCATGCGACTTTTACAGACTGATCTCATCCTAAGATGCTGAAAACTTTAACTCATCATAAGACGATGCAGTACACTGTACCCTCCCGCAGCAGAACGTCATGGCCAAAACAACGCCGTATTGATTGACAAAAACCCCGAAACTATCAAAAAAATGGCCTAGCAAGATTATGGTTATTGACTTCCATGGAGCATGAAAAGGTACCTAGGCCATGTGTATTTTGATACAATAGCTGGGTTCAGGTACACAATGATTAGCGGGGCTTGATGATCAATAGCTTGATGTTGTCACTGCTATGGTGGCCACACTAAGTTCCTTGATTCCAGCAGCTAACAATACTAAGCCACAGGCCTCTAGCGTGGCCCCTGTTGTCATGACGTCATCCACCAGAAGGATGTGCTTGTTGTGTAGGCTTGAAATGTTTGTCGCCACAAAAGCATTTTCCACACTTTTAAAGCGCTCTAACTTACTCATTTTTGTTTGTGTAACTGCCTTTGTGGCGCGTTTAAGATGCTGGTTGCTCCAAGGGATGTGTAGCACTTCAGCAATTCCTTGTGCAAAAAAGTCACTTTGGTTGTAGCCCCTTTTCCGAAGCTTACTGCTGTGCAAGGGAACGGGAATGATGAGATCCAATGTTGCACCTCCATGTGCTTCCTTGAAAAGGGCGCCAAATCTTCTGCCCAGTACTTTTCCTATTAACGGTTTGTTCCCATACTTCAAATGATGGAGTAGGCATTGCACCTTACCTGATTTTCGGAATTTGTACAGTGCCATGGCATGACTGATGGGTAGTCTACCGGCGAGTCTTTGGGCGACTATGTTCTCAGGCTCTTGGTGGCAGGTTGTTGGGGGAAGATCAAGGAAACAAACTGTACAGATCAATGTTTCCCCTTTTACAAGTATCTCTTGACAAGTCAAACAGTAATGCGGAAAGAACAAATTGATAAAATCTTGTAACATAACCGTAGTCTAAGATTCTCTAGAAGGGCCCGGCAGTAGCCGCTAACACCTTCACATTAGTCTTGGTGCTGTGATAATGAAAATAAAGTATTTACCGAGGAAAGTGTACCTTTGGAAGATATAATAGTCAATCCCAAATCCCGGGGGTATGCCCTTTTGATCCCCATTACTCGTAAAGGCCATCGATCATAACCAGACATTGCGCAAATTAATGTCCTTACGGTATAGCAATATTGTTAAGAGAGTGCTCTTCGCATTGGTTGCTGTCCCCGTTGTCATCGCTTGTATATCGTGGAGTCTCTGGAGCTACTTTTTACTCTTTCTTTTTGTTGCCGTGTCGACCATGCTAGAATTTTATCGGTTGGCTGACCTTAGTGGCATACGTCCCAACAAATTTTTGGGGATCGGGGGAGCTATTTTGACCTATGTACTCGTATTTATGCATGCCAGTGGGCAACTAGCTGGCAACTACCTCTACCTACTGTGTCCCGTGGTCGCCCTTGTTTTCCCTACCGAACTTCACAAAAAGGGGCCGATTCCCTTTACTAATATTGCCTACACACTGCTGGGCATTGTTTATGTGGGTGGGCCATTTGTCTTGCTCCATATGATTGCTTTTGCTACAGGTACTTACAGATACGAAATGGTGATAGGCATTTTACTGACCCTGTGGGCCAATGATACAGGTGCTTACTTGGTAGGTACGAGCGTAGGAAAACGCAGACTCTTCGAACGTATATCGCCCCAGAAATCTTGGGAAGGGGCTTTAGGAGGTGCCACCATGACACTGGTCGTGAGTTACACTATTGCTCACTACTTCAGTATCATAGATTTGGCGGGGTGGCTGGGCATTGGTGGCATCACGGTGATAGCTGGCACTTATGGCGACTTGGTCGAATCAATGCTTAAGAGAAGCCTCAAGATTAAAGACTCTGGGCGTGCTCTTCCTGGGCACGGAGGTTGGCTAGACAGGTTCGATAGCTTTTTGCTAACCATCCCTTTCATAGTGGTTTTCGTAAAGTTGTTGTCATGAGCGATGTAGTATGACTTCCCTATTGATAGACATACGTAGATAAAAGTTGTAACTTGCACTGCCTCCAGTAGGAGAAGCCGTTTCTACACATAGACGGGCAGTTCCCCGAGAAAAGCTGGCCAAATCAGTACGAGATGCGTATCCACAGAGAGGGAAGGGCTATTTTATTAGCTGCCTCCGTTTTTTTACTAAGCATACATTCTGTTGTTCTTTTCAGGTATGGTGCGACGGCACACCGGTATTATGCCTCGTTCACGGCTGTGAGTGTGCTGCTTTACGCGTGGCTCATCTACTTTTTTCGCAACCCATACCGAGTCATCTCACAGCGAGAAGCCTATGTACTAGCACCTGCAGACGGGACAGTAGTGGCAATTCAGGAAGTATACGAGGACGAATATTTGCGAGACAACCGCGTACAGATAAGCGTGTTCATGTCTCCCTTCAATGTGCACGTCAATAGGAATCCTATCTCCGGTATTGTTAAGTTTTTCAAGTACCACCCAGGGAGATATTTAGTAGCCTGGCATCCCAAATCTAGTACTAAAAACGAGCGTACTACGATTGTGGTTGAGCATGCGCAAGGCGTGCAAGTTCTTTTTCGTCAGATCGCAGGTTTTATTGCTAGAAGAATTAAATCCTACGTTCGAGAGGGTGATCGAGTGCAGCAGGGCAGTGAGTGTGGTTTCATCAAGTTTGGTTCTAGGGTAGATGTTTTTCTCCCGCTCGATGCGAAACTCAGAGTGAGCCTAGGGCAAAAAGTTAAGGGCGGCAGTTCTGTACTAGCAGAACTCTAGATTGCGGCACTCAGGAGCTACGTACGGTGCTAGTCGTTTGTCCTGGTCGGCCCGCTGACGTGCCCGTTGCTGCTACCATCATATTGCATCTTGACTTCCTCTACTAAGATGTCCTCAAAATATCAAGAGGCACCTCAGGCATAGCCACACTCACAGAACGCACCGAACGCTGTAGGGTGCTTGAGCGCTGGTTGATCAATGCTCCTTGTTGGAGGTGTTTTTTGCTTATCACGCAAAAGGAAATCAAAAAAGTTGTTCACAGAGGCGCAGAGCTGCCACAACCGTGTCCTTAGGCGAAGACTCTCCTCTATTGGAGTACACTGAAGGTGGGCAAGTGAAGAAAGTTACTAGTTTTCTACTTGTAGTGTCTGCACCGCTTATGACAAGGCGAAGCCCCCCGAGAGCACCACTTATCTGGGAGCATGATGTAGCTGCTTTGTGGTAATCAATACGGTCTTGAGAAAGTCGTATAGTCTAGAAAAATAACTTGACCAGCGCCCCTGCAATGACTACCGCTGTGGTAGTAGCCACAAGGCCAGGTATCATAAAACTATGATTCAGCACGAACTTACCCACACGGGTAGTACCCGTACTATCCAAGCTTATGGCAGCGAGCAGCGTAGGATAGTTAGGGATAAAAAACAAACCATTAACGGCGGGCAATGCAGCCAGTAACGCAGGCGCGGGAAGTCCCAAGGCAATGCCGAGAGGTATGACGGCACGGATGGTAGCAGTCTGACTGACGAGCAGGATAGACATCAGAAAAAGCAGTAGACTGAACTGCCAAGGTTTTTGCGTGATTTGAGCCTGAACTGCTACCAGGATCTCCTCCTTATTGGTTGTGATAAAAGTATCTCCTAGCCACGAAATTCCCAGAATAGCTATAACAGCCTGAATACCTGAGCTAAAAACATTGCTTTTCACGATCTCTTTGGGATCCAACTTACACAACAGTACAATCAAAGCTGCAATAGACAGCATCATGATCTCAATCACGACCGACATCGCCATTGGCTGCCTGGTCCCATCTATTTCCCAACTTGGTCGTAATCCCTTCCAAACACCACACAACATGACGATGGTAATCCCCAGTGCAAATAAAGTTACAGAACGTTTCGCTGTGCTTGGTACAGGATCGGTTTTTACAGTCTGTGCTTCCGCCTTCTGTTGTGCACCTTGTACCCTTCGCAGGTATGCGGGATCTTCATGCAACTCTTTTCCCCACTTGTTCACTACGAGGGTAGCCAACAAAACACCTCCAAAAGTGGCAGGGACGCATACTTTCAGGATATCTATCAGACCTATGCCGTAGGGTGCGAAAAGCCCTACCACAAGTGCAATGGGTGCAGATATTGGGCTAGCCAGTACAGCTTGCTGGGCAGCAATAACAGCCATCGACAGAGGTCTGGAGGGGCGCACACCCACGTCCTTGGCTACATCAGCAATTACGGGGAGTATGGCGTAGAGGGTATGGCCAGTGCCTCCCAGTAGGGTAAATAGGTATACGATCAGTGGGCTCAAAAAAGTGATTCTATGCGGATATCGCCTAATGAATCGCTCTGCTAGTGTGGTTAAGTAGCGCAACCCGCCTGCCGCTTCTAAAGTGCTTGAAGCAGTAACGACGGCAGTGACAATCATCAGCACCTCTGTTGGAGGATCGGTAGGCTTCACCTGAAAAATAAAAGCCAGGATGGCTAATCCCAGACCACCCATGATGCCTAAGCTGATTCCTTGCAGTCTGGCACCCAAAAAAATGGCAAGTAACACTATAGTCATTTGTATCCAGAGCATCTCCGTTAACTTTTATTTGTGAGTCTCAATGCGAGTGCATGCCAAACGACAACGTACCTATTTGCGGAGTGCGTTTGACCTCGTTCAGTTCGCGTATATCGCCTGCGCTGTTCCGAAGATGGTTAATCTAGAAGCCCGGCAATTTGCAAAAAAAAGGAGAGGTATGGCCAAATGCAAATGGAGAAGCTTGTGCTTGCTCGAAAAGCTAGCCCCAAAATAGGCCTAGGACTTGACTTTTTGGCCTTTTTTCAAGCATATTGTGGCCAGCTGCACTCCGGATTCTTAAAGGTAGGGCAAATCAGTAGACACAAGCTCGAGAGAGAAAGAGACAGTTTAGCGCCTCACTTCATGAAGAACACCAAGGTTTTTTGTCTCGTTGGCACCCTTTTTTGGGGGGCTTCTTTATTAGGCAGCTGTAACGGGCACCAGATGTTATCTGTGACGCAGGAAGACTCCGTAAAAGGGGGAAGTGGTTGTTATGAGCAGTTCGACATGGGCCTCGGCCAAGTATTTTTTAGTCCAGACAGCGAGGGGCCGTGTCATATCTCCCACTGCAAGATAGCGCTGCATGAGTGTCGGGATAGCAAAGAAAAGTTAGAGGAAACATTAAGCCAGTGTGGTAGCGGCCTGAGGGTTGTAGAGGGGGAAAGCTGGATTTCTGACAGCTCACCGCTAGAGGGTGCTGTGCTACAGATGCAAACACAAATACAGGAACAGGGACAGAGACTGGGTGAGATTATAAGTGCTGGCAACAGAAACCTCGAGGAGTGCAACGTACAGAGAGATGTTTTAGGCGATCAGCTGAGTGCGTTACGAAGAGACTACGGAGCCTTAGATGAGCAGTGCAAGGAGTCAAAAAATGCCTGCAGGTCTCGCGTAGATGCTCTAGAAATGAATCTGACCGAAAGTCAAGGAAGCATTGCAGACTTGGAAAGCAAACTGAAAAAAGCAGGGAAGAAGCACGAGGACCTTCAAGGTAAGTACGACGCATGCATAAACATTAGTCGTCTTAGCGCTGATCAGGCAATTCGTGGTTTAGAAGGATCTCCCTGGAATTTTGGGAGTCTGCTTGGCTTACCATCAATAGAAAATGGGCAAATAAATCATCTGGGTATGGGGACGGGGGTGTGTACAGCAGCAGTGTTAGTGGCGGGGGGCGTGCTTTGGGGTCGGCATAAGGTGGTGTCCAGGGCTTTGAGAGCGGAGGCTCAGCGCGATGATGCAGAGGCAGCAAAGGTGGCAATACAGGGTCAGTATGCAACAGAAGAGGCAGCAAGAAAAGAGGCAGAATCGGGGAAGGCAGTAGCAGAGGCAGAAGTGCTTAGGTTACAGGCGAGCCTACGTGCTGCAGAAATTGCTAGTGCGGGTTCCAGAACCAGAACCAGAAACAATGATATAGGGTAAGAGGGTAATTCCTTCTTTTGGGTTCTTCTTCTTTATTGATGATATAAATAGCAGCAGTATGTTCAGAGATGCAAAAATTGGTGTCGTGTGCTTGCTTTTATTCGTGCACTGCAGCAACGCAGAGCTGAGTGAGCGTATCGAGGAACTGGAAAAGCAGACTTCTTTAGCTAGTGAGCAGCGCGAAAGAGAGCTCGAACAGCTGCAGCGGCAAGTCAACGGCTTCGATACGCAACTCACTCAGACTAAGGAGCAGGTTGAAAATGTTGATGCGGATCTTGTCAAAAAACTGGAAAGGCAGGTCTCTTTGGCTAATGAGCAGCGCGAAAGGGAGCTCGAACAGCTACGACGGCAAGTCAACGGCTTCGATACGCAACTCACTCAGACTAAGGAGCAGGTTGAAAGTGTGAATGCGAATCGCATCGAAGAACTGGAAAAGCTCGAACAGCTGCAACGGCAAGTCAACGGCTTCGATACGCAACTCACTCAGACTAAGGAGCGGGTTGAAAATGTTGATGCGGATCTTGTCAAAGAACTGGAAACACAGGCCTCTTTGGCTAATGAGCAGCGTGAAAAAGACCTCGAGCCGCTACGGAAGCAAGTTAGTGGCCTCGATACGCTACTCTCTAAGACTAAGAAGAGGGTTGAAAGCGTTGATGCGGATTTAGAGGACACGATGAAAGATATTCGTTGTTTGTCTAGTGCTCTAAGGGAGTTCCATAATTGTTTATTTATCTTTGTTGAGGGGATGGATTTCGATAGGTTTATTTTGAGTGATGAAAATAAGAGCGTAGAGGACAATAAAAAAGAAAAGAAAACTAAGAGGGACGGTCTGCTGGTATCTTGTAGCGTAGTGAAGAACATCTGTGATATAGTGAATCCTGTAGAACCGAGCGTAAAGGGAGTAGTACCGGAGGCTATTACTTGTACACTCAGCCCCGTTGATTCTGAATCTCTTGGTAACGGATCGTTCCTCAACGAATGAGTTTTTCCAAAATAAAAGGTGGGTGCTGCTAGCTTGATTTGACGTATGGTCAGCCGCTCTGTCGCTACTTGTCTTTCTTTTCGTTTGCGGGATGTTTGCTGCCGCTCCACAACTCCCTCCATCGGTTAAAACTCCTAGTATACATCAGGCTAATTCCTCCGGAGAGGATTGCTTTGCTATCCGCGCCTGTGGTGGTGTCTTTTTTGTATAGCTTCGCCTTATATCTTCCATCTTTAGTCAGCACATACGTTATCGTCCAGTCACCTATCAGTTGATCTATGCGCAACGCCTCTCCTGTGTTGCCAAAGACGGTTCCTCTTCTAGATAGCTTCAACCTACCACCAATAAGATTATAAGAGAGGTTGAAGTGTAGATTACCGAAGTTCAGGCGTCCTATTTCTTGCGTATCAATATCTACTTCTACCTCTAGATCGTCATTCAGGCTAGAGGTGAGATGACTTAATTGTTGAGAAATAAATGTGCTCAAATGCCTGCTCACGGTATTAATACTTGGCTCTACTGTCTTGCTATGAGCAAACTCTTGAAAGAGTAAGAGACTCAAGGCCTGGGCTTCTGCATACTGCTTGTCTTGTGCTGCCCTCTGTTTGAATTCGTTTATAATGGTGGCTGACATACCTGAATATTCTGGAAAATGAATCGTAAAACTCTTTTTGGGGGATAGAAATGCTCCTTGCAGACCTACCACCACTTGCACTAGATGCTTCTTGGTGGTCAGTCTTGTTGTTTCAGGGCTGTCTAAGAGGGGTGTTAGTACAGCTCGCTGCTCGTACACTGCTTGGATGTTGAGTACACCTTGGGAAGGACTGTCATACCAGGTGACCTCACTCTCTGGTTGAATTTTAAAAGTTTTGTGACTCATGCGGTAGAGTGCAAGGTTGTATACACCTTCTACAAACTTAAACCCACCGGTCATAGTAAGCGCTCCCTCTGTGTCGACCTCTAATTTTATGCTGCCTCGTCCACACCCTTTCATCACATCACCACCTTTTTCGTCCAAGATAATCTCTGCATATGCGTCAGGCGTAATCTCCAGGAGTAATGTAAACTTGAGGCCCTTCAAGGCGACCCGTTGGGTCTGAACCTCTTCGTTTTGGTATTGCGTTTTAAAATTTACGAACTGAATGAAGTCATATGACGCAACGGTACTCTTGGCCCTATGTCCATGTACTGGGACAGAGATATGGGTACCTGAGTCGGTTTTTGAGGTTAGGCATACCGCCATGTTGTTGACGGGCCCAGAGGCAGTTAAGCTGCCACTTAAGATACAAGTCCCGTAGAAGTATGCGTTGTCTTTTGAGGTCGTACTAAGCAACTTGAAATTCGTCATACTACCTTGCGCATCGATTTCAAAATCCTTCAACCCGTTGTGAATGATGTTGCCTTGCAGTACGGCTTTGCCCTGTTGGTCGTCAAATAAATGGAGTGTGGTAATGTTGATCGCCTGGCCGGTAAATGTGCATGACCCACTTATTTTGTACAGTGTATTCAAATAGTTTACCCGCACAGTGGTATCTGTGATACTTGCCCCACCGGTAATCTGAGGGCTAGAGGGGCTACCGCTGATATAGACAGTGCCGCTGAGCTCACCGGCTAATTGGGACAAATGTTTGGCTACTAGAAGCTCCAAGGTAGCAAGTGGGGTATGAGAGAAGTGGGCTACAAGCTGCAGGCTATCCGCTTTTTTTAGCGGTTCATAGTACCCCTGGAGCGTCACAACTTGTTGTTGAAGATGATCTAATCGGCAGTCTATGTTACATCGCTGTGAGGCATGATGCCAGTCAACATGTGCATGCAGGTCACCTATCAAAAGATGTGCAATAGTAAATTGTTCGAGGGTTACGTCGCTGTTTATGTAGGGCTGACTCAATGGTCCTTGTAACGTCGCTGTTGCATTAAGTACCCCTGTGATAGGCCTGTTGATCAAAAAAGCAAAGTTGTTCAATAAGCAATCCTGAACGGTTAGGTGCAGTACCTCCGTAGGGGTTGAAGATAATGCCCCCCTAAGGCTGATGTGCTGTTGCCCTTTGTAGAACGTAAAGTCTTGGAACTCTATCCGTGATTTGCTTAGTATGATTCGGTTTGCTGGATGTACCTGCCACTGATTGTCAGCGTACAACACCTGGCTGGGTATCAATGTAATCTCTATAGCGCTGTCTAACAACAACGCCGTGCCCCGTATACTCAGCTGTTTGGGACTTTCTGGTGGGCCGATGTTGCTGCTGAAGCAGATCTGATCATCTTTCCAGGCAAGTGTTACAGCAAGATCTTTTGTAGTACTGAATGTACCCCATTGCTGTTCTTCAGAGGCCAGTTGCACTACAGCTGATATGGCTTGGCCATCTTTGGATCGATTGGCAGACAGTTCTAAATGCGTATTGCGCCATCGATTTTGTTTGAAAGAAAGGGATGCTGCCTCAACAAGGCGTAGGGAAAAGGTTGTCTCCTCCTGTTGCAAAAAGTTGCCCTCAAGTTGTGTGTTGGGTGATACATGTGCATCAATACCAAAAACATGGAGCAGTGGGTTAATGTCTTTGCAGTGAAGATGATAAGCTAGCGTATAGGATTGCAATGTATCCCTCCGAGAAGTAATGCCCGTGTGCCTCCAGCGATATTGATAGTCTTGTATGAATCTGTTCAGGTCGTTAGCCAGACTGGCATAGGAAAAGTCCCCTTCAGCTTTGAGCGCAAACAATGCCGAGTCTATTGCTAAAAGATGCCCCGAGCCACTATGATCTTTTCGTATGTGTAAAGCGTCTAACTTTATTTCTTCTCCCTCAAAACTAAAACAAACCTGGTGTAACTGGGCATCTATTGTAATGGTATCTAATGATAGGCCTTGCGTGGCAATAGACAGCTGCGTGCTGAGGGTGGCACAGCGGTCAGTGAAGTGCAGTTCCCGTAGACATGCTCTGTCTAAAATCCCACTGATGACAATGTTTTCGACATTCTGGTTTAGGTTAATGGCTACATCAGCCTGGAACTTCAGGTAGGGATCATCAATAGTAAGTTTGCCTTGAAAAAATGATTGAGCAAAGCGCCCATGTGCCCAGATATTTTTGTAGGCACAGTTCTTGACGCTAAGCTTATGAATGTTGGCGTTTAATTGGAAGCGTGCGGTAGCCAAGTTTAAGCCTTCTCCGTCTATCTGTCCTCGCATGGATAGCTGCTGCACAGCAGCACTATTCAGCCATGTGCCTAGCTCAAAATTACTGGTAACAATGGTTCCCTTGTAAGTAGTACGTTTAGAGACGTTATCTATCTGGAATACTAAGTCAGTAGTCAACTTTCCCAGGTTTGTGTCCAAGATGGCTTGGGCCATAAAATCAGCTGACATCCCACAGAAGCGGCCCTTCACTTTCACACAACTAAACTTCTCTAGCAGTTGGCAGGTGTTGGCGTCTAAATAAGGGAGCAAATCTTGGGTATACAGAACGCTTTGTTCCAAGTCTATGTTAAATCGAACCTTTGGTACATGAGGTAGTCCCTGTAGGCTTAGACAGCTCTGAAAGTAACTGCCTTGTTCTCCAAACCTAAGCTGCAAGTCCTTGATGTAAAAATCATTGAACTTACCATCCAACATACCTCTCAGGTGATAGGAAGTTTTGTGCTCTTTGAAGTAGGGGACAAAGACAGCAAGCTCTTGAGTAGCAATGATAGCATTATTGAGGTGTGCTGTCATATACACACGATCGATAAATGCTGCTGAAGTTAGAGAGCGGTCATAAATAAGGGTGCAGCTTCCCTCTAGCGTACTGTCTTTTGTGCGAAGCTGCACCCTTCTGCATTGTATGTTATCTGGAGAAACAAACAGAGAAGTGCTGAAATGGTCGATCCGTAGTAGCCCACTGGCATGTTTACCTGTAAAATGACGAATGTCTGCCCTCAACGTGTTTTCTTGGGCTTTTAAGTTAGATATTTTAGCGCTTATTTGATTAATAGTGAAATGTTTAGGGTCAAAAATGCCTTGTATAGGCGCGTTTTGTTGATCATGCATAGAAAATGCTGTGTCTTGTAAATACACACGCTCAATTACAACCGGTCCAGTCTGCCAGGTAGTGGATGCTGATGTTGTGGTACCCATCAGTCGCTGTAGCAAGACATGTATGCTATAGTACGATTCGCCTTCTTTTCTGTGAAGATGTACCTGGGCGCCTCGGATACGAATCTTTTTCAGCGTCATGCAACCGTCCATCAGTAGTTGAAGAGGATTTACCTTAATTGCTAGTTGGTCTACTGCTAGTATCGTGTTGTTTTGGGGGTCTTTGATGGTGAGTCCAGTAAGTGAGGCATGGTGTAGCCAATTGAGCTGAAAGTGCTGGTGTGTGATGGCAAACTGAGTGGTATGACTTAGGCGCTGTAGCAGTTTGCCAAATAAGCGGTTCTGAATATGGGGAAACTGTAGTACTATCAAAGTGCTCACGAACAGGCTAAGCATAATCGCCAGGAACCATTTTAAAAGGCTGCCTATGTTTTTTTTGATTAGCTTCGTTCTTTGTTTAGGCATGTCCAATGCAAGGGAATAATTCTGTCATATTAGCGATTGAGACCTCGTGTGATGAGACTGCAGCAGCGGTTGTTTGCGGTGGCAAGATAGTAAGCAACGTAGTGGCTACCCAAGCAGTGCATGCACAATACGGGGGTATTGTCCCTGAGTTGGCTGCTCGTGCACATCAGCAGCGCCTTATTCCTGTGGTTGAGCAAGCAATGAAAAAAGCCAACGTTACCCTTTCGAGGCTAAATGCAGTTGCTTTCACGCAAGGGCCAGGGCTGTTAGGAGCGTTGCTAGTAGGCATCTCCTTTGCCAAGGCTGTTGCTTTTTCGCTGGATATTCCGCTCATCGCCGTGCATCATATGCGTGCTCACATTTTGTCCAACTTTATAGAAGCGCCCTATCCTACTTTCCCGCTACTTGGTTTAAACGTAAGTGGCGGGCACACCCAGCTCATATTCGCTAAGGACCACATGTGTATGGAGGTTATTGGAGAAACACAAGATGACGCCATAGGAGAAGCATTTGACAAGATAGGCAAACTAATGGGTCTCTCTTATCCTGGAGGGGCACTCATTGATCGCTACGCACAACAGGGCGATCCACACAGATTTCAATTTCCAGCCACCAACATGCCTCACCTCAACTTTTCTTTTAGTGGTATTAAGACGGCCTTTCTCCGTTTACTTGACGAATACCAAAGCAAAGACGTCCAGTTTTTGGCTAAACACCGAAATGATCTTTGTGCGAGTATTCAGGCTACCCTGATCGGTATGCTTCTCGATAAACTCAAGAAAGCTGTCTCCCAAACAGGCATTAAAACCATTGCTATAGCAGGTGGTGTGGCTGCTAATTCGGGTCTAAGAAGTCGGTTACAGCATCTGGCTAGACAGGAGGGGTGGGCGGTGTTTATCCCGCAGTTAGCCTATTGTACGGATAACGCAGCCATGATTGCTATAACAGCCCATTACCAATACCTATCAGGTGACTTTTGCGACCTTAAAGTAACTGCTAGATCCAGGATGCCTTTGTAGGATGCTTTTTTGCATGGTAAATTGCCCTCTTCCGACGGCTAATGTTGATATCGGCACTTGCTGTCAGAGATACAGCCGCACAGTGTGAAGTCCACGTAGCCTGTTTCTTGGTAAAATGGGCTGCCCCTTTGTGCGTTCCTAGCTTAGCTGTCGATACAGGCACTCAATATTATGGCCTTACAAGGCAAGAAAGCAGCCAAGAACATCGTCATTAAAAACAAGCGGGCGAGTTTTGAGTATACGTTCCTGGACAAGTATACAGCAGGAATGGTCTTGACTGGCACGGAGATTAAATCTATAAGAGCTGGCAAGGTGAGCCTACAGGAGGCTTATTGCTACTTTGCCGAAAGAGCCCTTTGGGTCAAGGGGATGCACATTGCAGCGTACGAGCAAGGGAATATCTATAATCACGTTGAGAATAGGGAAAGGAAACTCCTTTTGAATAAAAGAGAGCTCAAGAAGCTCCTACGTAATAAAGAAAAAGGGCTGACAATTATTCCCGTCCAGCTTTTTATCAATGAGCGGGGGCTAGCTAAACTGCAGATTGCCTTGTCTAAAGGGAAAAAGCTTCATGACAAGCGACGGAGTATTAGGGAACGAGAGGCAGAGAGAACTATGCGGCGTGATCAGGTACAGTAACTACCTGAAGATAACATCTGCAAGTAGTTTTTGTGCATTACTACAAAAGATATGTGGCGTATTGGCATTAAGAGTGGCCTTATTATTGTGCTAGGGTTTATTGCCTATGGACTAGTCATTCAGTTTATGGGACTACAGCGTTTGCCATGGAATAACCTCTACTATGTGGTGCTCATATTAGGGATTTACTTTGGGCATTATTGCTACAAGGAGGCCAATAACGGCTTGATGACCTACCAGCAGGGCATTAAGTTGGGGCTCATTAGTAATGCATTCGTGGGTCTGGTGAATGCATGTCCTATTTACTTGTATACCAAGTTTGTAGATGCTTCCCTTATATCACAACTGGCCCAGAGTGTACAAGAGTCGTTGCGGCAGAAAGGTATAGAGGAAGCTTCTATTGGAGAAATAGCACAGACCATACAGCGCATGTCTCCAGAGGTTTTGGCGATCGGTGTCCTAGTCAGCACTGTGCTGCTGGGCTTTGCGTTTGCATTGGTCATTGCTGTCTTCTCTAAGTCCTCTAAGAAGACGACATCGTCATAGTTGCGCCTCTATTTGGTCTGAACATCTTTTGCTATCGCTGTGTGTGTATTTCTTTTCCGGGGGGGGCACTTGGGGTGCAGAGTGTACATTTGTAGGATGGCTCTTGGTATGTTTAAAGTGCTAAAAGTTATAGTGGATGAGTTGTGGAATGTTTTTGTGTGCATTAAATTCTATGCAAAACGGCTGTTACTATGCAACTCAATAAGGGACTGTTGCGTAATCTGCTTGGATACTTCATGCGGGGATTGTTGCTGGTGGTCCCCTTCGTGCTGACGGCCTATCTTATTTCGCTTGCCCTGCACTTTATCGACGGATTGATAAAGATTAGAAAGGTCTGCCTTCGATCTTACAGAAAGCTTGATTACCAGATTGCCACTGATTAGTACTATTTATTCTTCCCTAAAGGAATTAACCTCTGCCTTTGTGGGCAATAAAAAAAGATTTGACAAGCCTGTATTGGTAGTAATAAACAAGGAGGTGCAGTTGAGAAAACTGGGCTTTGTGACGCAGAGAGAGCTCAAAGCCATCAACTTACCAGGAAGTATCGCAGTATATGTTCCGCACTCTTACAATTTCTCAGGTGATTTATTCATTCTTCCTAAGGATTCTGTTACACCTTTAGATATTGCTAGTACGGAGGTCATGAAGTTTATTGTGTCGGGTGGTGTGGCAGGCCTACAAAGTACAGAGGAACAGGAAGCAAGTTAACTCTTGGCTGTCACGTACACACAGAGGATCAGCTAGCGCTACTACTTACGAAAGTACCTACCGAACCAAGATTCTCCGGCACGAACTAGCCACTTGTCGACTATTTCCGTCTTTTTAGTGATAGTATTGTCGAAGGTAAGCATGTCTTCCGATATAGCTCCTTGTCGTATGCTATCTTCAAGCTGACTCAGTGGAACCAAAAAATTGTCCTCGCCTTGCCTAAAAGCGACATGGGTTCTGCTCAGCAAGTCTACCTGAAAAGCCTGCTCTAGTGTACGAATAAACTTTACAGAAGCATCTACAGCACACCCTGTGGCACTTTGCAAAGTCTCGTCTACAGCCAGGATAAGAAACTGATCATACAGTATCTCTGCACTACACTGCAGAGGGAGGCCATGCGAAGCCCACTGCCCTAAGAACTCCTGGGCTTTTTGTAGGACTGCCGCTTTCTCCTCCTGCCCAAAGGGTCGGCTGGCTTGGTAAACCCAGACGTGTGCTTCGCCTGATAATTGATGAAATGGAATGTACATAGCCCTATAGTGCTTGGTGTGATATGCTTGGTTGCTTAGTTCCCAACTCGCAATCTACTATATTTTCTTATCTATCTGGACCCAAAGTGCGCATGAGGCTAATATCATAACCTTGATATTTTTTGTTGTAATAAAAATGCTAATTCTTTAGATTTGTGTGTCCTATGTGTGTGTACGGTGATGTAGCTCAGTTGGTAGAGCAACGGACTGAAAATCCGTGAGTCGGTGGTTCAAGTCCACTCATCACCACCCCTCCTTTCTTATCTTAGTTCGGTTTCCCAGGTTTCGGGCTAAGCTTTATGATCATATAGATTCACGCAAGCCCAAAAAGATACCCGAGGGAAAAAAGACAGGCATATTTACTCTTCGCTCAGCCTATAAAGCCTGCTGTATTATCCCTGAATATCCACGAGGACTACATCAAATATGAGAATAGCATTGGCCGGAATTAAGCCATTGCCTATACCTCGGCTCCCGTAAGCCAGAGTAGAGGGGATAAATAGGCGTGCTTTTGCTCCTTGGCGTAGGCACATGACGCCTTCGTCCCATCCTCTGATAACTTGTCCTGCACCCAACTGAAACTCTATGGCTTCGTAAGCTCTTCCTGGGGTATACATACCATGCTGTTTAGCTATGTCTGCCAGGCTCGTGTCAAACACCTTTCCATCTAGAAGCCTCCCCGTATAATGCACTTTGACCCTGTCTCCTAGTTTGGGCTGTGCGCCTTGGCCGGGGGTATCGATGACGTAGTACAACCCAGAATCGGTAGACCGGGCTTCAATCCTATTGCTTTTCAGGTAGTTGACAATGGTCTCAGCATCTGCTTTGAGTTGTTGCGTAGCTTTCTCTTGGTTTCTTTGCTGCAGCATAGCGCTGTGTTCGGTTTCCCACTTTTTATACGTCTCTTCAGGCATAATATCTTGTAGCTGGAGGTGCAAAAATATTTTCTCGTTTTTCTTCAATCCATACTGGGCGGTTATGTGCTCCAGATTGCCACCCAGTACCTTTTCTATGTCTAGCTTACACACGATGCCACCTCCCTTTTGAAGCATGCCGATGGCTTCCAAGAAGCCACCATCTGTATTGACCGTATTCTCAGAGTATGGTAGTGCCATGGGAAATTCCTGATCGGCGGTGCTAAACAGCACAACACCTTTCTCGGTTTTGTAACTCACGTCGAGCAGGAGTATGTCCCCCTCTTGAGGCCAGGGACCTTTGCCTTTCCTGATTACTTGGTACTGAAGTCCTGTGGGAGTCTCTTTGAAAGAGCCACGGTAGTAGTTTCTAATTGAAAGTGCAAGAGCGGTGATAACAAGAAGGCCAATCAGTGCTGAAAGATAGTATAGCCGTCCTTTATGCTTCATAAGTTAGGGTTTAACACTTTCTTCTTGGCTTTGACTAGGCTTTCAAATTTGGCTATTGTTTCTTCTAGCGTGAGGTGAGATACGCCACCCGCAGCATTCTTGTGCCCACCTCCTGCAAAGTACTCTTGAGCCCATAGGTTCACAGGCACTTCCCCTGCAGATCTTAGAGAAAGGCGTACGGCGTCTTTTTTTTCCTTGATGACAGCAGCTAATACAATATCGCGTACTGAAAGTGCTTGATTAACAAGGCCTTCCGTATCACCTGTTTGCAAGTGATACTTCTCATAATCTTCCCTTCTAATGAAAAAGTAAGCAGTGTTGTATTCTTGGAGTACCACCAATCGATGGCTCAAGGCAAAGCCCAGAAACGCTAGCTTATTCAAAGAATTGTTTTCATAGACCAGCCTACTTACTTTGGTTGCATCTGCGCCGTGACGCAGCAATTTGGCTGCTACGTTATGTGTCCTGGGCGTAGTATTAGGATTCTTGAACGAACCCGTATCGGTCATGATACCGGCGTAGAGACATTCGGCAATTTCCTGATCGACCAATTCTTGTGCATCTAGCGCTTCTATGAGCTCATACAAGAGTTCGGCTGCTGCTGCCGCTTTCGGATCTCGAAAAACTAGATCACCAAATTTTTCTATCGTTGGATGGTGGTCTATGACCACCTTGGTGGCAGTAGTATTCTTGACTGCTGTTTCCATTTCATGAAGTCGATTCAGCGTGGGAAAATCTACGTAGAATATGACATCTGCCCTGTTTAGGAGTTCGAGGGATTTTTCTTGTTGACCCTGCGCAAAGACAATTACCTCGGATGTACCTGGTAGCCAGTCAAGAAAGGATGGGTATGCCGTAGGTGCGATTACGTGTACTTGGTGTTGGTACTTCTTGAGTAGAGCAGCCAACCCCAATCCAGTCCCTAAAGCATCCGCATCAGGACGTTGGTGTAAGGTGATAACGACGTGCTTGGGGGAACTTAGTAGTGCCTTTAAAGGCAGTATATTTTCCATGGGGGAAAGATAACCTGTAGAATGTGCTCTTGACGAGGCGTCAAAGGTAGAGATTGCCACGAAAAAACAAAAGCGATTCGCAAGCGTCGTCGTACTACTTACCGATGCAAAACTTAGAAAAAATGTTATCTAATAGTTCTTCTGTGATTACTTCTCCCGTAATCCCTCCCAAATGATAGAGCGCCCTACGGACGTCTTGTGCCAGCAGCTCATGAGTGAGGTTGCTCGTTATACCCTGTAATACATCTTCTAAGGCCTCTTTGCTTTTGGTCAAACTCTCATGATGCCGGGCATTGACTACGATGGTATCTGTCTTTGGCAACTGGTCTAGTGCCACATACGCTAGGAGCCGTGATTTGAGTATGGGTACGTTTTGCTGTTGCGCAGCTGAGATGAGTACAAAATCCTCTCGCTGCAGTATTTCTAACAAATCAGGAGATGCAATATCCATTTTGTTCCCCACTTTGACGTAAGGAACGGTTGATGAATCGAGCTGTTGGACCGTCTTTCGGATATTGGATAACGTTTCAGTAGCCAGGTCAAAGAGATAGATGATAACAGCAGCTTTTTGGAGTTGTTTTTTGGTCTTAGCGATGCCTATGGCTTCTATCGTGTCAGCTGCCTTACTGCGTAGTCCTGCAGTATCTATGAATCTAAAATGCACACCTTCGATGTTGAGCTCAGCTTCAATCAAGTCACGTGTAGTACCAGGGATGTCAGAGACGATCGCTCTCTCTTCGTTGAGCAAAGCATTGAGCAAGGTAGACTTACCAACGTTAGGCTTGCCGGCAATCACGGTAGTGATACCGTTCTTAATAACATTTCCGAGTGAAAAGCTCTGTATGAGTTGCACAATGGGTAATAAAAGCTCTTGGACAAGTTCTTTTAGGGCCTCTCTATCAGCAAAGGCAACGTCTTCTTCTGAAAAGTCCAGCTCCAACTCCAACATAGAGGCGAAGTGAACCAGCTTTCCTCGAAGTTGTTCGATTTTGGAGGAAAACCCACCTCTCATTTGCTGCAGGGCTGTGCGGTGTGCTGCAGACGAGTCAGCAGCGATAAGGTCGGCTACCGCCTCTGCTTGTGCCAAATCCAGCTTGCCATTCAAGAAAGCGCGTAGTGTGAATTCTCCTGGCTTTGCTAGACGTGCTCCACGTAGTATCAAAAGTTGTATGATGCGCTGTACAATGAAGTCAGAGCCATGGCAGGATATTTCTACGGTATCTTCTCGGGTAAAAGACTTAGGTGTTCTGAAGATAGAGACTAGTACTTCGTCTAGTATCTTCTCCTGGTCATAGATGGTGCCAAAGTGAACGGTATGAGAAGCTTGCTGTGTCAGGTCCCTTCCTCTAAAGACCTGATTGGTAAGCTCGATCACACCCGCCCCAGAGAGCCGGATGATTGCCATGGCGCTGCTACCAGGTGGTGTAGCCAAAGCGACAATAGGCACTTCTTGGTGGGGGCTTTGCAAAATGAGTAGGTTTAGTTGAGGAGCGAATATGCGTACTTTCGTTCGGAATTTGCAAGTATTGAGATTTCTGTAAGATATCTATTGACTAGGCACTGGGAGATGAGTACTCCCTAAGTCATTCGTCTGTCCTTACTAGGCCCATAACGTCAAAAACAATGTCACCTATGCTGGTCAACTTGCATGCCGTTGTAAATATATTAGGGGAGTGTCATGGTACGAGAGCAACGAGATGTGTCGCTATGTTGTGTTATCTACTTGCTATCATGACCTATTGTTCATGCGATACTAAGCCATACAATACTGGTTCCCATGTTTCTCAGCAACAAGAGCTTCCTATCAAGGAATATCTCAGTAATGAATTTAAGCAGTGGTTTCAGAACCCAGGTAGCACAGTCTCCAAAGCTACCGTAAGAATTGT
Organism: Amoebophilaceae bacterium; assembly: GCA_025455725.1. Classification (GTDB taxonomy): domain Bacteria; phylum Bacteroidota; class Bacteroidia; order Cytophagales; family Amoebophilaceae; genus UBA8403. The sequence continues at coordinate 14,747 of JALOLY010000002.1, read as the reverse complement.
ACCCAACGTTTCTTTATATGAGCAGTTTGGGGGCTCTGATAACAAAAGAATCATCGTGGTTAATGCGAGCAATGAGCACATCTCCTTTGGGGGCGGCGGGCTCAATGGTGCCTTAAGCAACCATGTCAATACCCACTATTGTCATAAAAAGTGGGTAGGGTTGAGGTTACCGTCTACTCTACCTGGCACGTGGGACTCTGGATCCCTGGATATATCCATAGAGCCTGGATGGCGGGCAAAAGTAGGCGAGTACGTTATATCAGATGTGGGGCCTCTCTTGGATCACAACGAGATGACGCCGATGATGGTCAATCCCAGTCTAAAAATAGGGGAGATCTACCACGCTATAGGTCCCAGAGCTAGTGAAACTATCGCGCTCTCTACTGCTCAGGATCAGGTAAAAACATTGTATTATAACATCCTGAAAAGAGCTACTCATCATGTAGGCTATCTTGTTTTGCCGGCTATTTCCACCGAGATATTCGCTGACACCGATTATTCAAAACGAAGCTTCACGAAAAATGAATTTATTGCTACCATGTACGAGGGAATGTACCAAGGCATTCAGGAATATCAGTGTGACACGCCTGCCTCGCTGCGCAGGACATGCCACGTTATCTTAAATAATTGGGAGCCACTTCAATAAATGGTATTCTGACGTGTCTACTGGATTACACCAGGGGTACTACCGGCTTTTGTCTAGTCATTCATGGAGAGCAAAAACTCTTCGTTGTTGCGGGTACCTTTCATCCGATCGAGCAAGAAGTCCATGGCCTCGTTGGGAGTCATATCTGCCATGAACTTGCGTAAAATCCACACACGTGCCAACGCTTCTCTTGTGAGTAGCAGATCTTCACGGCGTGTCCCAGAAGAAGGAATATCAATGGCTGGATAGATACGACGGTTGGCCAATTTTCGATCTAGTTGTAGCTCCATGTTTCCAGTGCCTTTAAACTCCTCAAAGATTACTTCATCCATCTTGGAACCCGTCTCAATGAGTGCAGTAGCTAGAATAGTCAAAGAACCGCCATTTTCTACATTACGCGCTGCCCCAAAGAATCTTTTGGGTTTGTGTAATGCGTTAGCGTCTACTCCACCTGATAAGATTTTTCCTGAGGAAGGCATGACTGTATTGTAAGCACGCGCCAGGCGTGTAATGGAGTCTAGAAGGATGACTACATCATGGCCACACTCCACCATCCGCTTTGCTTTTTCAAGTACCATGTTGGCCACCTTGGTGTGGCGTTCTGGTTGCTCATCAAAGGTAGAAGCTACTACTTCTGCCTCCACACTACGGGCCATATCTGTTACTTCTTCAGGTCGCTCTCCAATGAGTAAAATGATGAGATATACCTCCGGGTGATTTTTGGCAATGGCATTGGCAATTTCTTTGAGTAGTACTGTCTTACCGGTTTTTGGGGGAGCCACTAGCATACCACGTTGCCCTTTTCCAATGGGTGCAAAAAGGCTTAAAATTCTTGTAGAGTATTGAGAGGGCCCATTGGTGAGCTCTAGTTTTTCATCTGGGAATACAGGAGTTAAGTGCTCAAACGCGATTCTGTCTCTTACCTCCTCTGTGGTCCTTCCGTTTACGGAAATCACTTTAAGCAACGCAAAATATTTCTCGCCCTCTTTAGGTGGTCTGATTTGTCCTTTCACCGTATCGCCTGTCTTCAATCCAAATAATTTGATCTGTGAAGGAGAAACGTACGTGTCATCTGGACTGGTCAGATAGTGATAATCTGAGGAGCGCAAAAACCCATAGCCATCTTGCATTATTTCTAATACACCCTCACTGTCAATAACGCTGTTGAGGCTCATGTCATTCCCCGCTTCTTTTCTGGGTTTATTTCCCTCTTTCTTCGGTTCTTTTTGTTTTCCTGTGTTCGTTCTCTCAGGCAAAGTCGTGCTGACTGTCTCATTACCACTACCTGGTAGGAGGTTCTCTTTTTTTAACATTGGGGGCTTACTCGTAGCAACTTTTGCGGATTCCCGCGTGCCAGGTTCTGTTGATAGGGTCACCTTTGGGATAGAGGTAGAGGAGGCTGTTTCAGGGAGAATGGCTTGTTGGTCGAGTATTTTATAAATAAGCTCCTGCTTGGATAGGTGGTTGTAATTGCTCATCTGTAAGGTTGCTGCTATTTCTTTCAGCTCAGAAAGCAGCCGAAGATCAAGTTCTTCAATGTTATACATGGGTTGTCTTTGTGTAGTTAAGTAACGGAAATAATAAACGACGAGAGAGCCAAGCGGCTAGTCATACGCGCACAGTAATGCTATTCAAAAGTGTTGCTATTAGGTAGTGTTGAGGATATCAACGCAGAGAGGCAGCATTTCTGCCATTGCCTTCAGAACAGACAATGATAGGGCAACGACGCACCATTGTCAAGTTTGATGCACACTTATTAGATGATAAAAAATGTGTTGGATATGATGCATCCTAAGCCACATGTATAAAAATGGCTTACTTTGTGGCTGCTGGTTCGTAGTAGACAGCTTAGTCTCGCTGATACTTCCCTTCCCGGCGGGTTACGTCAATTTTATAGAAGATTATGCTTGATATCCATGACATCAGAACTAGTAAAGCACTTGTCATTCAAAGACTACAGAAAAGGCATTTCAACAACGCCGCCGAATCCGTCGAAAGACTATTGGTCCTCGACCAGCAACGTAAGACTGCTCAATTGTCCGTAGACAGCACTGCTGCACAATTAAATCTGCTTACCAAGCAGATAGGCCAGCTTATGCAGCAGGGAAAAAGAGAGGAAGTAGCCCTAGTTAGGGAACAAACTACTACACTCAAAATAGCCATGAAGACGCTGGTGCCACAGCTGCAAGCTTGCGAGAAAGCATTGCAGCACGCTTTGTACGAGTTGCCCAATTTACCTAACGCAGAAGTCCCTGAAGGGAAAAGCTCTGCAGACAATGAACTCGTCTACCAAAGTAGTCAAGTCCCTATTAACAATGCTGCACAGCTACCCCACTGGGAGCTGGCTAGGCAGTATGATCTTGTTGACTTTGAATTGGGTAATAAAATTACGGGAGCAGGTTTTCCGGTGTATAAAGGCCGAGGCGCCAGGCTCCAAAGGGCCCTCGTCAATTTTTTCCTGGATGAAGCCCAGCACGCAGGTTATGAGGAAATACAGCCCCCCATTGTGGTGAATGAAGCTTCAGCCCATGGTACTGGACAGCTACCTGATAAGGAAGGACAAATGTACCAGCTGAAAGACACGACGTTTTACTTGATTCCAACTGCTGAAGTGCCTTTGACTAACCTGTACCGGGGTGATATTCTTTCTCAGACAGTTTTGCCCATCAAAAATGTAGCATATACTCCCTGTTTTAGACGAGAAGCTGGCTCTTGGGGAACTCATGTAAGAGGGCTCAACCGGCTACACCAATTCGATAAAGTAGAACTGGTACAGATTGCTCTTCCTGAAAAGTCCTATGGGGCGTTACAAGAGATGTGTGCTTATGTACGGTATTTACTTGAAAAGCTCGAATTGCCTTATCGAGTGCTCAAACTCTGTGGTGGCGATCTGGGCTTTACTGCTGCGTTTACTTATGACTTAGAGGTGTGGGCTGTCGGGCAGCAGCGTTGGCTCGAAGTTAGTTCTATTAGTAATTTTGAGGCTTACCAAACGCACCGTATGCAGCTTCGTTATAGAGATGAGCATCATAGGACTCAATTTCCCCACACCCTGAACGGAAGTGCACTTGCATTGCCCAGGATCGTGGCCGCATTGCTTGAGAATAACCAGACAGCCAGCGGCATTAGGATCCCACCTATCTTGCATCCCTACACGGGGTTCAAGACTATCGCATGATGTATTGACGAGGTGTTTGATGCTATGCGTGTTTTTAGACATAAGGGTACAGGATACACACTCATATAAAAGGCTGGAAAATAAAAGATGACCAACATAGCGTTATTCGGCCCTCCGGGGGCTGGCAAGGGCACTCAAAGCAAAGAACTAACCCAAAAATACCGACTCGTGCACATTGCACCTGGTGATTTGTTACGTGACCAAATCAACCAAAAAACAGTCCTAGGACAGCAGGTAGCCCAATATATCAATGTAGGAAAGTTGGCACCCGATGCACTTGTGATCGATATCGTCGAAGCACAACTGGTAGCAAAGGATAATGGAGACGGGATCTTATTCGATGGCTTTCCAAGAACATCTACTCAAGCAAAGGCCCTAGAAGAGAGGCTGGTACGCTACGGCATACATATTGACGTTGTAGTATTCTTGGAAGTGCCCGAAGAAGAGCTTATTCAAAGAATTAGATCCAGAGCCGAGATAGCAGGTCGTGTGGATGACCAAGACGCAGCAAAAATTGCCACAAGGATGCGGATATACCACGATACAACCTTGCCTGTAGCTAAATATTATGCCCAGCAAAACAAACTAGTTAAGGTCTGTGGGTCAGGAGCGGTGGATGTAATCTTTAAACGTATCGTAGCTGCGATGGGGAAATTATCGGTTATGCCAGCCTTAAAGTAAAAAGAGACCGTGTCTACCTCGAATTTCATCGATCATGTCAAGCTATATGCCCAGGCTGGGAAGGGAGGAGCGGGCGCCGTGCATTTCAGAAGGGAGAAATCAGTACCCAAAGGGGGGCCTGATGGTGGCGATGGCGGTCGGGGGGGGCATATCATCCTACAAGGCAGTGCCCAGCTATCTACCCTACTGCATCTACGATACAGAAAGCATGTGACAGCAGCACATGGCCAATCCGGAGCAGGAGGGTGTCGTTTTGGTGCTACCGGTGCTGATGTCGTCCTTCAGGTACCTTTAGGTACTGTAGCCAAAGATGGTGCCACAGGTCAAATATTACTGGAAATAATCCAAGAGGGTACGCAGAAAATATTGATGCGAGGCGGTCGAGGGGGCTTGGGTAATGTCCACTTCAAATCAGCTACCCAACAAACTCCGCGCTATGCGCAGCCTGGTGAGCCAGGGGTTGAGGGCTGGGTAGTCTTGGAATTAAAACTGCTTGCAGATGTAGGCTTGGTAGGCTTGCCTAATGCTGGTAAATCCACTTTGTTGTCCGTGGTCTCTGCCGCCAAGCCCAAGATTGCCGACTATCCTTTCACCACCTTAGTGCCACAGCTCGGTATTGTAGCGTGTAGAGACAAGCAATCTTTTGTCATGGCAGACATTCCCGGCATCATTGAAGGAGCAGCGACAGGAAGGGGTTTGGGAACCCGTTTTTTAAGGCACATTGAGCGTAATGCAGTGTTGCTGTTTGTCATTGCAGCAGATAGCCCGGATATTCGTCAGACATACGATACCCTAGTCCAGGAACTGCGAGCACACGATCCCGAGTTGCTGGACAAGCCGAGGTTGCTGGTTCTCTCTAAGACAGATCTGCTGGACAAAAAAGATGAAAGAGCTGTAGTAACAAATCTACCTAGCAAAGTGGGCTACACATTAATTTCTTCCATCACTGGTCAGGGTATCGACCTGCTAAAAGATAAAATCTGGCAGTTATTGCATGCGTGAGTCAATCAACAAGTGCATCAAGAACGTATACTCGTCTCAAAATTTAAGACCTGAATACTTCCTGTGGTGCTGCGTTGTCGAGGCTTCCGGCTTGGTAACACATTCCTCACCCACTTTACCTAACTTAGTTAGCCGGCTGTTGGTACCAGAGTGGTGCAGTTGACCATGAATAGCCTCGAGTCATACCCTCGAAGGCCAAGTCGTTTATCAGTGACTAGTATAAGATTTTAGTAAAAATATCTCCTCTCCATGGCCCAGAAATTACCTAAGAGAACAGAAGACTTTGCAGCTTGGTATAACGAGTTGGTCAAAAGAGCGGGATTGGCTGAAAATTCCTCCGTACGTGGTTGTATGATTATCAAACCTTATGGCTTTGCCATCTGGGAAAAGATGCAGGCTATCCTGGATCAAGCTTTCAAAGCTACGGGCCATGAAAACGCCTACTTCCCGCTACTGATTCCTAAGTCTTACCTGAGTCGTGAGGCAGAGCATATAGAGGGATTTGCTAAGGAATGCGCAGTTGTGACACATTATCGGCTAAAAAAATCTAGCGATAGACAAGGTGTGGTAGTAGACCCTGAGGCTCAACTAGAGGAGGAGTTGATTATCCGTCCTACTTCAGAAACTATCATTTGGCATACCTACAAAAACTGGATCAAGTCGTATCGAGACCTACCTTTGCTAATTAATCAGTGGAGTAATATGATGCGTTGGGAGATGCGTCCACGACTTTTTTTGCGCACGGCAGAGGTATTGTGGCAGGAAGGCCATACGGCTCATGCTACGCGGGAAGAAGCGAAACAAGAAGCTCTCCAAATGCTTCATATCTACGATAAATTTGTGCGCGATTACATGGCACTACCCTTGCTCAAGGGCATCAAAACGGAGCATGAGCGTTTTGCGGGGGCTGAGGAAACGTATACCATAGAAGCACTGATGCAAGATGGCAAAGCGTTGCAAGCAGGTACATCGCATTTCTTGGGCCAAAAGTTTGCTCAGGCATTTGGAGTCACTTTTACCAACCAGGCTGGCCAGTTAGACCATGTTTGGGGTACTTCATGGGGGGTCACTACGCGGTTAATTGGTGCATTGGTTATGACCCATTCAGATGACGAGGGCCTAGTATTACCGCCTCGATTGGCCCCTATCCAGGTGGTCATCATCCCCGTCTATAAAAGTGAAGCAGAGCGAAGATTGGTTGTACAGCAGGCCACTACCCTTCGAGCGGCACTCCTAGCTCAAGGAGTGGCTGTCAAGCTGGACGACCGAGACACACATAAGCCAGGATGGAAATTTGCCGAATATGAACTCAAGGGTGTACCATTGCGCATGGCTATAGGGCCTATAGACCTTGCGAATCATACAGTGGAGTTAGCTAGAAGGGATACCAGAGCAAAGATGACGATTAGTATGGACAACGTTGTAGGCACTATCCAAAAATTACTCAGGGATATCCAGGACTATCTCTATCAACGTGCAGTTGACTTTAGAGAGACTCATACCACTTCAGTAAACACCTATGAGGCGTTTAAAACGGTGATAGCCCAGAAGGGGGGGTTTGTTTTAGCACACTGGGACGGCACCACTGAAACAGAAAAAAAAATACAGGCAGCTACCAAAGCCACCATTCGTTGTATTCCTTTAGATGCCTCTCCAGAAACAGGGAATTGTATGTATACAGGAAAGCCTTCACGGCAACGTGTGGTCTTTGCTCAAGCATATTGAGGTGGCCGTATTTGCTTATTTAGTACCCGTCTTCGCGTTCGCAACTCAGCTTGTACCTCACCGAAGGCCTTGGCTATTTGACCAGTAGCTATACCTTACCCTTAAACACGACTAGTTCCTCTAATCCCTTATTGAATACTAGCTACGCGTGACCAATTTTTTGGCGATGCGCTGTATTTTGGCAGAGAGACTGCTCAAAGTATCAGACTTTTGTATGGCGTAGGATCATCTAAATGAACATTTCTACAGTTGACGAGAAACATTTCCTTATAACCATGTCGGTTTATCCCCTTTTTTAGGGAGAATTCAGGGTGGTACGTGGAGATTAATCAATAGATAACGGCATCGAGTTATTAGAATTTCCTCTAATCCATAAATTAGCCGTGCGACGGTCTCATGTTGGGTGTGGAAAAGAGGTACAACACGGAAGAGTTGCTTTGAGCAATAGGAAGCATTGTACTACAAATGAAGGAAGATATCATGACCTCAACGCAGCAATGGCCATTTTTTCCCCTTGTCGCCTGTACTGTCTCAAGTAGTGTACTAATACTGCAAACTAATACTGCAAGAAACAGAGAAGTACAGCCCGCTAGTGCCTACGACCCTTCTCTAAGAGGCGCAAGGGTAGGTCCGGGACGTTCTTAATTTTGAGCCTATACTAAAAACTTTTGTTATCGACTCTTTCTAAGGTTGCCCAATTTCCTGGTTTCTCCATAAATCAAAAGGGCTTCTAAAAAGGAATAGTAGCCTGCAGTCGTTTTCTGTGTCCAACTCCGCGAGACTCTTGCATGGCGTAGGTCTGATTGCCTATGTGCGTTGACAACACGCATACTGAGTTGTGCATCTGTTGTTGAAATACTTGCGCTAAAAGATATCAGAAACAACTAGGGTAGTTTTTCAGGTAATAGAGTTTGTCATTGTGCCGATGGCCATTCGGGGGCTACACACCCGCATCGTGGATCAGCTAGCTCGTTCATGCGCTATGATTGGGTAGCGCCATGCCAGACCCAAATGGATTACCCCTTTTTCGTGTGGTATCTCTGGGAGAAGACTTTTTTGCCGAGCGAGATCTTAGAAAGATCAATAGCCAGCGGCGTAGCAATAAAGATGGAAGAGTATGTGCCAAAAATGATGCCTACCATCAACGAAAAAGAGAACCCTCGTAGCACCTCACCACCGAAGACGAACAGGATCACTACGGCAATGAGCGTAGTCAAAGAGGTAATCAATGTGCGGCTCATGGTTTCATTGATAGAACGGTTGGCTACTCCTTGGAAGTTACCACCTGTTTCCATGGTTAGTCTTTCTCTGATCCGATCAAATATCACCACTGTATCATTGATAGAGTAACCAATGACAGTGAGGATAGCGGCAACAAACACCTGGTCGACTTCGTAAGCGTAGCCTATGGCCCTAGCCATAGCCATGGAGGCAAATACAGCCAGACTGTCATGAAACAGAGCTATCACCGCTGCTAATCCGAATTGCCAGCTGCGAAAACGCACTAGGATGTAGAGGAAGATCATGATTAAAGCGGAGAAAATGGATTGCCGGGCGGCCGATTTAATATCACCTGCAATGGTGGCTCCTACCTTAGAAGTACTAGCAATGGTAAACATTCCTTCTAGGACAGCCTCTGCGTCAGCAGCATACGTGAGTCCTGTAAGGCTCTGGATTCCTTGCACCAAGGCGTGTTGTACCGTTACATCGGTTTCTTCAGCCTCATTTTGCATTAAATAGCTAGTCGTAACCTTGAGTACGTTATTAGCACCGTAGGTTTTGACCTCTGTACCCTGATCACCAAAGTAATCAGCCAGTTGGGTTTTTAGTGCCGAAGGCTCTATGGGCCGACTAAGGGCCACCACGTAGGATCTTCCACCTGTGAAGTCAACACCCAGATTAAGGCCACCTTGTTGTACCATGAGTACAAAACCTATACCTATGAAGACTAGCGAAACTGCGTAGGAAAAACGACGCAGTTTCAGGAAATCTATGTGGAATTTGCTCAATAAATCTTTGCTATAGGCAAAGGAGAAAGTGAGGCGACTCTCTTGACCGCGGTTGACTATCCAACTCATGACCACGCGTGTAATAAACACTGCAGAAAAAAAAGAGCTCACAATGCCGATCATTAAAGTAGTAGCAAAGCCACGTACAGGTCCTTGACCCAGCACATACAGAATAGCACCCGTCAAAAAAGTAGTGACATTTGAATCGATGATAGAGCTATAAGCTTTTTGATAGCCACGATCAATCGCTATGCTCATCGGTACTCCCGATTTCAATTCTTCGCGAATGCGTTCAAAAATCAGCACATTAGCGTCGATCGACATGCCGATGGTGAGCACAATGCCTGCAATGCCGGGCAAGGTCAGGACAGCATTGAGCTGCGCCAGTATGCCCATAATAAACAGGATGTTGAAGAGGAGTGCTAGGTTGGCAATCAATCCTCCTTTGGCATAGTAAAGGCCCATGAACAAAACGACTAGTCCGAGCCCCAAGAGCATGGAAGCAATACCCTCTGTTTGTGCTCGCTTGCTAAGGGTAGGGCCAATGATTGCCTCTTCAACAATCTTAACAGGGGCCGGTAAGGAACCAGCCTGAAGGATATTGGCCAGGTCTTTGGCTTCTTCAAGTGTAAAATTACCTGTGATTTGGGAGTTGCCACTGGGAATCTCTGTGTTGACTACTGGTGCTGAATACACATGCTTGTCTAAGGTAATGGCAATGCGTCGATTGATGTTATTGGCGGTTATCTTTTTCCAGGCCCGGGCCCCACTGTTGTTCATTTGTATGCTCACGGCAGGCTTTCCACGGTCATCAAACACTTGGCGTGCATTTGTAATGACATCGCCCTCTAAAGCAGCTTGGCCACCGCGGCGTTGCTTGATAGGATAAAGTCCTATTACTGTTGTACCCTCTGGTGTTGTATGAGGCTTTACGTCCCACAGCCATTGCAAATCGTTGGGCAAGAGCGCTTTTACATCATTACGGGCAAAAATGCTATTGATGATTGCCACGTCGTCTACTGCATAAACAAAGCCATACTTCCCTTTCAATAATCTGAAAAGTGGAGACACGGACGAGGCGTCTTCTGGCGGTGTACTTGTCTCCCGTGTTGATGGTTTTGTCTGGTCGTTGTTCGAGGTAACCCGAAATTCTGTAGGTATTTTTTGTGCGGGCATGGCTGCTTTTTGTTCTGCCACCAGCAAGCTGTCGATGGCTTGCAGCGCCTCGCTCAATTCTGGGATTTCATAAACTTCCCAAAACTGAAGCTGCGCCACTCCCTGTAGTAATTTCTTTACTCTTTCTGGATTGTTGACGCCAGGTAGTTCTATCTGTATTCTCCCGGTGCCTTGCAGGCGCTGAATATTGGGCTGAGAAGTACCAAAGCGGTCAACTCTTGTTCTGATAATCTCAAAAGCGCGGTCGATAGCCTTGTCAATTTCTTGGTCGAGAATTTTTATAATTTCCTTGTCCGTTGACTCATAGCTGATACGAGCGCGGTTGGCTGCCGTGGCAAAGATATCACTTAGTTTACCCCCAGGGCATTGTGCTCGGTACGCTTGACAAAATAGGGTAGTGAAGGAAGCTTGGGGTTGTAGCTGCTGCTGCTTTTGTGCTTGCGCTAGTGCTGCCGCAAAAGCTTCATTTTGGCTATTTCCTGCGAGTCTTTTGATGAGTTCTACGGGTGACACCTCTAAGGTTACGTGCATGCCGCCCTGCAGATCCAGGCCTAAGCCCAGTTCGTTTTCCTTCACTTCTTCATAGGTGTGTTTCAGCCCTAAGAAGTTATAGACAGGTTTCTTCCAAGCATTATCCAGGTAGGCTTGCTTCTCGGCAAAGTCGATATGACCATCCTTATCAGTGGCATGAAGTGTAGCCTTCCGTTGCACTCTGGCAGAAATGTACGTAAAGGATAGGTAGTAGCAACAAAGCAGGGAAATAACGACGGTCAGGAAAACGACAAGTCCTTTGTTTTTCATGATGATGAAGTGCGAAACCAGGGTAAAAAAGACGGCCAAATTTATTTGATGTTGTGAAGGTATACAAACTAGTTGAACAGTTGCTTTTTCGGTCTCTGCTCACTTTGGATATGTGTGCTCTATGGGTTTATATCTTAGTTCAAGGTAAATTCGTCCCATTATTCGATTGGCAAATCACTCCATGCTCTATGGCGCTTATTAAATCTATATCTGGAGTTCGAGGAACGATAGGAGGAAAAGTTGGAGAATCACTGACCCCCGTCGATGTGGTAGGGCTAACGGCTGCTTTTGGGAGATGGCTTCTCCAACAGCCAGGCAACAAAGTGGTAGTCATTGGGCGTGATGCGCGTCCTTCTGGGTCCATGGTTAGCCGATTGGTGGGTGCTACGTTACAAAGTCTAGGCATTGATGTGATTGACTTAGGCCTCTCTACGACGCCCACTGTGGCTATGGCTGTGCCGCAAGAACAAGCTTGTGGCGGTATTGTCATCACAGCCAGCCACAATGCCGCAGCATGGAACGCTTTGAAGTTGCTTGATGGTGGTGGTGAGTTGATTGATGCCGCCGCTGCTGCTGAGGTATTTTCTGGGGCTACGCAGCAAGACTACACTTTTGTGCCTGCAGAGCAGCTAGGTCAGTACGCCACGAAAGAGGGATATCTCACCAAACACATCAATCGTATTCTAGCCCTTCCATTGGTAGACGTGTCTGCCATCCGAAGTAGGCAATTCCGCATTGCCGTGGATGCAGTGAACTCTACAGGCGGTATAGCCGTGCCTCAACTTCTTCAGGCGTTGGGCGTTGCACACGTCACTGCGTTACATTGCCAGCCCGATGGCCAGTTTCCACACAATCCAGAGCCGCTGCCAGTCCATCTCGGAGACTTGTCCCATGCCGTTCGTTCGGGTGATCACGATCTAGGCATAGCCGTAGACCCTGATGTAGACCGGTTGGTGGTCATTGATGAAAAAGGGGTTCCTTGGGGAGAAGAGTACACGTTAGTCATAGCTGCTGACTACGTGTTGCGCCACACACCTGGAAACACCGTTTCTAACTTTTCCTCTTCCCAGGCGTTGCGAGACATCACAGTGCAATATGGAGGCCACTATGCTAGCACACCAGTAGGGGAGCAGTATGTAGTGGCTACAATGAAAGCCACACAAGCCGTGATCGGTGGGGAAGGTAATGGAGGCGTCATCTACCCTGCTTTGCACTATGGTCGCGATGCCTTGGTGGGCATTGCACTTCTCTTGTCACACCTAGCACACACGCAACAAACAGCCTCAGTACTTCGAGCGAACTACCCTAACTATACTCTCGTTAAGCAAAAAATACAATTGACGTCTGATGCTAAGTTAGCAGCCCTCTTAGATGCTGTTAAAAAGCAATACAGCGCTTATCCCATGAACTTAGAAGACGGTGTCAAGATCATATTTGAAAAAGCATGGATTCACCTCAGACAATCCAACACAGAGCCCATCATTCGCCTCTATGCTGAAGCCGAGACCGAAATTCAAGCCAGGCATTTAGCTGAGCAAGTGATGCGACAAATTTAAAAAGGGTATTACACGCCGTATTTCATAGTCTCTAAAGTAGTTCTTAGTGCAGGTGGGTAGCCTATACTATGAGATCGATAGGATAAAGGCGTTTTAGTGCAGTGCTTTTGCAATGGCCAGTTATGGGGTGCTAATGGCGCGCGGTTATCACCAAATACTTGGTAGCAGTTTAACCAGAGGTTCGTTCTTCATTTCATCAACTCTTTTTGCAGCATGTGATAGTATGTTGTGCTCCTGTTTGGTTGTCAATGGGTATGAAAATCCATTTTGCAATAGCCCTGGCTTTTCTACTTCATGGTGAGTAGTAGCTCTTCTGTATTGTACTATCGGTGAGCTGGTCTAAAAAAGTACTACAAAGACAAGTCAGAGGTCTTAGTGCCATCTTCCGGGATCAGAGCCTCTTCAAATAAAAACGGCTACAAGGGCCGGTGCCAGATGCTTATTTTACGTTGGAGGAGGAGAGAGCAACGATGGTGCGTGAGACAGAAGGCGATCGTGCACAAGGTTCCAGTGAAGACTCTGTTGTAGCACCAAACCTGCACCCCGGTCCCTCTACCGAAAGCGTCGGTGCGCATCATGGCGTATTGGCTAGTGAAGTTTCGGTCGAGCTGTCGGCATCACAGCCTCCTGCGCTAAGACGGTATACCTGAAAAATCAGGCGAGATAAGCGATGCTGGGCCAGCATCGTTGCATGTACAGTCTCTTCAATCTCCTGCGGTCTTTGGTGCCCGGGACTGGTGCCAGTACTTTGGCTAGGTGGGAGCAGCACCCTCCCTGACCTCATCTATAGACGAGATCTTGCACAGCGTATATGCCCGTTCTGACCCGAGTAGGCAGTCAAGGACACCCACCTGTTGGTTTTGATACCGTCTACAGTGGACGGTAAGGCTTTCACCCTAGGTCTACTGGGGAACCGATACAAAATCCCCGTGGGAGTGGCCATAGCACTCAGTATTTTTTGTATGATGATGAGGTGCGACGATCGTCGGGAGATGTGTGTTCTGGCAGTTCTCATTGGGTCTTGTCGACGAGAGACGTGCTTCTTGGTAATAGCAATAATCCTTATACAGCCCAACAAGCCTTGGTTACTGCGCAGACCTCTCATGTCGATCATACCCCTTATGCAATACCGAATGCATTAGAAGCAGCGACCGTTATTTTGTCACATTACGTGCGTAGTGGAGAACGTCTTTATGCGACAACAGACCATTCTAGTACCTGGAACTGGACGCAGTGTCAAGATCTGGTAGCATACACAGGTGGTAATTATCCTGTTGTTGGGGGGCTCCTCCGGGGGTCTTACGTCAGCAGCCACTTCAGCCTCCACCCTGGCTACAACGCATACGGCGTGGCGAGTCTCCAGAAGTTCTAGTACTTGTCCCCTTCTAGTCCCAGCTACTTGGCCCGCACGGCACGCCCTATACTCTGTTTATGTCCACAGGGGCTCTTGCAGTGGGGTAATTTTTCTAGAGAGGGTGATTGGTCTGATGTGCGGGGTTAGGTATAGTACATGCTTTAAAAATGTGTGATATAGGTATATTAAAATCTAATTTTATGTGATCGTGTTATCTTATAGTCATATTTTGCATATTGCGTGGTGAGCCGTAGTTTGGCAAGAGATAACCCCAGGTCACAGAATCCGAGGCGTATGTTGTGTTGTGCTGTGCTGTGCTGTGCTGTGCTGTAGCGTGCGGCAACACACGTAGGGCTTTTTACCTGTTTCAATCTATTGACGATGTACTACCCTTTATGGAATCGTTTGGTAGCAGTCTTGATGCTGTGCAGTCTGTGTCTACAAGGCTGTCGGTCCAGCTCTCAGATACCCTCTAGAGATGTTGTGCCTGAAAAGTCACGTGAGGCAAGCGATGATGGGTCAGCATCGTTGCATGCACAATCTCCTGCGGTCTTTGGTGCCCAGGCATGGCGCCGATACTTTGGCGAAGTGGGGGAAGCACCTTCCCTTCCCTCCAACA
>JALOLY010000021.1 GCA_025455725.1 Amoebophilaceae bacterium | reverse complement strand
CCACAAAGGGCTCCGACCGCTTGTAAGCGTATGGTTTCAGGGACTTTTTCACTCCCTTATTCAGGGTACTTTTCACCTTTCCCTCACGGTACTAGTTCACTATCGGTCTCTCAGGAGTATTTAGCCTTACCGGATGGTGCCGGCAGCTTCAGTCGGTGTTTCACCGGCGCCGACCTACTCAGGATACTGACTGGAATAGCTAGATTACTCCTAAAGGGCTTTCACCTGCTATGGCTTGTCTTTCCAGAACAATTTGGATTTTCTTGCTAAACCGTTGTGTCAGTCCTACAACCCCACAGCAGCCGCAACCGCTGTGGTTTGGGCTGTTCCGCGTTCGCTCGCCACTACTTACGGAATCACTATTGTTTTCTCTTCCTCTGGGTACTTAGATGTTTCAGTTCCCCAGGTTTGCTTCCCTACTTTGTAGAGATGCTCCGGCTTCACCGGAGCGGGTTGCCCCATTCGGAAATCCGCGGATCGCTTTGTATAACCAATCCCCACGGCTTATCGCAGTTTATCACGTCCTTCATCGCCTCTGAGAGCCTAGGCATTCCCCATACGCTCTTATTTGCTTCTTGTAATGCCCAAAAATCGACGTCCACGTTTGAGCACTCGCTCTAGCGTGAATGTCGAATCTTAAGTTTTTATCCCGCTTTTACTTTTACAATATGTCAAAGAACACGACCGCCAGGCGTGTGAAAAACACTGCCCTCTGGCTAAATTTTTTACTCTCTAGGTGAGCCAGAAGCCTTGAGGGTCTCTGGCGGCACTTTCATCTTTTTCGACCTCGGTAGCAGAGAAGTCTGCCTACCGAATTCATGCCCCAAATGTAGTTTGTTTTCTATTACATACCAACGTTTTCACCAAAAAATTTGGGGTGACCTCAATTACCAACCCCGCATATCGCCATGCAGCCCCCAATTTCAGTGAAAGATGACGCTCTTGCTTTACAAATAGTATCGTAGTATCACCCATTAATGGTATTAATCGTAAATATTTTGCACAGCGAGCACCTATTTTCTCACTCGATGTAAGTTTGTAGAAGGAAAGACTGCTTGGATAATCATACTAACTTTATCTCAAGGGCGGCTCCACGGTTAATAACTTTAGGGCTGATGATTAGATTAGCCTTCTACATATTCAAAGATGCGTGGCTGTAATCGTCTACACGGCCATCACTGCTTATTAATCTCTATTGATCTATGTCTGAATGTTATCTGATTGCCAGCACAGTATACACGCGAGATTCAGACGTAGACGCCCTCATTTTCGATACAACGTATAAGCTGATAGTAGCGAGATTGGGAGGCACAGTAGTCACCTTTATCTTTTCAAAAAGGTATAGAACAAATCAACATGGTGGATTGTCGTTATGTATATCTTGGTTGACTGGCGTAGGGGTCTTCATGAGTTTGCGCTAATTCGCAGAGCAAATCATTCTTGGTTCCCCTGGTATTTTCATCAAAACAATACAAGGCGCCCTGATGCACTCGTGGCACATGGCGGCCTTCTAGACAATTATCCCGTACCGTGTTGGACCTTATTGTTACATCGCACTCAAAAAAACGCCCCCATACCCTAAAAAATCGTCCTAGTTTGCACTCTTATCATATTGTTGCGTCGTGTTTTCTTACTCATGACCAAAGTTTACCGGTGATAAGACAACAGCACTAGCCCAAAGGGAGCGCGAGAAGTTCTGGGTGTTAGTAATTTTTTCTCGGAGGATTGCTCGCAAATAGTTCATCCACAACGCCTGTGCTCAGTTGATACAGGTAATTGAGGGTCTCGGACAACCCACAAAAACGATGAAGACTCGTGAGTAGAGTCGCCCGGTGAGATCGTGTAAAAAATCCGAAGGAGTAAAGTGAGGCCTCTACATAGCTATTACGTGTAACAGAGCGTTTTTTTTCAGCTTCACACGCTTTTAAGCAGTTCACTGCAAACGAGGCTGCTCGCCCTATATTTAGAACGGGGATGAGCATCCACAGTATCACATGAAGGGGCTCCCTGTGAAGGTGTACATTCAGAGGATCTTATGCCGCGCAAAGCTCTCAACGCGGCACTGTCGATCGCCTGCCCTACCGTCGACCGCATCGGATACATAGAGTTTATACCCTATATCTTGGAAAATGTACGCTGTAAACTATCTTTGGCCGTGGAAACCAAGTTATTTCACTAGTCTTTCTGGCAAATGTTTTCTGCATGAGCCATAGCGATACAAGTCATCTGCTTTAGCTGGTAGCGGCTGAAAACACGGGTAGTGAGCACCCCCAGATACGTCCTATTTGGTGAGCGAATCGTGAAGAGAAGAGTCCCCGTAACAAAAGCTAGCCAGCACAGAAGATACACAAGGAAGCCTAAGCTGACGCGGCAAATGGGGTCCTGCACGGTGAGAGGAAGATGCATCAACACCGCCCAATTGTCAATAATAAACTTGAGAACAGTGCGTTAGTGTAATGAGTGGTAATCAAAAACAAGGAAATGATTAAACCCAATTCGAATACCAGAAGACAAAACATCAGAGGCTGGATTACTGTTGCTTGTGGTGCCTTGTTTTACATGTATCAATTCATGATCCGCGTCTCGCCCAATGTAATGCATGAAGCGTTACTCGCCAATTTTGCAATCGACTCCGCTGGTCTTGGACTCATGGTAGGTACTTATTATTGGTCGTATGCAACGGCCCAAGTACCTCTCGGCATTACAATGGACCGCTTAGGCCCACGTTTATTTTTGTGTGGAGCAGCCTTTTTATGTGCCATAGCCTGCTTCGTTTTTGGAAGTACAACAAGTCCTTTTATTGGGGGCCTGGCTAGATTTACTATGGGTATGGGGGCGGCCTGTGGATTCATTGGAACGATAAAGCTGGGTACAATATGGCTTGAACCAAAGCATGTAGCCAAGGTCACAGGATCTACCATACTCATGGGCACAACAGGTGCATGCTTAGGGGGTGCACCCTTAAAACTGTTATTGCACAAAGCTGGTTTTGCCATGACGATGCAGGTGTTAGGCTTGATTGGTATTGGAGTGGGTATACTTGTTTATCTGGTTATCGGTAAGCACCCCGCTGCTGACCACCATGAAGATCTACCTGATATCCACGAAAATACACACCCATTAACTAACGTTTTGCTCGTTATGAAGTCTACACAAGCTTGGAGCTTGGCAGTTTATGGGATGCTCATGTACCTTCCAATTACAACCCTCGGTGTGGCATGGGGGGTGCCCTTTGTTGAGCGCTTGACAGGTATTTCTGAGGTTGCCGCTTCGGTCGTGTCGACCATGTTTTTTGGAGCAGCCTTCGGGGGGCCCGTGTGGGCTTTCTTTTCTGACCGAATCAAAAGTAGACGCATTCCAATGATCATGGGTTCAATCATTACCGCAGTCGTCTGGTTGGTCGTTTTCACCGTAAAGTTGCCACTATACATGTTGTATCCACTTTTCTTCATCGGAGGATTTGCGTATCCAGCAAAAAGCCTAGCATTTGCCAGTATTTGTGAAATTATGCCGTTGAAAATGAGTGGGGTCTCAGTTGCATTTGTCAATATGATTGTAATGGCTGCAGGTATTATTTTCCACCCTCTTATTGGTGGCATGATTGATGCACATTGGAGCGGGGCAATGCTAAATAACATTCCCCATTACTCGTTAGAAGACTATTGTTTTGCACTCATCATTATTCCAGCATTGCTGGCTCTGTCTAGCGTCTTGCCCCTTTTTGTGAAAGAGACACATCCAGATCATAAAGTACCGAAAGGATATAGGTCTGTTATTGACACTGATGTACTCTGAGGGGAAAGCTCACTACTGGGAAAAAATGTATGTATAATAAAAAATCAAATACAGGATAGAGTAGGCAGTCAGCTTACCTCGGCACCTTTTTTCTGTGCTACGCGTTACTAAACTTATGTGCCGTGATCATGACAAGGGAGACATCGGAGCACTTACGAGCAGTACTTAGCCAGTGGGGATTGTTACGTAGCAACGCAGCACTTCGTCGGAGCGTTTCAAAGTGATAGTACGTGGATACATACAAGGGTGGCTATAAAAACACCACCAGTACCAAAATACAAAAACGAAACATCGCCGCCATAGGTAGCAACAGGTGCGTTCAATGCATCATTTTCAAAACCAGCTCCTGCAATATTTGTCTTTCCGACGTGGCGGGATAGCCCACTCCTTTGAGTTGTAAGTCTGCCTGATGCAGGTGTTGGATGTTTTTGATCACTTTGTTAAGAGGGTAATTTTGCGCTGCCAGGAGATAGTCTCGCACAAAGTAAAAGCTCACTTGTAGCACCTTTGCCAAGGCCGACTCTGATTTGTCTTTGGCGTGGTGCAGAAGCAACAGCTTACTAAAAAAAGAACAGAGCAGAGCCACCAAAGGAATGGCTGGATTGCTACCAGGATGCTCTCCAAAGTGCAACACGATCTGGAGAGCCCTCATGGCGTCTTTTTGTGCAAGAGCCTTTTGGAGCTCAAAAACATTAAACTTTCTGCTGATGCCCACATAGGCCTGCACCATGCTATCGTCAATGTTAGTAGCTTTCCCAAGATTGAGTTGAATCTTTTCGAGTTCATTGGCTAGCTTTGACAAATCATTGCCTATGTATTCCTGTAGCATCAAAGTGGCTTTTTCCGTGATGCTCAACCCCTTCTCTTGTACGTAGGCAGAGACCCAGGCAGCCACTTGATTGTCGTATAACTTCTTGGCATGCACCAAGACAGATTTCTGGGCTAATGCTCTACTCAAAGATTTTCTTGGATCCAATACTTTGTACTTGTACGCCCAAACAAGCAGCGTGGCGGGTTGGGGAGATTGTACATAGACCTCTAAAAGCCTGCTACCTTCCTCTTTGTTAAAGTCCTGTAGCTCCTGGGCTTCCTTGACAATAACAACCTGTCGCTCACTGCCCAGCGGAAATCGTCTAGCATAAGTCAGAATCTCATGCATGGACCGGTCTCTTCCATACACTACTGTCAGATTAAAATCTTTTTCCGAAGCATTAAGCACATTTGATTCTATGTAATTGACAAGCGTATCGATATAATAGGGCTCTTCCCCATGAAAGAAGTATACTGGGGCATATATTCTTTGTTTGAGTGCAGTGAGAACCTGTTGAGGAGTATACGCCATGATACCGCAAACTTAGACAGCTAAAGTACAGCTCACAAACGTATTTAAGATGCTTTTTTATAGGGACGTTAGTACTGTTGGGCTACTGGAATACTTCCCAAAATTACCCCCGGTTAACTACCTTTATGAAAAAATAAGCAATGCGAAAGGAGTATCTAAAGCCAAACACACCCCACTTCAACAACGCTGAAAAAGAAGTGGAACGTGCTTTAAGACCTTTGAACTTTGCAGACTTTACAGGCCAAGAAAAACTGATGGCCAACCTCAAAATCTTCGTTCAGGCCGCTCAACAAAGGAAAGAATCCCTAGACCATGTGCTGCTGCACGGACCTCCAGGATTGGGTAAGACAACCCTAGCGCACGTCATTGCCAATGAACTAAATGCCAACATAAAAGCAACCTCGGGCCCTGTACTAGATAAGCCCAGTAACTTGGCAGGCTTGCTCACCAACTTGGCGCCACACGATGTGCTATTTATCGACGAAATCCACCGCCTCAACCCAGTGGTAGAGGAATACCTCTACACAGCCATGGAAGACTTTAAGATTGATATCCTACTTGATTCAGGACCCAATGCACGTAGCGTGCAACTCAGCCTACATCCTTTTACACTCGTGGGCGCCACCACACGCTCGGGACTCCTCACAGCACCACTACGAGCACGCTTTGGGATCAACACACGCTTAGAGTATTATGATGCAACGTTACTTACCAAGATTGTACAACGATCAAGTCAACTACTAGCAGTCAATATCGAACCAAAAGCAACGTACGAAATTGCTCGCAGAAGCCGGGGGACGCCCCGTATAGCCAACAACTTGCTCCGAAGGACACGTGATTTTGCACAGATTAGAGGGAGCGGTACCGTCACCATGGCCATCGCCCAAATAGCACTCAAAGCCCTGGAAGTGGACGAGTATGGCTTAGACGAAATGGACAATCGCATTTTGACCACCGTTATCAAAAAGTTCAATGGTGGGCCAGTAGGGATTAGTACTATTGCTACTGCTTGTGGCGAAGAGGCAGAAACACTTGAAGAAGTATACGAGCCTTTTCTTATTCAAGAGGGTTACTTACAGCGAACATCTCGAGGTCGAACCGCCACTGACAAAGCGTATCAACACCTCCATCTCGTACCTCCTAAGCACACGAAAACACTTTTTGACTAGGCTGGCAATAAAATGAAACTGGTATAACTGCTCGTAGCATCATGTAAAGATACAGATAAGGTGAATCATACTTAGCGATGAATAGTTCACCGTCCTCTAGCAGTGGATTGTAGGTTGTAGTTCTCCCGTGAGTATCCCATCGTGTAGCTCAACATAAAGCCCATTTTTGATTGCACAAGCGCAATCATGGCAACGCTGTCTTTGACTACAGTGCTGTGAGTGCATGTGACTTGTAACACGTCAACGCTACCAACAATAGCCCTAATCCCTGCCGTAATACCTTCTGGTAAAGAGGAAATTCAGCAAATTGCTAGTTTATGAACATGATCTCGCAGTAGCTATCGTCGTGCTGTTGCAGTTTTTGTAAAGCTGCGTATTAGTGCTTATACAACACACTGATCCCATCAGCGAAAATTGCCTCAGCCCATACAGAAAATATATCACCAGAATGCACAATGCTGGAAGGATACCATACAACTCCGGAGAGTTACGTAGTTGATGCATTGAAAAACTAAGACTGGGAAGAGAAGACTTGGAAGATTTTGATGGATCATATTCTTGTGGCTCCTTTTTTCCACACCCCCTCCGGTACAATTTAATTGGACCCTGAGGCGCTGCAAAGACCATTTGATCTATAATTTGCCTGACATAGACACACAAAGGTACCATAATTTATAGTTGTGATATCCAACAACCGGGATGACCTATATCGACTAACGGGGCAGCGACATGTACGAAGAGCGCTAACCTGCCTGTTGAAGAGCAGCCACCGTAAGGGGCACGTAAAAAGCACTTGCCGACTCTTCATAAGTATATTTTAGGTGGGGTAAGGCGGGTTACAAACGTATGCTACACTTTCGATCAATTTGGGTTATTTCAAGTTTGTTGTAGAATTTTGTGTCTAAGTAATCCTCTTCACACGTCTTCTCCCAGTTTAAAATTATACGATTCAGGGGTCAACAAAGAACCGTCAAAAGGCGTTGTGTTGGTGCTTTTACGACGGTCCTCCGATGCTATCTTTTTGACCTGTCAGGAGCATAAGACTTACACTCAGTTCATATCTCGGTGAGTTAAGGTTTGGTAGAATTCTCTCACTTGCTGCACCACGTCATCGACAGCCCGGGAGTCAGAAGTATCCACTTCCAGATGTGGTAAATGAAGCACCTCAAGCAATGTTTTAAACGAATGAATAATGCTCTCTAAAGTATCTTCCCGTATATACTTGGGATACGCTGCTTTTCTAACACGCTCTAGGATAGTAGCTAATGGAGGATTACAGAATATGATTGTACTCTTATGGAGAATATATTCATTGAGAAATTGGAGCTCTCTTAGGGAAAAGCTATGTCCATCTCTAAAAAGATTTGCATACACTATTTCGCTAAGGTGTCCTTTATCAAATATGGTCTCTTTGTGCAGACTATATGCTTGTAAATACCTCATAAAATGGTCCTGGTCTTGATAGTCTAGGGTTTTAACACTCCAACCCACCATGTTGACTTCGAGTAGCTTAGCCAGAGCGGATTTACCACTCCCATTGGCACCTTCTAACAGAATAAAGTCTTTGATATTTCTTGGCTTTTGTTGCGTTTTTAACGATGCTGCACCGTCGTCTTCAACACCCAGAGTAGTCACTATTTGATTGACTACCTCGTCTAACGACGAAAAATGGGTAGACTGGTATTGGATGATTCTTGCGTCTTGCATCTCTTTTTGAAACATATTTTGTATGCTCCACAACTCTTCAATACTAACAGCCTGTTCTTGTTGCCGTGAATTATAGCGCTGGAGCAAGATATCTTTAGGCGCTTGGGCTAGAACGACAACAAAGTTCTCGAGAACAAATTTGTTGAGGAAGTCTTTTTGCCAGTTAGCCAATCCAGAATGCCCCCGCCATAGATTCCCATAAACAATTTCGCTAAAGTGTGCCCGGTCATAGATAATTCTCTCATCTCTGATATATTTCTCTAAATAAAGTTCAAATTGATCTGCTATGCGGTGACTCAAAGAGAGCGAGTACCAGCCATGAGGGCTCAGCTTCGATCTCAACCGATTCACCAAGGTAGTTTTACCAGAGCAATCGCTACCTTCTATAATAATGCCTAGTTTCTTTTTCATAGTCTATATAACATTGGATTAGGGTATTTCACTCTGAACGAGCCCACACTCTCTAATGAGTTTTTCAAACATTTACTTATTTTTTTGTCATATAAAATATATTTATGTTAATAAAATTACATAATAACTACGTGTTTAACAAATTTTTTTAAAAATTTACCCATACATACGATAACAATCTTGTGTTTTTCATAACCTTGAGCGTTCCTACTATGATTAAGTCCCTTATCGTTGCCAAAACGGATAACCATGTTATCGGACAGGGTAACCAGCTACTCTGGCACTTTCCCAAAGATCTACAGCACTTTAAGCGTATAACTATGGGCCATCATGTCATCATGGGCAGGAAAACCTTTGCGGCCATCAACAAGCCCCTACCAGGTAGAAAGCTCATTATTGTAACACGTAATCCCAACTACCAAGTTTCGGGATGTACTGTTGTCCATAGCATAACTGCTGCCCTGGCAGTGGCCGAACAAATGGGCGAAACAGAGGTGTTAATCGCAGGTGGTGGAGAAATTTACCAGGCAACCTTAGGATTGGCAGACAAAATATATCTAACAGAAATAAAAGCGAAGTTGGAGGGTGACGCCTTTTTCCCTACCATACACGCCAACGAGTGGAAAGAGGTGAAACGTACACACCACCCTGCTGACGAAAAGCACCGCTATGCTTACAATTTTGTAGAACTGATAAGAAGGAAGTACCTGCTGGGATCCTCACCACAAGCAACGAACTCTTGAGAACAGCATCTTTCAGTGTCAATACCCAGTGTATACAATATGTCGCACTAGGTGAGAGCGACAAGGGGCACTTTTTATGGGTCATTTTTCAACCCATCAACGTTTTAACATTACCATCTGAGAGCATGTGAAATGAATTAAAAACTAGGCTACAATAGTCTCAGTTTGTATCTTGCGCAGGTGTGCGGTCAAAAAGAAACAGAAGGTGAGAGAGCTGCGGCTTGCGCACCCGGGTCGCTCTGTGCGCCTCACTGTACCGGCAAGATGAATCGTTAGTCCTGCTCAGAAAGCCGTCGCCTCGTGAGCTTCGGGCAGTACCAACCATAGCCCACACAATGCAGATGTACCGCGCTACCCCTATTGTACAACAGCTCCTTCTTATTAATGTTGTGCTCTTTTTAGTGCACAGTTTGCTAGGTCTTAACCTGGTAGATAGCCTGGGACTAAGGTATATTTTGTCCGACTATTTCAGACCCTACCAGTTCTTTACCCACCTTTTTGTCCATGCAAACCTGGGGCATCTTGGCGGCAATATGCTTGCCTTGCTCACTTTTGGTCCCATGCTAGAACAGACACTACACGCTAAAAAGTTTATCATGTTCTATGTGATTACTGGACTAGGCGCAGCAGCACTTTACGCCAGCATTCAATACTTTGAAATGAGCAGATTAGAGGCGTTATATTACGCTTACTTGGTCCAGCCCAACCCGACAAGTTTTGTTGCTTACTTAAGACACTTCCACCATGGCACCTACAATGCTTTCTCTCCTTTTATTGCTTCCTTTTTTGAGCATTCCGATGACCTGGTCTATATAGCCAAGAGCAAGGAAATAGTCGGCCAACTATATACGCTGAAAGCCAATATGCCTACAGTAGGTGCTTCCGGTAGTGTATTTGGCATATTCACAGCTTTCGCCATGCTATTTCCTAACACAGTATTATTCTTATTTTTCGTTCCCTTCCCCATCAAGGCTAAGTACGTAATCGCTGTGTACAGCGCGTACGAGCTATTTGCAGGTATCAAAAACAACCCCGCTGATAATGTAGCACATTTTGCACACCTTGGGGGCATAGTATTCGCTTATCTCTTTATCCGGTGGTGGAAACAACGGAATGCTTATTAGCCCATCGTGTCTTTGGCTCTACTGAGAACTCCTGTGATATGCTTTTACGCCTTGTTTGCTCATGCTCTACACAACCCAAGGTGTCGTGTTACACCATATTAAATACCGAGAAACGTCCATCATTGCCAAAATATTCACTGAAGTCTTGGGACTGCAAACCTACATCATACAAAGCGTACGAGCGAAAAGTCCCAGGTATAGCATGTCTCTTTTTCAGCCACTCACACGTTTAGATATGGTAGTTTACTATAAAAAGCAAAGAAGTATACAGCGTGTGGCTGAAGTACAAAATTATGCACCCAACGACAACATTTTAGCAAACATCAAAAAAGCGGCCATAGCAATCTTTCTATCAGAGCTCTTGTCTAAGGTGATCCACGAAGAAGAGAGGAATACGCCGTTGTTTAACTTTTTGTGGCTAGAGATAATGCATTTGAATAAACAAGCTGCTGATTACGAGTTTTTCTACCTGACCTTCATGCTCCAATTAAGCCACTATTTAGGTTTTGGTATCAGTAGTGTGCAGGACATCTATGCGCAGCTTCGTCGTTCAGGTCAACACTGGGATATTGATAAAAAGGCCTTAGATAAGCTTAATGAACTACTAACTGGCCAAGAACATGGGAGCATCAAAATGGATAAGCATACAACAAGGCATGTAACGGAACTCGTTGTCAAATTTTACCAGCTGCACATAGCATCCCTTAACCATCTCAAGTCGCTGAAAATACTGCAGGAAATCAACTAAGCTCGAGTGTACACCAAAAACTATTTTTCAACTTCTGCTAAGAGTTTTTCTCCTTTTTCGATAGCCTGCTCGATGGTGCCTACCAAGTTAAAAGCTGACTCAGACAAGTGATCTAGCTCACCGTCCATAATCATGTTGAACCCCCTAATGGTGTCTTTGACATCTACCAGCATGCCTTCCAAACCAGTGAATTGCTCAGCTACATGGAAAGGCTGAGATAAAAATCGCTGTACTTTTCTAGCCCGATACACAGTTTTGGCATCGTCCTCTGAAAGCTCATCCATACCCAGAATGGCAATAATGTCTTGCAACTCTCTGTAGCGTTGGAGTATCTTTTTGACTCGTTGTGCCGTATGGTAATGCTCCTCACCCAGAATGTCTGGACTCAGAATACGCGAAGAAGAGTTCAGTGGATCTACCGCAGGATAGATCCCCAACTCTGCGATCTTCCTGGAAAGCACGGTAGTAGCATCAAGATGGGCAAAAGTGGTGGCCGGGGCAGGATCTGTCAAATCGTCTGCTGGCACATATACGGCTTGTACAGAAGTTATCGATCCATTCTTGACTGAAGTAATACGCTCTTGCATAGTCCCCATCTCCGTGGCAAGTGTAGGCTGATAACCCACAGCAGAAGGCATACGCCCTAGTAGTGTGGAGACTTCAGAACCTGCTTGTGTAAACCGGAAAATATTGTCTATGAAGAAAAGGACATCTTTACCTGGCTCTTTTCCATCACCATCTCGGAAATATTCTGCAGCAGTAAGCCCTGTGAGGGCGACCCTAGCCCTAGAACCTGGAGATTCGTTCATCTGACCAAAAACGAGTGTAGCTTGTGATGTTTTGAGGGCTTCTTTATCCACCTTGGATAGGTCCCAGTCGCCTTCTTCCATGGATTTTTTAAATGCTTCTCCATAGTTAATCACCCCAGCCTCAATCATCTCCCGCAGTAAGTCATTGCCCTCACGCGTTCGTTCTCCCACACCCGCAAATACAGATACACCAGAATAAGACTTAGCGATGTTATCGATTAGTTCCATGATCAGCACAGTCTTACCAACACCAGCACCCCCAAAAAGTCCTATCTTCCCTCCTTTCACATAGGGTGCCAATAGGTCAATGACCTTGATACCAGTGTATAGCACCTCAGTAGAAGTGGCTAGATCTTTAAATTGAGGGGCAGGTCTGTGTATAGGAAGCTCATACTCAGCTACAGGCTGCTCAATACCATCTATGGCCTCCCCCACGACGTTAAACAGTCTTCCTCTGATAGATTTTCCCACTGGCATCTTGATCCCCCCCCCTGTATCAATGACTTTCATACCCCGCACTAGGCCTTCACTACTATCCATCGCTATAGTCCTCACACAATGCTCCCCCAGATGGAGCTGACATTCTAACACAACCTTATGACCATCTTCCTTGACCACTTCTAATGCATTAAGGAGACCGGGTAGTGCTGCATTTCCACCAAACCTCACATCTACCACAGGGCCCAATACTTGGATGATTTCTCCTATACTGTTCATTTTTTTACTCAGGGAGGGTTACAACTGGTGTATGACGACTCACAAAATTAACACATCAATCAGTTTCTCGACATAAATGATTTAAGAGGCAGGTAGGGCAAGCATTAAGGGCACACTGGGTGGGCCCGCAGAGACCTTTCCTTACTCGTTGCTTTTTTCTTGCAAGTAAGAAAAATTGCACCCATCGTGTGCTACCCTCGCTACAAAACTAGCATATAAATCAGTTTCCTGAAATAAGTGACTTAAGAGATGGTTAAGGCAACTGCTATGGGCATACTGGGTAAATTCACAGGGGAGGCCCTTTCGGTAGAGACTTGGCTCGCGATGTCATCTTGATTGCAGTGCGTCGTGTTGCTGTAACACGCCAATACGATAAACTTGCTGCTAAGCAGACATCATGTAACGAGAACTTTGTATGGCATAGGATCATCTACATGAATATTCTTATGGTCGGCGAAAAAAATTTCCTCACAACCATGTTGGCGTATCCTTATTTTTCATTTCAAGGAGAATTCAGAGTAGCACGTGCCCATTAAGCAATGGGCAACAGCACCGGACTATTGAACTACGCCCTAATTCATAAATTTGTCACGCAAAGGTCTCGTATTGTTTCAATACCCAGAGCAAATCTTGTACAAGGCAACGCAGTGTTAAACGCCCTGTAGTAAACATCCGACATACTCCTTACGGACCCCAACATTCGATGTAGGGAAAATAACAAGACGCTCAAGCGCTGGTTAACTCAACAGGATAGAGTACTGTGCTGGTCTCTCTTTTTTTACTTGGCTATGGCGCAATTGGGATCTACTTGTAGCATACTCTTGAGCGCGAGAGCAGGAGACATTGATAGAGACTTGGAAGAGCATGATGATGGCATAATCACAAGAAGACAAGGTGAGCAGGGACCTCATATCTAGAAAAAGGGAATCTAGGCAACCTTAGAGATAAGGATAGCTGGGCGTTGCACCAATCATAAGCATACACTACAGATACTGAGCATAGACACAAACAGGCTCTGACGAATGAGTATACGGAATCAATAAAAAGCCTCGGGCCATCTTTCTTACTACTCGACCTCAACCAGATAGGGTAAGCGGGCCTGGATACCTGTCATGTTGGCCAGTGTTTGAACGTGCTGGAAAGCCGGACAACTTCTCTGCAACATACGTAGCACCGTCTCATCTCTTGCGTGAGTTTCCCATTCACTGCGCACTTGTACAGACAACGCGGGTGGCTTGGGCCAGTAGGAGACCGTGTATACATCTTCAATACCTGCGAGCTTAGCAGCAACCTGAATGGCCTCTTCAAGACCTCCTAGCTCATCAACAAGGCCTTTCTCCTTCGCCAATTGACCAGTCCATATTCTGCCTGCCGCCACGCGTTCTAGTACTGCTTTGTTTGTCCCTCTCCCCGCAGCGACACGTTCCAAAAAAGTACGGTAGCCCTCATTGATAATCTTCTGAATGATCTCTCTTTCATAAGTACTGAACGGTCTTCCCAAATTTTCAAATAAGTCAGCGGAGCTACCTGTCTTTACCACATCCGTGGTAATGCCCATCTTATTGCTGAGTAGCGCGTGAACATCAAAAAAAAGTCCGAAAATGCCTATAGAACCCGTAATAGTAGTGGGGTGTGCTAAAATACGATTACACGCGGCCGCCAAATAATACCCCCCTGAGGCGGCAATATCTGACATAGAGGCAACTACTGGCTTTTGTGCCTTAGTCAAAATAAGTTCCCTCCACAAAACATCAGCAGCAAGGGCACTACCTCCGGGAGAGTTGATTCTCAGTACTACGGCCTTGATAGACGTATCTTTTCTTATGGTGTTTAAGCTCGCCGCGAAGCTTTTAGCGCTTACGGTACCAGGCGTACCCATACCGTCAACTATATCTCCTTCAGCTATGAGCACCGCTATGTTGTTTTTAGAGGATGGCACATTCTTTCTGAATGAGGCATACTTGCCAAAGGATATATAATTGACAGAAGCTTCTTCAGGTAAGCCAAGTTTTATCTTTATCAATGCTTCTGCAGTATCAGAGTGTCCCACCTGACTTACCAAATTAGCCTGATGGGCATCACGAGGCATAACTACCAACAATGCATCTGCCATGGCCTGCAGAGCAGCCTTCTTCAAGCCTCTAGCGGTGGCTATGGTATTCAAAAAATGGTCATAAATAGCATGGAGCAACTCACTGTTTTGTCGTTTACTTGCCTGGCTCATTTCTTGTCGTGTGAAAGGCTCTACCGCACTTTTGTACTTGCCAACACGAAATATTTCGGGCGATACCTCTAGCTTGCTCAGCAGTGTCTTGTAAAAGAAGACAGTATGGCTCAATCCTCTGAAATCGAAGATGCCTCCCGGATGTAAGACAACCTCATCTGCCAAAGAAGCCAGGTAATAAGTCTTTTGAGAGTAGTGCTCCCCGTAGGCAACAATAAATTTCCCGGTTTTTTGGAAGGACAAAAGCGCATTTCTAATGGTCTCCAAACTAGCCCAACCTGCTTTGAGCGCATCAACCTCTAAATAAATTCCTCGGATATGCTTGTCTTCCTGCGCACGCTTGATAGCCTCTCTCAGCACGAGGAGGTCGATGACCTGCTCTCTCTCTCTCCCCGTAAGAAACTGTATAAGCGTATTAGGAGCATGCTCTACTACCTTCCCATGTAGTACTACGTGTAAAACGGTCTTATCGGTAATCTTGGGCTTGCTAGGCTGTAAAAGCAATAGGCCTATCCCCAAACAGAGAGATAAACTAGTGAAAACACCTACTACTACGATGAGTACTTGTTTGACAATACGCTTAATACTTTGCATAACCTTATTTAGAGTAAAATACGCACATGAGATCCTATACCAGGCCGTACTGATACTATTTTGAGCGAAACAAGAAGGAGAAGCTAGTTAACAAAAAATGCCAGTGCACCCAAGCTTCATGATTCGCCGGATGGATAGCACACGCAATGTACATGTTCTTAACAATCCGCTGGTCGTGTTTAGGACGTCTGCTGTAAGTACTCTTGTCTAGGAAGTACTAGCAGGGCTAACGCTCTGAACAGCAAGACAAAAAAATAACCTACCAATTCTCTGAGTAGCAGCATCAAGTTGAAGCCCATGCCTGCTAACAAGGCATGGTTCGTGTCACCGACACGCCCCTTGAGATAAT
>JALOLY010000020.1 GCA_025455725.1 Amoebophilaceae bacterium | reverse complement strand
TGGGCTAAAAAAGAACCAGCATGCGCTACCGCACGGTATAGCTTCTCAAGGCCAAGTTAAGAGTGCCTAATTTCTTCAACGTATTGACGGTGTCCCATTTTCTGTTGAGCCGCTTCGTGGTCATATTAGTGCTATGTAGTTGTCCCTTAAGAAAGGTTACTATGTGTATTATACTAAGTTGAGGAGTGTTTTCGGGGTTAATTTCCTTAAAAAAGGGTAAGACAAAACGCAAGAGAATGTTTGATTGAATAGGGAACCTTGCAAAAAAATCGTGCGCATAGGTGGGGTCACTCACCTCATCAATCAAGAACCGAGCTGCTACTCAGAGCAATAGCCAGTTATTTTTTTTGTCTTGCTGTTCAGAGCGTTAGTCCTGCTAGTGCTTTCTAGACAAGAGTACTTACAGCAGACGTCCTAAACACGACCAGCGGATTGTTAAGACTCGACTATACTACTTTTTCCAAAAGCGCTTGTACCATATTTTTGGAACCGATATATAGTGGCACACGTTGATGAATGGCTTGTGGCTGAATAGTCAGTATCGCTTGTTGTCCGTTGCTAGCCACACCGCCGGCTTGCTCAGCTACACAGGCCAAAGCGTTGCACTCGAGCATTAGCCTCAGCCTTCCTTCAGGGTTTTTGTGGGTGGGTGGGTATAAGTAGATGCCCCCTTGACTCAAATGTCTGTGAAAATCAGCTACTAAGGCCCCCATATACCGTGCAGTATAACCATCGCGTCTGCACCGTCGAATATAACGCTGTATATAGCCAGGGAAAATGTCAAAGTAACCATCGTTGATGGCATAGCTTACTCCATCGTGGGGCATTTGCATCCCTTGGTGAGTTAAAAAAAAAGCCCCCACAGCGGGCTCGTAGGTAAAGCCGTGTACACCATGACACGCCGTGTAAACGAATATGGTGGAGGTGCCGTACAGGATATACCCGGCAGCAAGTTGTTTTTCTCCTGTTTGTAAGACGTCTTCTTGTTGAACAGGTGTGTATTGAGGGGAGCAACGCTGGTATACCGAAAATATGGTGCCAATAGCAGCATTTGCATCAATATTAGAGGACCCATCTAAAGGATCGAGTGCGATGACATAGTTCCCGTAGTTGTTGGGAAATGTAATGATGGTTTCTTCTTCTTCTGACACCACTGCACATACTTCCTTTATTGTTGCGAGCATGTGTACAAAACAGTCATGTGCCGTCATATCGAGCTTTTGCTGCGCATCGCCAGAAAAATTGTAAGTCCCTTGACCGCCCATCATGCCTACAAGGCCCAGTTTTCTTACTACTTCGTTGATCGGTTTACTGGCTGCAGCAATGGTGCGCAGTATAGGCGGCAAAGCCTTGTGGATATCAGGAAACTGCTGTTGCTCCTCTTGCAAGAACTGAGCCAAGGAAGGCCCTAAATCAGGTATGATGTCGCTAGGATTTTTTTGCATAAACATTATTGCTCGATAGGCACTAGGCATTATTACATTCTCAAGGCTACCGCTTAGCTTTACATCGCAGTGGTAGTTGGTGACACAGTGTATGAAAGTATTTAAGTTTGGTGGTGCTTGTTTACAGCATTCCGAATCAGTGAGGAAGCTTGAGCAATTGGTCACATCAGAGCAATCCCGCCCTTTAATCGTCGTGGTCTCAGCTATGGGCAAAACTACCCAAGGTTTAGAAGACATCTTCCAAAAGAAGATAGCTGCCCAGCCTTATGACGTAGCCATACAGCATCTCTATCAGTTTCACCAAGATATCATTGATCATCTCTTGCGTCGTCTACGACAAGAAGCGTACCGTGCATTGGCGCTATGGCAAGAACAGCTTTTGGAAACACTGGCCCACACCACAGCCGATGATACACTTTTAGACAAATTTTACAGTAAAGTAGTGGCTGGAGGAGAACTAATCGCCTCTCAACTCATTGATTGCTATTTACAAGAAAGAAATGTGACTTGTGCATGGCTAGATGCCAGAAAATGTATTAGGACCAACGGTGCATTTTGCAACGCACAGGTTGATTGGACGGCTACCCAACATGGGGTTAGGGAGAGCATTGGTCCTCTCTTGAAGAAAAATCAAGTCGTGCTTACGCAAGGATTTATTGGGAGTAATGACGAAGGAGAGACCACCACATTGGGCAAGGAAGGGTCTGATTTCACCGGTGCTATTCTGGCTGCTATCTTAGGAGCACAATCCTTAACTATCTGGAAGGATGTACCGGGGATTATGAGTGCAGATCCCAAGTTGTTCAAGAAGGCCATCAAATTTGAGCATATCTCTTATAAAGCCATGGCTGAAATGGCTTTTTACGGCGCTAAGGTCTTGCACCCCAAAACTATACAACCCCTTGCTGCGCATCATATTCCGCTTTACGTCAAGCCCTTCCATCGTTTCCATGAAACAGGAACAGAAGTAGCTGATGGGGTTGCTCGAGTAGGGCATCCCGTCTATACCTTACGGAAAGATCAAGTACTGATTCAACTCAGCCTGGAAGACCTGACGTTTTTTGATGAGGAATATTTGGGAGAGGTTCTGCATCAGCTCACGAAGCACAACGTGCACACAAACGTGCTGGAGAGGAGCGCTTATACCCTGTCTATCTGCCTCGACGCCAGCCACAGCAGGGTCGGTGCTCTGTCAGCAGCACTGAACCAAAAGTTCAGGACACGCTACTACGCACGAGTGCATCTGCTAACGGTTATTGGAAAAGATGAAAACCTGCCCAATACGTTCCTGAAAGGTAAGGAAATACTGCTGTCACAACAGAGCGGAGACATTTGCCAGTTAGTGTTCCATCACCAACAACAGGAGGAAGTGCAAAAGGACTAGGGCGCCTCACAACGCCACTCAACATATAGTCCTAGTATTCGTCCTCAGGAAAGAAGAAATCCTCCTTGGTCGGATAATCAGGCCATATCTCTTCGATGTTATCGTAGGGTTGCGCATCGTCCTCTAGGCTCTGCAAGTTTTCTTCTACCTCCAATGGGGCTCCCGAACGTTTTGCGTAATCAAGAAGCTCTTCTTTTGTGGCTGGCCAAGGAGCATCGTCTAGCCAAGAAGCCAGTTCAAGGGTCCAGTACATGGGAACTTGTTTTGGTTATAGTGAGTAAACCGGTTTGGTGTTAGTTAGCATTTGTCCCAAACGCTTGTAAACTTAATATTTTTACCACGTTACAAGCAATAGGCAGCGATATCAATTTTACGCTCCAAGGGACTAGTGCTGCAACCATTGTCTGGTCGGCAGTGCTTGCGTCAGGTACTCGAGTTAGCTGTGCCTACCATACCCGGTAGTTGAATCATGAAATGGCGCAAGTCGAAAACTACGACGGTGGTGTGGTGTAGTCCCCAACTTTTGTATAGCTCGGCGATGCATGCGTGTGGGGTACCCTACATTGCTCTCCCAGCCATAGCCTGGGAAGTCTTGTGCCAGCTGGTGCATGAGCGCATCCCGGTGCGTCTTGGCTAGCACGGAGGCAGCAGCAATGGGTGCCAACTTGGCATCTCCTTTGACAATGCATCGATGTGGGATCTTGAGATAGTGCCGAAAGCAGTTTCCATCAATGAGTAACAGAGCGGGTGGGGGCTGTAACAATGCAATGGCACGATGCATGGCCAAGTATGAGGCTCGTAAGATGTTGTACTGGTCAATTTCTTGTGCGCTCGCCTCTCCCACAGCCCAAGCCACTGCTCGCTGCCGGATAATCTCGCTGAGTAGTTGTCTTTGTGCTGGTGTCAGTTGTTTGGAATCATTGAGCAGGGGATGAAAGAAGCTTTTTGGCAAGATGACTGCTGCTGCCACTACTGGACCGGCGAGGCACCCCCGGCCTACTTCATCGCAGCCTGCTTCTGTCAGTGTATTAGAAAAGTAAGGTTGTAGCATACCTAGCGCATGACATGCTGTGGGGATCCCCCGAAACATATTTGTTGAGAAAAAACGTCATTTCTGCTGTATCAAAGTGCTATATACACTTTTAATTACCACTGAGCACACACGGCCGAGGAGGGAAATAGCCCCCGTGGCAGTTATTTCTTGTATGCAAGCGTTGAGATGAGCAACAAAAGCTTACCCTAAGTTGGTTGAATCATTATAAAAAACAAGTCACTATGGTTTTTTTTAAAACTTCTAAAGGGGAATTACGTACACTTAAGTTCCAGAGACCGACGGCCCAGGTACTGATTTTTAGTGCTCACTTCCGTTTGCAATCCTGAATTGCCTGTTACTTTGAAGCGCCTATATGCTAGAAATCTGAGCCTACATACTACGATTTCTCTTCTGCAAAATTTGGCTATGGGCTATACCAGTAGCGGAAGTCGATCGAAGATCTTTATTTGAGAAGAGTCCGTGCTTGTGGTGTTGGATCATATCTCGTTGGCCAGTTACGCTGGGCACAGTCATGGACCCACAAAAGTTTTTTTCTGATGCACACACACCCTTTAACGTTCTGTTCACTTCAGCCAACGACCCAGGCTAGTCATTTTGTGCAGTACCTACCATCATTGTTGATGGCCGTTGTGGTGTCCGGTCCGGTGTCACCACCAAGTCAACCTATACCATGCTACTGGGGCCTGGATAATCCCACTAACGCAAGTTGACTGTGCACTTCCGACGAAGCAGCCAAGGAGCCTTCGACTGGGGCGATGTGCGGGTTGTCCTGTAATTTTCGGTGCCAATCAAATGTAATTTTGTCAGTCTCTGACCTACCTAATCGGCTGGGCAGTTTCAGATTGGACATCTTATTACAGTGACTTTCCTGTCGGTATGTTTTGGCACAGTATGTGATACACACTGTGTACGGACGCATAGTCCTAAAGACTCATCTTTAAACCCTAAAACGTGTATCAACTATGAGCGACGTACATATCAAACCTTTAGCGGATAGGGTGTTGGTCATGCCAGCCCCTGCCGAGGAAAAAACAGCGAGCGGTATCATCATTCCTGATACGGCCAAGGAGAAGCCACAGAGGGGTAGCGTGGTAGCTGCAGGCCCAGGGAAGAAGGACGAACCTATGACTGTAAAAGTTGGCGATCATGTGCTGTACGGTAAATATGGCGGCACAGAAATCACTATAGAGGGTACTGACTATCTCATCATGCGTGAGTCAGATATTTATGCAGTCATATAACCCAGTGGGCTGCTCAGTAATTTAATTTTTAACCTAAAAAACGATCAACATGGCAAAAACTATACTGTTTGGTTCAGAAGCGCGTGAAAAGCTAAAAAAAGGTGTAGACACCATGGCCAATGCGGTTAAGCTTACGCTCGGGCCCAAGGGTCGAAACGTCATTTTAGATAAGAAGTTCGGTGCGCCCAGCGTTACCAAGGACGGTATCTCTGTGGCGAAAGAGATCGAGTTAAAAGACAAGGTGGAAAACATGGGTGCTCAGCTTGTCAAAGAGGTTGCCTCTAAGACAGCAGACAGTGCTGGAGATGGTACAACTACAGCTACACTACTAGCACAGTCCATTTTTACCAACGGTATTAAAAATGTAGCTGCAGGAGCTAATCCTATGGACCTGAAGCGCGGTATAGACAAGGCTATTATAGCCGTCGTGGAGCAGCTCAAAAGAAACTCCAAGCCTATCAGTGGCTCCAAGGAAATTGAGCAAGTAGCTACTATATCGGCTAATAACGATGGCATGGTCGGGAAGATGATTGCCGATGCTATGGAAAAAGTGGGCAAAGATGGTGTCATCACGGTAGAAGAAGCCAAAGGAACAGCTACGGAGGTGAAAGTTGTAGAAGGCATGGAGTTTGACCGTGGTTACCTGTCGCCTTACTTCGTGACTAACACAGAGAAGATGGAGGCCGAGCTCGATAATCCCTATATCCTCATCTATGACAAGAAGATATCTTCTATGAAGGAGTTGCTTCCTCTCTTGGAAAGCGTATCCCAGACTGGAAGGCCCTTACTGCTCATCGCAGAGGACGTAGATGGGGAGGCTTTGGCAACGCTCGTGGTTAATAAGATACGTGGGGCACTCAAAGTGGCTGCCGTCAAAGCACCTGGCTTTGGTGATAGAAGAAAAGCCATGCTTGAAGACATAGCAGTACTCACAGGGGGTACCCTGATTTCTGAAGAGCGTGGCTATAAGCTCGAAAATGCTACTCTGGAGTATCTGGGTACTGCTGAGAAGGTGAACATGGACAAAGAGAATACCATTATTGTGAATGGAAGCGGTAAGAAAGAGGACATCCAAGCAAGGGTCAATCAACTGAAAGTCCAAATAGAGAACACCACGTCAGACTACGACAGGGAGAAACTCCAAGAGCGCCTGGCCAAGCTTTCGGGCGGCGTAGCTATCCTCTACATTGGAGCAGCTACCGAGGTTGAAATGAAGGAGAAAAAGGACCGCGTAGATGATGCCCTGCATGCTACCAGAGCAGCTGTGCAGGAAGGCATTGTACCAGGAGGAGGTGTTGCGCTCATCCGTACTATGGGGGCCCTGAAGAATGTTCAAGTAGATAACGAAGACCAAACTACAGGTGTAGCCATTGTGGAGGCTGCCTTAGAGGCTCCGTTGAGAACTATCGTGGCCAATGCTGGAGGGGAAGGGTCCATCGTTCTACAGCGTGTCAAAGAAGGCGAAGAAGACTTTGGATACAATGCCCGAACAGATGAGTACGAAAATCTGTACAAAGCAGGTGTTATCGACCCTACCAAAGTGACCAGATTGGCGTTAGAGAACGCAGCGTCCATTGCTTCTTTGCTCCTAACTACCGAGTGTGTGGTGGCAGAAGAGCCAGAAGACGAAAAATCTGCTTCTTCGATGCCTGCCATGGGCGGTGGTATGGGAGGTATGATGTAATCAACTGCCCTGTGTTGTATGGCAGCTGCCAAAGTACCTGGGTCCGAAAGGCCCAGGTACTTTTATAAAAGGCCTTTCCAATCCCTATAATTTCCCCCAGCCCACTTGCACAAACAGTTAATGTACAGATGTTATGCAGGCCGATTACATGCCAGCCTCTTGTGATCACGTGACCACGTGGCAGGAGTAGAGCGCATCGACCATAACCATCTAGCCGCCATCATGACCAGCCTCGAGATGTTTAGTTGGCACAAGAAAATAGGAGGTAATCACGGGATCACTACTCACGCATTTTAGCAGGTAAGCGGCTGCCCCATCTTGGCGACATCGAAGCTGTGCAGGTACAACATGAGACCTTTTCACAGAAAATCTGTGGATTAGAGCACGTTTCAATAACCCGAGATCTTTGCACGGCAATGGTAAATAGGGGCATTGTCTAGTAAACTGAGGCTGTTGACTATCAAGCTATTAACCACCGATTCGATGATCAAGGAGCGAGTTCCAGGAAGTGTTGTAAGTGTAGGTGTTATGTAGAGGGGCAAGCTAGAGCGAGTTCTTGAGTCCAATCAACATCTTATACAGGCTGGACTGTATTTGATTTGAAAATAGCTTGACAAGGTTGGTAAACGCGCTGTTGAGAATGCAGCGGGCATGCCTGTCTATCATCCTCTGGTGCTATTCAAGATGATGCTGCTACAAATCTGATAGCATCTCTTTAGACTCCCTGGGATCATCACGTCGAAGGCGTGGTAAAAGTAGAGCAAGGATACTCAAAAGGGCACCTAGCACCCACAACATGGGGGAATCAAGCAAACTGAATACCTAAAAATGATCTCCAACAAGCACTGTCGAGATAGTGCGCCTTTTACGCAAAGATCTTGCACTATGACAGGTGCTCCGGCAATTGTCATGGATCACGAGAATATAAGATACATGGCAGTAGAACGAGGTAAAACGCTTATCTTGATGGGTGTGGGCCAGACTATTGAATTTTAATGGGAAGAACAATCGCTGTTGCCAACCAAAAAGGAGGCGTCGGGAAAACAACTACTGCTATTAACCTAGCTGCCAGCTTGGCTGTACTAGAACAGAGAACGCTCCTCATAGATATTGATCCGCAAGCCAATGCTACTTCTGGCCTGGGCATTGATCCTAGGCAAGTCACCAGCAGCATCTACGAATGCATGATCGACGTAGTGGAGCCTAGCAGCATAGTCCAAAAGACTGCTATTCAGTGTCTAGGGCTCATTCCCTCACACATCAACCTTGTTGGAGCAGAGGTGGAGATGATTAACTTTGAAAGCAGAGAGGAAAAAATGCGCAGGCCTTTGGCACTACTCAGTGAGGACTACGACTACATTATCATCGACTGTGCTCCCTCCCTAGGGCTCATCACTATCAATGCACTCACGGCTGCCGATTCTCTGATTATACCCGTCCAATGTGAATATTTTGCGTTGGAAGGCCTAGGGAAGCTGCTGAATACTACCAAGATTATCCAGTCCCGACTAAATCCTGAATTAGAAATAGAAGGTATACTCCTGACCATGTATGACTCCAGACTCCGTCTTGCTAATCAGATTGTAGAAGAAGTGAAGAAGCACTTTCAAAAAATGATATTTGAGACCATTATTCCTAGAAATACCAGGCTAGGCGAAGCGCCGAGCTTCGGAAAGCCCGCTATTCTGTACGATGGAGAAAGTAAAGGTGCTATAAGCTATCTGAACCTTGCTCAAGAGATTATTAATAAGCGAGCAGTACAGCCTGTAACCACTTCATCAGCAGTATGATCCAGAAAAAGGCACCACGGCAGAAAAGTGTGTTAGGGAGGGGACTAAGCGCATTGTTAGCGGACGCCCCTTTCTCGGTAGAAGGAGCAGCTGTTAATCCCGTGCAAGAGATTGCTATCGAACAAATTCAAGCCAACCCATTCCAGCCTAGAAAAGATTTTGACCTTACTACTTTGCAGGAGTTGCGTGACTCCATTGCACTTCATGGACTTGTTCAACCCCTCACTGTCAGGAAGCTAGCGCCATCGATGTATCAACTGATTGCTGGAGAGCGTAGGCTAAAAGCAGCTAAGATGGCGGGTCTCACCCATATCCCCGCTTATATCCGTACTGCTGATGATCAGCAAATGTTGGAAATGGCTCTTGTGGAGAATGTACAGCGAGAAAACCTGAATCCTATCGAGATAGCGTTGAGTTACCAGCGATTGCTGACAGAGTGTCAAATTAAGCAAGAAACGCTAGGTGCTAGGGTGGGTAAAAATAGGGTAACGGTCAACAATTATCTGAGACTACTCAAGTTGCCTCCTGACATTCAAGTGGCCCTACGAGACCACAAGATCAGTATGGGGCATGCCCGAGCACTTATCAATGTAGCAACTGTCGATGCACAGCTGCGTATTTTCGGGAGCATTATAGAGGAGGATCTCTCGGTGAGAGATGTGGAGGAACTTGTCAGGAACCTGTCACGTGACAAGCCCCAAAAGATATTACGCAAGAAAAAGGCAGGAACGATTCTGGGGGATACTGTGCAGGAGTTCAGCACTAAGTTAGCTACCTGTCTAGGAACTCAGGTAAAAATCCATGTAGGTGCCAAGGCAAAGGGTGAGATCAAGATCGCATTTGCCAGCGAGGAGGAACTGAACAGAATCTTGAAAGTATTAGCAGGAGA
The DNA here is from genome assembly GCA_025455725.1 of Amoebophilaceae bacterium. Classification (GTDB taxonomy): domain Bacteria; phylum Bacteroidota; class Bacteroidia; order Cytophagales; family Amoebophilaceae; genus UBA8403. The sequence continues at coordinate 6,499 of JALOLY010000020.1, read as the reverse complement.
TTGATGGTTAAGTGGAGTACTTTTTTTCTGATAAGTTGGTTGTTTGGGGCCTGTGTCACAACGGTCCTGGCTACCACGACGCAACAGGGACCTGTGCACAAGCTTTGGTATGGGAAGAGCGAGCGCAAGGCGCCAGTGTCTTCTTTGACTTCCCGATTTGTTGGGAGTACTTCCAGCGATGCCACGCCACAAGCGCCTCTCCGCACTATTGCTACACAAGCTAACAAAAAGGAACATGCTCATATAGATGAAAAGGTGGTGATGCAGCAAGCCTGGATGTATTCTGCCATTTTGCCGGGATGGGGGCAGGGTTATAATCAACACTATTGGAAAGTTCCGGTTATTTATGCAGGTTTTTTGGGGCTTGGTTGGGGTGCTCTCTATTACCACAAGGGGTACGTTGCGTTCAGAAGAGAACTACTCAGAAAAAAAAGTGGGGGCAACCTCATCAACCATGTGGATGAGTACAGGATGGGCCGTGATCTTTGCCTTATCTTTACAGCGCTGTGGTACGTCATCAATGTCTTCGATGCCTATGCAGGAGCAAGTCTAAAAACCTTTACGTTGTCTGATGATATCAGTATAGAGGTGCAGCCAAGCGTGCTACATACAGTAGCTAACGATCCTACAATAGGGATGAGCCTGACGTTAAGTTTTGGGGAATGAGAATGATCTTGGTTGGTTATGGGAAGATGGGAAAAGCTGTTGAACAGGTAGCCATACAGCGGGGGCATCATGTTGTTCACAAAATAGACTCAAGCAACAGCGCCTCTTTGGCTGCTATTAGTCCCAAAGCAGTTGACGTGGCCATAGAATTTAGCCATCCTGCAGCCGCTTACGGCAATATTGCACAATGCCTCGCGAAAAAGATCCCGGTTATCTCAGGCACCACGGGGTGGCTAGAAGATAAGGAAGAGTTATATGCATACTGCAAAGCACAACGGGGTACTTTTTTTTATGCTTCCAACTTCAGTATAGGCATGCACATCTTTCTCAAAGTTAATACACTCTTGGCCAAGCTCATGGACCGATGCCCTGAGTACGAAGTAGCACTAGCAGAGGAGCACCACTTAGAGAAAAAAGATGCTCCAAGTGGAACGGCCATTACGTTGGCTGAGGGCATCATTCGGAATATACACCGCAAAAAGAGATGGTTGGTTGCTCCCACGCAACAAGAAGATAGCCTGGGTATTTGGGTTACAAGAAAACAGGATGTACCTGGTACCCACGTCGTCACTTACGCTGCTCCATCAGATACATTAGAGATCAAACATACAGCTCACAGCCGAGAGGGGTTTGCTCTGGGCGTTGTTCTGGTGGCTGAGTGGATACGTGACAAGGAAGGAATCCTCGGGATGGAAAATTTTTTACAGTTAGACAGCTGTTAGGGGCAAACGACAAGCCTCTCGCTTTGCTCAACCATTCGATGACATGAAGTTCTTTAAAAAAAGGGGGCCAACTCAGCCAATCTCCAAAATCCGAGAGTGGTGCAATGCGTTAGTATTTGCTGTGATTGTCGCTAGCTTGGTGCGATGGTTGGTACTAGAGGCTTTCACCATACCCAGTTCTTCAATGGAGCAAACCCTGCTTACAGGGGACTTTATTTTTGTAAGCAAGTTGCACTATGGAGTTCGTACACCCAAAACTCCACTGCAAATTCCCTTGACCCATCAAACAATCGGCAGTACAGGTATACCATCCTATCTAGACTGGGTCCAACTTCCTCAATACCGACTGCCTGGTTGCTCCCACGTTAAGCGAGGCGACCAAGTAGTATTTAACTATCCTATGGAGCTAGATAGACCGATTGATTTGCGTACTTATTACATCAAGCGTTGTGTAGGGCTACCAGGTGATGTGCTCCATATCAGCAATGCACAAGTGTATGTCAATGATATGCCGCAACCACAGTATCCAGGACTACAATACCGCTATTACCTGAAGACTACAGCAACACTCCCAGATCGTTTTTTCAGACAACACTCCATTCGCGAATATTCACCTGTGCAAGCAGGTTATTTAGTGTACACCACCCCTGATACAGCCACACAGCTGGAAAGCATAGCATTCATTCAGGAAATTCATCGTGTGGTGATGCCCGCAGGCATGGCAGACTCACAAATATATTCCAGCAGTGCTACATGCCCTTGGAATGCAGATCACTTTGGGCCTATTACCGTGCCTGCACGAGGGATGACTATACCAGTTAACGAAAGAACGTTGATGCAGTACGAACGCGCGATTACCTACCATGAGGGCCATCGTGATGTCCAAATCAATGATAACCAGCTCTGGATCGATGGCCAGCAAGTAGCGTCCTATACTTTTCAGCAAGATTATTACTTCGTGATGGGCGACAACAGACATAACTCAGCAGATGCACGCTTTTGGAGTTTTGTACCCGAAGACCATATTGTAGGTAAAGCAGTACTTATCTTATTTTCACTGGATCCGAGTAAGCGATTTTTAAGCAAGATTCGTTGGAGGCGGGTATGCCGATTGATTAATTAATGGTGCTTGGTGCGTTGTTGGGGAGGAGGCATTTTGAAGGAGTATTTACCATTTATCGTGCGAAGCTTCCTTGTAGTGGCTATTCCGCTACTATTTTCCAGCATTACTGAGTGTGATGACACGTGGGAAAAGTACGCAATTCCTTTGACTAGTTACCAAACACGCAACAAACTTTTATACGTTTTTGTAAAACTTTCGTCGTGCATTGCCTGTTGCACGATAAGCCACATTTTACTAAAATGCGGCCGCTCAGGGCATAAGCGTGCCCTGCCGCCTGGCGTGGTGCATCCAGGCAAGCAAAGACGATCACCCATTTCAACGTATTAACACCATGTGTCGTACTCGATTTAATTGTTTGCTAGCAACGTTGATGATATGTAGTTCGTGGTTACAGGGCTGTAGTGCAAGCTTTCGGGTGACCCCTGAAGAGCCAGTGCTCAAGAGATCGTGTAGGGCAAGCCATTATGAACACGTTGCTGACCGGGTTTCGGAATTGGATGTCCAGTCTAACGTGCGCGACAGTAGGTTGTCAACAGTCGCTTCAGCAGCCGCTTCTAAGGCTCAAGCTATTGCACCCACGCATCACTTTGCCGTTGAGACCGATGGCACAATTCCCCAGCAGCAAGTCCCTGCAGGGGAGTTTGAAGACGCCAAGTTTGAGACTAGGGTTCAGATGTCCAGGTCTTTCTCGGAAGGGCAACTTGATACCCTGGTCGTGAGACCTGAGCGTCTGCAGGCAGGAGATTCCGCGTTAGAATCATCACTTAAAGTGCGACTTGAGACTTCAGAACATGCATGTGAAGTGCTAAGATCTGAGAACGAATCCTTAAAAGCGGAGAACGCAATACTACGCGAGGGTCTCCAGACGTTAAAGCGAAAGATACGAGTGCTGGCACAGACCAGGGTTCCAGCTGGAGCCTTTGGGCCTGCAGCATGGTCGCAGTACTTCGGAGAAGTGGGTACAGTGCCACCCCTCCCGGCCAATATAGCCAGGATTTTGAACGACCCTTGCCCGTTTTGGGCAGGCAGGTGCGTGAGAGATACACACCTGTTGGTCTTGATACCTTCTTCGGTGGATGGTAGGGACTTCAGTTTAGATCTACTTGGGGAACTTATCCAGAGTCCCAAGGGGGGCGGCTACCCCACTAGATTTCGTGTCTACGATGGTAATGTACAAGAGGTATTAGGTGCTCAATCACCCGTGAGACCTTATTGGGTGTTGATGACGCGCGATGTACTTGACGGTAGTAGAAGCAAGAAATATGCGTATCAGAAGGCGTTGGTCGCTTCTCGTGCGCGTGACACAGGACTTCTTTACGTATTGCCTGGTGTATTAGAAGCAGCGACTGCCATTTTGTCCCATTATGTCCGCAGTGGAGAGCGTCTCTATGCAGATGCACCGTGGACCTATACACGATGTCGGGAGGTAGTAGACAGCCAATACCCGTCTGTCAGCGGGGGATTTGTCTCTGGAGGCCTCGACGTGAACTGCAGTAGTCATGTCCATTACTGCGATGGCGTGGCAGCCCTCCGGAGGCTTTAGGTTACGGGGACTTGTTCGGGGCTATCTTTTTTGATAGCATGGCTTCAAGGGTTCTTTCGGTACGGGCCTTCGTGGTTGTGGTGTTGCTACCAGATGTCGGTGCTGAAGGGGCCAGTTGCGTGCTGATTTCAGGTCCCACGTGTGAAGGTGAGGTGCCGCTTCTCAGGCTAGAAAGACGCGGTACGGTGGGTGACTCATCTACGGTCTTTGCCTCCGAGCACTAGATGAAGGGGAGACGCGCCTCCTGTTTCAATACGAGTGTACAAGCCATGTTACAAGCTGCTTGTATACGGTTCTGTAAAACGGGTTTCATGTATGCCCTATTGTATGGCGGGCCGTGGTTTTTCTAGGTTTAGGCAGCCCTTGAGCCCCAAATCCATAACGTACCTCTCTGCCCGAAATGGGACATAGAGGGCAAGCGAAGAATTCCGTCCACTTCAACGTGTTTATTACCATGCGCCATGCTCGATTTCATTCCTTGACAGTAGTCATATTGATACTGTGTAGTTTGTGGCTACCGAGTTGTCAGTCAAGCTTGAGGGTGACCCCTGAGGATCCTTTAGTTAGAAAGTCGCGTAAGACGCGCGATGCTGAGCAGGTCGCCAACCAGGTTTTATTGCCGGGTGTCCAGACTCCCATGCCCCAACGTACACACGATAGCGGTCTATCGGAAGCCGTATCAGCAACATTCTTGCCTGATGCTTCCACTACCTGGTATCAAGTGTTGTCAACGGAGCTTCAGGAGGAAGATGCCAAGCCTGCGGCTAGGCCTACTTTTCAAACAACCAGATCTTCTTCGGGGCAGCAACTCAGTAGCTTCAGCATGCGCCCTAAGCGTCCGAAAACTGAGGATTTTTCGGTAGAGTTATCGCTTCAAGCAAGGCTCGAGACTTCGGAGCGAGCGCGTGAGCTATTAAGAACAGAGCACGACGCTTTGAAGGCGGAGAACGTAGCACTGCAGAATGATTTTGATACGTTAAAACAAAAGACGCGCGCGCTAATACAAGCCAGGATTTTAGATGAGGCGTTTGGTGCTGCGGCATGGTCGCAGTACTTTGGGGAAGTCGGTACGGTACCGCCCCTCCCAGACGACATAGCTAAAATCTTGAATAGCTCCTGCCCGTTCTGGCCAGGTAAGCGTGTGATAAATACGCACCTGTTGGCCTTGATACCGGCTGCAGTGGATGGCAAGCCCTTTAACTTAAACCTACTTGAGGAGCTTATCCAGCGTCCCAAAGGCGGAGGATACCCCACCAGGTATAGGTACTATGCTGGTAATGTTCAGGAAAAATTGGGTAATCAATTGCCCGATGTTGATCCTGCCACTGGTTCCTATTGGGTCCTGATGACACGCGATGTATTGCCTGGTAGCAGAAATGAGACGTATTCACACCAGCAAGCTCTGGTTGCCACGCATGCGCGTCGCACGGGCCTTGCTTATGAGCTGCCTGGTGTTGTAGAAGCGGCAACCGTTATCCTGTCGCATTACGTGCGTAGTGGAGAACGTTTTTATACAGATGTCCATACGCGGTGCCAAGAGTGGGTCGATGACCAGTACTCGCCCGTTGTCGGAGGGTTTTCTCTGAGGGGTCTTCTTGTCCTCAGTGGTCACAATGGCGATGACCGCAGTGGCGTCATCTGCGGCGTTTCGGGTCTTCGGAAGCTCTAGGCACTTGCTCCCTGGAGACTTGGCCTTCGGGGAATCGGACGCTTTGGCGTCTTGGTACCTGGATCCTTGGTACTGTACAGGTCGACTTAGCTCTTTGTTGCCACCTCGGGTACTGAGCAAGGTATCATACTTTTTATTCTCTTCATACGCGTGCGTGTGTCGTACTATTACTATAGGCTGGTTCTGTGTAATGGTGTTAAACTTGTCTATTGCATGATAAGTCGTGTTTCGGCAAGATCCAGCCAGGGTTCGGGTTATAGAATCCGCAGCACTTGTCGTTGTGCTGTGTGGCAACGTACGCAAGATGTTTTATCCACTTCAATGTATTGACGATGTGCCATTCTCTATTGAAATCGAATCGCTTGATAGCAACGGTTATCCTGTGTAGTCTGTCCTTGCAGGGTTGCAGGTCAGGTCTACGTGCAATCATTGACGATCCTGGTAACAGGCAGGAGCACTCAATGACAGCCGATCGTGTGCGAGTGTCGGGCGAAGCCTTGTCGCTAGGTTTGCTCGCTTTTGATGCTCCACATACTGATGCCCGTGTCATAGGCGCGCTGGGCAGTATGTCTATGACCGAACCAGCAACAGCAGTGACGTCTATGTTGTCGACTACTACGGTCCCAGTGACTCCGTCTCATGCCGGCGTCCATACCGTTCCCCAGTCATTTGCCGGACCTTTTACCGCTTCTTCTGGTGAGCGTGTCCTGTTTAGTCAGCAGCAAGGCCAGTGGCAAGAGGCGGAGCGCCTGTGGCTGCAGGTTCGCGCTTTGCAA
>JALOLY010000054.1 GCA_025455725.1 Amoebophilaceae bacterium | reverse complement strand
TATTCAAATTATTCTCTATGTAGTAGTAGTGATTCACCTCACTACCTTCCATCAGCTCCTTGCTAGAATTTATACCGAACAGTGTAGCCAACAAGTGTAACGAGGTAAAGCTCTTCCTATCACCAAACTTCCAGAGCTCCATGGTATCCAGGTGGGCTACTTCCCAAGGCTTTTTTCCTGCTATGTCTAGTGCTCGGGGCAAGGGAACACCGTTGATGAGCATTCTTCTGCACAGGTAGGGGAAGTCAAACTCTTTGCCGTTGTGTGCACATAGCCTTACGCTATCTTGCTTGAAACCCTTCTCTAAAATCGTCTTAAACTCTTGAAGCAACGTTTTTTCATCATGACTCTTCAATGCCTTGACACGTAGTGTCGGAACATCACGATCGTCAAAGGTAATCATGCCTAGGCCAATGACAATGACTTTGCCGAATTCTGCGTAGATAGCGGCCTGTTCAAAAAACAAGTCACCGTTTTCAATCTGATCTTGCTTCCTGATAGCAGCAGCTTTTTTGTCCCACAACGGTTTTAGTACATCATCCAATTCCTGGTAAGATCCAACACAGGAAATAGTTTCTATATCAAGAAAAAGGATATTTTTGAGCACTCGCTTGGGAGCAGTCTGCATAGGAGTAGTCCTCTTTTTTAATTTCGGGAGAGGTTTGTGGGCACATGCTCGCCCACGTTACCTCCACAATTTGGCAAAATTCTAAACCATATGCTTATATCAATGGATTATAACCGCAACAGAATTACGCTCCATAGCTTGCGAAAATTATCTGGGATACAAACTGAGGATCATGAATAGCCATTCTTCTAGTTGTACGACGGACCTCGATCAGTTGGATATCCAAGAGTGCATCATTATCAAGGGAGCCCGCGTAAATAACCTAAAAAATTTAAGCGTTGCCATTCCGCGCAACAAGCTCGTGGTTATTACCGGACTTTCTGGCTCAGGTAAGTCTTCTCTGGCTTTTGACACGCTTTTCGCGGAAGGCCAACGAATGTATATGGAAAGTCTCAGTGCTTATGCGCGGCAATTTCTGGGCAAAATGGAGAAGCCAGCCGTAGAATACATCCGAGGAGTTGCACCCGCCATTGCTATTGAACAAAAAAATCATACCAAACATCCACGTTCTACAGTAGGTACTTCCACAGAAATTTATGATTATTTGAAACTACTATACGCCAGAGTTGGTGTCACCTATTCGCCTGTCAGCGGCCAACAGGTTACTAAAGACTGTGTCTCTGATGTGGTCGATTACATCCAGCAGCATGAAGAGGGTACCAAAGTGATGATTCTCGCCCCAATCAAAGTGTCCCAAAACCGAAGCTTAGTCGATGCACTGAAGGTAGAGTTAGGAAAAGGGTTTACCAGGGTCATGCAAGGAGTAATGCTACTGTCAATTGAAGAGTTGGTAGCGGATCAAGCTAAGCTTAATACGCAAGAATCGCTTTATCTGTTGATAGACCGCATAGTGGTCAGTAAAAGCAATGAGGATAATCAATTTAGGATAGCAGATTCTGTACAAACTGCCTTTTTCGAGGGAGAGGGGATGTGCCTGATTGAAGTGCTAGGAAAGGAGCAACGTACTTTCTCTAACCGATTTGAGCGAGATGGCATCACGTTTGAGGTCCCCTCGTTTAACTTTTTTAGCTTCAATAATCCTTATGGTGCTTGTAGAACCTGCGAGGGATTCGGCAGGGTCCTGGGCATTGACGAAGACAAAGTCATCCCTAACAAGAGCCTTACCGTTTATGAAGGGGCCATTGTGCCCTGGAAAAGCGAAATCATGAAGAAATGGCTTGATCCCCTGGTTGAACAAAGTAGGGGGTTTGACTTTCCCATCCATACACCTTACAGTGCATTGTCGGACGAACAGAGGAGGCTACTATGGACAGGCAACGAGTACTTCAAAGGGCTTAATACTTTTTTTGACCACCTAGCCAGCCAAGCTCATAAGATCCAGTACAGGGTGCTCTTATCACGCTACAGAGGGAAGAAAGAATGTCCTGATTGTCAGGGGACTAGGATTAGGAAAGACGCTTCCTATGTCAAAGTGAACGGTCGATCTATTGCCGAACTTTTACTCATGTCAGTGGCGCAGCTGGTACAGTTTTTTGGTAAGCTGACACTCAATATACACCAGCAACTTGTCGCAGAAAGGCTCTTAACAGAGATTAAGGACCGACTTAGCTATCTGGAGAAAGTAGGACTAAGCTACCTTACACTCAACCGCCAAGTAGCTACTTTATCAGGAGGGGAGCACCAAAGAATCAAATTGGCTACCGCACTAGGTAGTACACTAGTGGGAACCATGTACATTATGGACGAGCCCACGATCGGCCTACATCCAAGGGACACCCGCAGACTCACAGACGTTCTCATAGCTCTCAAACAGCTGGGTAACTCCGTCATTGTAGTAGAACACGAGGAGATGGTCATGCGTGCTGCTGACCAAATCATTGATATAGGGCCGGAAGCAGGGTCAAGAGGGGGGGAGCTGGTATTTCAAGGAGACTGGCATACATTGAAAAGCTTTCATCAGAGCCATACAGCCCGTTATCTAAACGGCCTAGACAAGATTCCTGTGCCTCCCCAAAGGAGGACATGGCACGATGCCTTGTGCTTTCAGGGGGCATGTGAGCATAATCTCAAACATATTGATGTCACTATTCCACTGGGTGTGCTTACGGTAATAACAGGGGTGAGTGGTTCTGGCAAAACAACGCTGGTGAAAGAAATTATCTATCCAGCCATCAGGCAACTATTGGGGCTGAGTACAGAGAAACCAGGTAAATTCGACGGGCTAACAGGCGACTTCCAAAAACTCGACCACATCGATTTTATCGATCAGCATCCCATTGGTAAATCCTCTCGCTCTAATCCTAGCACCTATATTAAGGCTTATGACGCCATACGACAACTTTTTGCGGCGCAACCCTTGTCTCAACAACGGGGTTATCAACCGGGGCAATTTTCCTTTAATATAGAAGGTGGCCGATGTGAGGCATGTCAGGGCGAAGGAGAAATAAAGATCGAAATGCAATTTATGGCCGATATTTTTCTGACTTGCGAGCACTGCCATGGAAAGCGTTTTAAGCAAGAGATACTTGAAGTGCGGTACCAAAACACAGACATCTCCGAAGTACTGGACATGACAGTAGAGGATAGTTTGATTTTTTTTAAAGATCAGCCTCTTATTCTCAATAAACTATACCCCCTACAAGAGGTAGGCCTAGGGTACGTCCGACTTGGGCAATCATCTAATTCCCTGAGTGGTGGAGAGGCACAACGTGTCAAACTGGCTGCTTATCTAGGCAAAGGCCAACATCATAGGCACACTCTGTTCATTTTTGATGAACCTACAACAGGCCTGCATGTACACGATATTCATAAGTTGCTTAAGGCGATCAATGCGCTCATTAGAGACGGGAACAGCGTGCTAGTCATTGAGCATAACATGGAGATGGTTAAGTGTGCCGACTGGCTCATCGACCTAGGACCAGAAGGTGGAGAACAGGGTGGAGAAATGGTCTTTAAGGGAACGCCTGAAGAAATGATAAAGCTAACAGATAATCATACAGCGCAGTATTTAAGGGAAAAGTTAGGTTGACGTTCAAGAAACCATGAACCATGCGCAATACTCGACCGCCCACCAAAAAGACTACAGGAGCATACAGGCAAAAGTCTATTGTACTGGTTGCATTGCTTGTAGGTGGTATCTCTGGATATGAAGCAGCGTCTTACCGTTATGCCGAGCAGGCTGCGCTAACATCGGCCAGCGCTGTTATCCAAGTCCGATTCAGTCCAAGGGGTAATTGCACACGATTGGTCAGAGAAACCATTGCGAAAGCACAAAAAACCATTCTGGTGCAGGCCTATTCTTTTACTTCCCTTCCCATTGCTAATGCACTGATTGCAGCACGTCAAAGAGGAGTAGAAGTGCGTATTCTGGTTGATCGTTCACAGCTTACAGGGAAATACTCACAAGTGCGTCACATAGCGAAGCATGGCATTGCTGTCGCCGTGGATCAGGTACAAGGCCTTGCCCACAACAAAGTGATGATCATTGATGACGATTACGTACTTACTGGCTCATTCAACTGGACCAGGGCTGCTGAAACAGTCAATGCCGAGAATTTGCTCTTGATTAAGGATGTGACAACCAATGGAATTTATAAAACAGCGTGGCACCAACGTGCCGAGTATGCTCAAACGTTAGAGATAGAGAAATGATCAAGAGGCCTTGAGCGCCATATCAGTGTCACCATAGCCACTACCTACACTCTGGTCTGGGAAAATCCCATAGAGCTACCACAAAGTTTCTAAGCCGACATGATTCATTGAGACTTGACACTGGGGCTCGCCTTTTAGGTAGTTGTCCCTTAAGAAAGGTTAATATGTGTATTATACTAAGTTGAGGAGTGTTTTTGCGGGTAATATTCTTAAAAAGGGGTAGGAAAAAACGCAAGAAAATGTTTGATTGAATGGGAAACCTTGCAAAAAAATCGTACGCATAGGTGGGGTCACTCACCTCATCAAGCACAAACCGATCTGTTTAAAGGCCTACTCTCCAAGCAGCTCAAGTTGATCAAGTTGGGTAAATTGGGACTGTATGCCCCTATGCTAGCCATTG
>JALOLY010000001.1 GCA_025455725.1 Amoebophilaceae bacterium | reverse complement strand
AGGCTGAGGAACTGGGCGCGCAGCGTATCGAACGGCGGCAGATCGGCGATGGTGGCCAGCTCCTGGGCGGAGAAGACCTTTTTGTCCAACACACCAACCTTGACTTCGAGTTTCTGCTTTTCGTCGAAAAACTTCTTCAGCGTGTGCATTGTGACAGCTCGCCCAGCTCGACCGATGGAGGTGGTCAAAGGAATGCTCTTCGGACAAACCGCGACGCAATTTTGCGAGTTACCGCATGCATGCACCCCACCAGGACCTTTGAGAGCTTCCATACGCTCGTCTTCCATCGATTTCCCAACTGGATGCGAGTTGAAGAGAACAGCTTGACTGATCACAGCCGCACCAATGAAGTTTTGATCGTATGCATCCTTCTTGCGCTGATCGAACTGCTCGTCGGTTTCGCCGGGGCGACGGTAGACCTCCACCTTTTGATATTGCGGACAGGCTTCCAAGCAACAACCGCAGCTCATGCACTCGCTCAACGGATACGCTTGCTCTTGATCCTTGCGGTTCATCCTGGGGCCAGGACCCAAATCACCGTAAGTATCAGCCGGAACCCAAGCGCTGACACGTTGCAAACCGCGGAACAAACGACTACGGTCAACCATCAAATCTCGAACAACTGGGAATTTCGACATCGGTCGAAGCTCGATCTCATGATGTCCAGCGTCCATCAGCCGATCAACCAACGCAGAACAACTCTGACGCACCTGACCATTGATCACCATAGTGCATGAACCGCAGACCTCTTCAAGGCAACCGCAATCCCAAGCTACCGGCGCGACAGGTTTCCCTTCGACCGAGGTGGCTTGAGCAGCGATCCTTTGAAGGACGCTGATAATATTCATGTTTTCTTCGTAGGGAACTTGGTGCCTTTCCCAATAGCTGGGTTGGCCCGGTCCGTCCTGACGAAGTACACGCACATTAATCTTTTCGGGTCGACGGCTTTCTTCCATAGTTATTTCTCAAAAAAGCGGTGGCTGGTATTCAGCGACTCCGACAATCTAAACTGCTAAAGGACTTAGTAATTCACAAAGGTTTCTCTCTCACGCGTGGAACCACGCTTGGAGAGATTACGCACTTCTAAAAGCGGTGGGTTAGATTCCATGTCAAGATAGTTGCGATTGGCCATGCAAGGGATAAAAACAAGCAGCCAGATGTTGCGGGGCTACTTCTTGAAGACAAGGATCCCCATGTAAGCCTCTGCAAGCCTCATGTACCCGTGAACAGCGGTCTTGAAAATTACATCCTGATGGTAGCTGCAAGAGCGAGGGAACGACGCCCTCAATCGTGCGTAGTCTTTGCTCTTGTCCCGCTGGCAAGGTCTCCAAAGACGGAATTGAGTTCAGCAACCCCTGGGTGTAGGGATGTGCAGGATGACTGAAGAGCATTCTTACATCGGCCTGCTCGACAATTCTGCCACAGTACATCACTGCCACCTCATCACACATCTCTGCCACCACGCCCAAGTCGTGCGTGATCAATATAATACCCATGGCTATTTCCTCCTGCAACTTACGCATCAAATCAAGAATCTGTGCCTGCGTAGTCACATCTAAGGCTGTGGTGGGTTCGTCTGCAATCAGCACAGCAGGCTGGCAAGCCAGTGCCATCGCAATCATGACACGCTGCCGCATGCCACCAGAAAGCTGGTGGGGGTATTCATACATACATTTCTCAGGTGTGGGCATGCCTACCAAAGCTAGTAGCTCTATACACCGGCTCTGGGCATCTTTAGGAGCAATGTCTTGGTGTAGCAGTAAAGCTTCCTGAATTTGGTTCCCAACAGTAAAGACAGGATTCAGCGATGTCATGGGCTCTTGAAAGATCATCGAGATCTGATTACCACGTACATGCTGCATGGCACGCCTCGGCAACTTCAAAATATCTTGCCCTTGCAACAAAACAGAGCCTTGGTCTATCCAACCTACAGAAGACTCAATAAGCCTCATGATGGAAAGGGCGATTGTGGACTTGCCAGAACCAGATTCGCCAACAATGCCTAACGTCTTCCCTTGATACACATCGAAGGAAACCCCATCTACTGCTTTGACAGTGCCTTGTGCAGTCCTAAAACTGGTCACTAGTTGCTTTACTTCCAGAATTTTTTTGGCCATGGCTATTTACCCTTTAGTTTGGGATCTAAAGCATCTCTGAGGGCATCACTCAGGATGTTAAAGGCCAACACAATCAAAAACATGGCTAACGTAGCAAAAGTCAATTGCCACCATATACCTCGGGTAAGTTCTACTCTAGCATCATCAATCATCACACCCCAGCTAGGGCTATCTTGCATGCCCAAGCCAAGATAAGAGAGGATAACTTCTGATTTAATCGCGAACTGAAAGATAAGTGAAAAGCAAACAACTACAATGTGTAAAACATTCGGAAGAATATGCCTACAGAGTCTACGCAGATGGCTTGCCCCTAGGGCAGCAGCCGCTTGTACATATTCCCGGTCTCTGTGGCGCTTAACCTCACCCCTGATCAACCGACACAAATCCACCCAGTGAGTCATGCCCAGAGCAATGTACACAGCAAGAATACCCTTTCCCAGGATAAAAGTTAGGGCAATGAGTAGCATGATGCTGGGAATAGAAGCTACTGTGGTATAAAACCATACAATACATTCGTCTACAATACCCCCAAGGTAACCAGCCAAAGCACCCAACGCCACGCCAATGGTGATCGAAATGAGGCCGACAGAAAAACCAACGCTCATGGCGACTTCTGTGCCTTTGATAACTTTTGCCAGCACACTTCTACCAAAAATGTCCGTGCCCAACCAGTGTTGCATACTAGGAGCAGCGTAAGAGCTACCCACCTCGGTGTTCCAACTGCCCGCAATAAGCCCCCAATGGGCTAATAACGCCACTGATGTGTACGTGAAAATAACCACCAAGGCTACTATGGTGAGCTTTTTTTGAAACAGCTGGCGTAGAGTCTCTCTCCAGAGCGACCTGGGAGCAGGGTGGACTATCATAGGGCAGCTAATTGAGTTTGATACGTGGATCTACCAAGGTGTAGAGTATATCGGTGATGACATTAAAAATGATGTACAACATGGAAGACAGAATAGTCATGGCCTTGATAACGGGAAAATCAGAATTGTTGATGGCTTGCAGGGTGATATTACCCAAGCCAGGGATACCAAAGAAACTCTCAATCAACAAAGCGCCCAATATCAGTGAAGGAATCTGAGTGACTAGATTGGTGATGATGGGGATCATGGCATTCTTGAGTACGTGCTTAAACAATATCGTCCGGTTTGCAAGCCCTTTGGCACGGGCAGTGCGGACATAATCTTGGTGCACCTCGTCTAATATGATTGTTCTATAAAAACGCACATCAGGGCCTATGCTGAGTACAATCCAGATCATGGCTGGCAGAATGATATAGGGAATAAAGTACGGAAAGCCATACTCATACCCTGCTATCTCAAACCAGCCCAACTTGTACGCAAATACCCACTGCCCAAAGAGGATGTAAGCGAGTACCGAAACACTCATCATAATAACGCTAATGACAACTAGACTTCGGTCTAGCAATGTGTCACGAAAAAAAGCAGCCAATAACGCCATAGCAATAGAGAGCAAACTGGCGAGTACAAAGGCAGGAACAGACAGGGTGAGCGAGGCGTAGGCCCCTACTTGAATCATTTGTGAGATCGGCTGATTGGTGGACCAGGAACGACCAAATTGTAATGTAAAAGTTGACCTGAGTGTGTCGAGGTATTGTAACAACAAAGGCTTATCTAGCCCTAGCTCATGTCTCAGTTCAGCCATTTGCTGAAGCGTCGCATACCTTCCAAGTAAAGTCAGGGTTGGATCACCCGCTACCACATTGAATAAGATAAAAATGACTAGCGTCACCCCGATCAAAATCGGAATAGCATAGAAAAGCCTCCTAACAGTGTAATGGTAAATACTCATGAGATCCTATGTACTCTCAGAACCTGGCTTGCAAAGCTTTCTTTTGATCCAGATCGATATTAATATATTGCTCTAGACCGCCACAATAATTAGACCAGAGGTAGTTTTTTACCCAGCCATGATAGAGCACAGGATGGGCTTGATGTATTGAGTAAACTACGGGGGCACATTCCGCAAGCATACGGTTCAGCTGTTCGTACAGAATGGTGCGTTCCTCGGAGGGCTGCATGTTTGTCGCTCGTTCGTACAACGCATTGTAAGCGGCATCGTTAAAATTTAGCCCGGCGCTCATACTTTGGTGAGACTTGTAGAACAGCTGCAAAAAGTTTTCTGCATCTGGATAGTCAGCCCCCCATGAGATCGCGTGCATCATAGTCTTCCTTTGGCTCATTTTCTTTAACAGCTCAGGGAATATGTTGGGCACGACCCTGATTTTGACACCAATGCCCTCCATGCATTTCTTAAAGAACTCACCCTCTTGTTTTTGTTTAGTGTTAGCCCTAACATCCAAGGTAATCACTGGCAACCCCTTCCCTTCAGGATAGCCAGCTGCTGCCAGCTGCTGCTTGGCTTTGGCCAGGTCATATTGTTTGTACGGGTTGACATAGTCTCTTTGGTATCCCGAAAGTCCAGGCGGTATGATGGATTGCGCCGACACGGCACTGCCATTAAAAAAAAGCTCATTATATCGCTGTCCATCGAACGCCAAAGACAAAGCCTGGCGTAGTTTCGCATTGTTTTTGAATGGCTCACAATCATTGTTAATAGCAAAAAAACTAGTCATTGGCGCTTGCTCCAGACACAGCTGAACCCCTTTTTCCTGCAGTTGGGGTACTATAGTATTCCCTTTAATAACTTCTAAAGCGATGTTGTCAGAGGCGATATCGGCTATATCTATGGCGCCTTGCTGAAACTTAAGCCACCTGGGCTGCTCTTCCGGAAGAATGTGGGTGATGATCTTGTCGACCAAAGGTAGTTTCTTGCCAGCATCAGCAAGAAGATGCTGATACCCCTCTGAAGCTTCACTGGGGAAGCGCTTGTCCCTGAAAGTAGGGTTCTTATGGTACACCAGCTTGTTCAGTTGGGGATTGAACGCTTCCATGGTAAACGGCCCTGTACCGACAGGGTGATTGAGGAATTCTTCACCGTAGTACTGTACGGCCTCTTGGGGCACTACACAGCAAAAGTTCATGGCCAAAATGTACAAAAACTGGGGCCAGGGCTGTGTCAGGGTAAATTGTAAACTGTACCTATCCAGCGCTTTCAGACCTTCCACTGCCTCGGAGTAGTCTGTGTGGGCAGTGTCGGTATACTTATCACGCCATGCGTCTAGCCCTTTAATTTTCCCTGCCACCACGCTGAACCAAGAAGAACGCACTTTAGGATCTGCCACCCTTTTGATCGCGTAGACAAAATCTTCGGCCGTAAGCTCCCTTCCTTGCCCTGAAGGGAAACACGCATTGTCATGAAACTTGACGCCCTCCCGAAGCGTAAAAGTGTACACACAGCCATCCTCGGAAACAGTGGGCAAAGAAACCGCTAGGTTAGGCACAAGCTCGTGCGGTCGCTTGAGATAGTGGTATGTCAACAGTCCCTCATACACTCTGGTCGCTTCACGAGAGCTGTACAAGTCATCTATTTGGGCTGGATCGAAGCCCTTGATTTGCACCTCGCTAGTTGTTACTAGTACCTTTTCGTTTTGACCTTGAGGCACACGCACAGAACGCGCGTAAAGCCAAACAGCTAGTATGATCAAAGCGAGCGCCCCAAATCTAGAGAGATTTTTCATGGTCAATGCATCTTTTAGCGTTAAGAACAATGCGTATTTCAAATCACGCTGGAGATCTTTTTGAATAATACTTCCTTCAAACGATTAAAGCACCCCCCTGCATCTCCTGCGAGAGGCAATGAAGTTAGTAGTTTTTTGGCAGAAACGCCATTCTTTTTGCAGGAGTCCGTGCACTTGCAGTAGCTCGGACTAAAACATTATTAGCCTAACAATCACCCCAACATTTACACCTCGGTATGGGGCTATCAAATCTGCACTGCACATAACCGTCTTGAACGATTGCACAGATTATTATTTTTGAGTGCCCCCACGTTGAGACTCTCTCAGAAGTACCTAATGCATCCCTCCCTTTTCGACAGACTGAGAATGAATAGTACTAGGGCAACCTCAAAATTAACAACATCTACTACCGCAATGTGGGCAACGAGTACTTCTTCCCTGAGCGTTTTACTTATGTTTTAGGTACTTATGATCAACCTGTAACCCATTTATATAGGAGTAGTACTCACTCTCTATTTTAAAGCAGAATTAACCCCCTGAATCATCACGAGGAGGGAATGAGCACTTTTGACATTGTATGGACATTGGTTCTTCCTCATATCCATGTTAGATTCGCGAAGCGTTCCTTTGCACCGTTCTCTGAAGTATGTCTAATCTCATCCGCCTGCTTCCCGACGCCCTTGCCAATCAGATTGCTGCTGGTGAGGTGGTGCAAAGGCCTGCCTCAGTGGTTAAAGAATTGCTAGAGAATGCCGTTGACGCAGGCAGTACCGCTATCAAGGTCATCGTCAAAGACGCCGGGAAGAGCCTCATTCAAGTTATTGACAACGGAACGGGCATGTCAGAGGTAGATGCTAGGTTGAGCTTTGAAAGGCACGCCACATCTAAAATTAGGACCGCAGCAGACCTTTTTAACATCCAGACTATGGGGTTCAGAGGTGAAGCATTGGCTTCGATAGCTGCCGTGGCCCAGCTAGAGATGGAAACTTGCCACAAAAAAGGGTCATTAGGTACACGAATTATCATTGAAGGTGCTCAGTTCAAGACACAAGCGCCTGTCTCGACTCCCCAAGGCACCAAAGTCAGCGTGAAGAACCTTTTTTTCAATGTTCCGGCGCGTAGGAATTTTCTAAAGTCTAACCCCGTAGAAACCAAGCACCTCATCGACGAGTTTCAGCGGGTAGCTTTAGCGCGACATGACATTGCCTTCTCTTTTTACCAAAACAGCCTAGAAACATACTTACTACCTGCTGCCAAACTCAGTCATCGTATCGTCCACGTGTTGGGAGAAGCCTCCAAAAAGCAGCTTATCCCCTGCCAAGAGGAAACAGAAGTACTCAAAATTCAGGGTTACATCGGCAAACCAGAATATGCCAAGAAAACGCGTGGCGACCAGTTCTTTTTTGTCAACCAACGCTTTATCAAAAGTCTCTACCTGCACCATGCGGTCAAGACTGCATTTGAGGGCTTATTGTCTCCCAATACCTTTCCTTTTTACGTACTTTTCATCGAAATAGCACCTGACCGCATCGACGTCAACGTACATCCCACCAAGACAGAAATAAAGTTCGATGACGAGCGCATGGTCTATTCCATTTTAACTGCGGCTATCAAACGGGCCCTAGCCACCCACCATATGACTCCGTCCATTGATTTTGAGCAGAATAACAACTTTAACCCTTTTTCCACCACTTCCTCCACAACAACCTCTACGGCAGAAAAAGTAAAAGAAAGCAGATATGCCCAGTTCAAAAGTTGGGACACAATGCCTCAACAGGGTAAAATCAAAGACTGGGAGAGGCTTTTTCAACCCTTAGATAAACACCCTGACAATACTACCATTACATGGCAGATGGCTGGTGCCTCCAGCACCCCTACTGCTTCTGAAACGGCATCCTTGCAGCCTACACATGCAACAGCAAACACCGTAAAAGTACAGCTGCACAATAAGTACATCTTGACGCAGCTCAAATCAGGTATTTTACTTATAGACCAGCATGCCGCACATGAGCGGATTCTGTATGAACAGTACTTACAACCCCTGCTGCACAACAAGGGTAAAAGTGCTCAACAACTCCTCTTCCCCGTACGCATCCACCTCAATCCTGCCGATCTAGCCCTCGTCCAAGCCCATGCCACAGACATGCACGCTCTAGGCTTTGTGCTAGACACTTTTGAAAGAGACAGCCTTATCGTAACCGGCTGTCCGGTAGAAGCAGCGGACCATGACCTGAAACAACTCTTGGAGGGTTTGGTCGAGCAGTTTAAATGGAATCAAGCACGATTTACGCTAACTACGCAAGAGAATTTAGCCAGATCGTTGGCCAAGCGTGCTTGTATTCAATCAGGAAAAAAATTGCAGCAGGAGGAAATAGATGCATTAGTAGACCAACTTTTTGCTTGCACCCACCCCCATCACACACCAGCGGGCCACAAAACTTTTGTAGTGATGACACTCGAGGCTATCGACACTATCTTCCAAGAATAACTAATTCAAAAATTAGGGATTAGATAAGCTACCTCAACGACAGGCATACATCGATCGACTCGCGAAGAAGAGATTGAGCCAACTATCAGGCACTCTAATAGGGTCTTCTACTTTTTTACAACGGGCTAGATGTTATCCCGTGAAGCTTTGTAAACTACAGTAATCAAAAACTACAACTTGAGACCACGGCAGGCGCCTAGGCATTAACACGGCTACGGAACGCCAGACAAGCTCTATCAATCAAAATCAAAGTAATCATCCGGGGCCAGCTCTGGGGGCTGTATTTTTGGCTGGTACCCCCCTTGTACGATAGTACCAATAATCTTACCCTGTTCCCGCAGAGCTCCTTTCAAGCTTGCTCTGGACGATTCGGCATCGTAGCTGATCTTGTATCGATTGATATCACCCCGTAAATTGAAGAACAGGTTTATGCCCGCTGATGTATCAGCATTTAATACTTCGGAGCGTGCTTCGCCACCTTTGTGTTGCAGGCCGGCAAAAGATACGCCAAAATGGTAGTCTATCTCACCATCAAAAGTGTGTGTTCCCGACAGCTGAATACGCGTCAAATTCGAATGTACTTCCATTGGAGTCAGATGGATCTTCTTATTTTTGATGAGAATGTGATTTTTAAGTTCTGAGAAGTGCAGGCTAGTAAGGTTTTCCCCGGCTACATACTTGGCCAGTTGCTGAACGGGATCGAAGTTCTTCAGCATACCGTTGTGCAATCGAATACCGATATCAGCTTGCAGTGACTCCCAGTTCATATTCCATTGTCTATCAGCCTGAATTGTTAAGTCAACATCAGAAAACACTTCCCCATTTAAATGCTTGTCTGTCAAAAAATTCTGTTGAAAATTCTCGAACGCATAAAACAAATCAGCTATCTGCAGACCTTGTAGCTTGGCTGTCGTATGGATATTGAGAAGACCGGTACTTGCATCCAAAACACCGTCTAGTAAGGATTTTCCTCCCAAAATGTTCAATTGTAAGTCTCTAACGACCAGCTTTTGGTCTTTGACCTGGATTTTGCCGTGTAGATTTTTTGCTTTAACCCGCCTGAAATGACATTGCCGAATATCACAATCGAGGTCTAATACCCAATAAGAGGTAAGATCAAAATTTGCAGAGCTTAGTTTGGCTTGGACAGCAGGTGTATGTTTTTCATGGAGCAGTTCATCCAGATCGAGGTAGTCTACATAAAGTTTGGCATCTAAACGGGGCTTGGGGATACCAGAAAATAAATAGGGTAGTAGATTGTGGACGGTACCATCCAGTACAAAATTACTTAGCCCCATATGCGCTGAGAGGTCTTTCATGACCAAGTCATGGCCGTCAAAAATCAAGCTGCCCGTCAGGTCCTTGCACAAAAGCTGGGACGAGCCGAGCTTAAACCGGGCTGCTTGTGCTCGCAGTACCCCTGAAAAATGTAGGTGCTCTTTTGTATGCACGCCACACATAAGTTGTCGCAAGTTAACCGCAAACTCCCAGTGAACATTTAGCTTCCCTGAAGCATCTGTGATGGCAACATGGGCCAATGGTATGTCTAAAGAAGCCAAATCAAGCGTAGCTTTGGCAGCACATTGAAGGTGGGGATCACGAAAATTGTGTAGGACCAAATTACCTGATAACTCACTACCGGCAAGGGTACTAGCCATTTTATCAATACTGAGAGTGGCTGTTGTAAGATCTTGTACATTGGGAATGCTCAAGTTCCCTGAGAGCTGACACAGCCTGATAGGTATGGGAAATTGCCCCACAGAAAAGGTTCCATTACTGAAGACAAAGTCACCTTGTAAAGCAAAAAGTCGCCCCTGCTGCCTATGCGCCTTTAAGTCCAGAGTTAGCTCACCGTACAGATTGTATAACCTTATTGGTGGGTAGTACTGCTCAGGCAGGCAATCCAGCAACCTTTGAAGGTTGATCTTTTTTCCTTGGATTGTGAGAGCAGACGCAGCCTCTATCCCCCAGTTGCCTTGTACAGTCAGCAATGAGTTTTCACACCTGATCTGTACAGGTCGAAGGGTCCATATTTGTTTCCGCTGGTCATATAACAGAGAAGCCTTCAGCGATATGGGTAGTTCGCGTGCACATGATAAATCTTTTAGCTGGATACGCTGCACTGTTGCCCTGCCCTGCAAATTAATTTCCAGCTTAGAGTGCTTCCACCCTACGCTGGCTTGTACTTGCTCTGCACTGATCACATAATGCTGCCGCTCACCACCGTACATTACCTCCATGTTCTTGAGATAAATCCTCTGCAACGCCACTGCCAAGGGAATCTCATGCTGTACTCCTGCCGCCCACGCCAGCTGACAACCCGAGTTTCCCATTAGGTTGATTTTCCCGTCTTCTAGGCAGCAGGAAGTCAATACACACTGCCCCTGCATGAGTCTCCATAGGTCAAAGGAACAGTAGATCTTACAAGCAGTAAGCACATCTTCATCGGAAGCTAGATGGTCTTCGACCACCACATTGTGCAGTGTAAGGGTAATGTTGGGAAAAGACTTGAGGAAGGTACACCGAATGGACCCTATCCGTATAGGATTACGTAACTGCTTGTTGGTCTCATCAAGAAATCTTTGAATGATCTTGTCTTGGTAGTGATAGCAGTACACACCTGTGGCTACTACAACAAGCCCCAACAGCAGGAATAGTGCAGCCAAAATCCTTCGACTAGCGCTTAGGATTTGAGCCATTGATTAACAGAGTTCAAAAGTGTGAATACAACCACAAAAATAAGAGGCTTGCACAAGACATATCCTCGCTCTTCGAAAAGAACAGGAAGTTTTCTATATTTGGATCTTTGTTGGGCCCTTAGCTCAGTTGGTTGAGAGCACCTCCCTTACAAGGAGGGGGTCGTAGGTTCGAATCCTACAGGGCCCACAAGTTAGAGCCAAAGGGGTCTTCCCGCCGGCGTGAATCTACCACTACAGCAATCCACCTACAAGGCACATCATGGCAGTTACGAGGCTAAAAAGGAAAGTAAAAAAGAACCGGACACGGGCGACACAAAGAAAAGTAACCATGAAACGCTTGTTAGCTACACCGGTGATTAAGCACGTGGACATAGAACAACTAAAAAAAGAGCTTTCGGTTACAAAAGAATCGGAGGCGGCCGCCCCAGCTCGGACACAGTAGCACCACTAACTCAGGGACAGCCGGCGTACTGGTGTGCCCTTTAGCACGCCATCGTGTACAGCTCGCTCGTACAACGCCTGGATAATTCCATCCCTTAGGCTTACATCAGGCACCAGGATTTTTTCTACTCCTCCGCATCGCATAGCTGCACCATAAATTTCTATAGCAGGGAGGATCACCTCTGCACGATCTGGATTAAGGTCCAAAGTGTTAATTCTTGCTGTTAGGCTATGAGAGGCAATGTGTGCTTTGATAGCCTCTAGTCTTTTCAGGGAAAGGGGTTTTTTGACGCCTCTCTTTGCCAACTGAGCTAACTTGCGAATGTTACCTCCTGTAGCAATACCTATAGGCGTGTCTGTGAGGTGTTGCTTCTGGGTACTGATCCATGCGTACATTGCTTCCCAAGTGGAGATAGCATCGTAGTGTTCTAGCATTCTTATAGCACCTAAGTCAAAAGAACGCGAGGCAATCTTATCGGGGCCTTTATACATACTCACTTCCGTACTGCCACCACCCACGTCCACATGCAAGTAGTTATTATTTGCAACCAGCAAGTGACGAATTGCTTTGTGGATTAGCAATGCTTCCTCTTCTCCTTCTACAATGTAGATTGCCATGTTGAGTGCTTCCTGGGTACGGCGCACAATTTCGTGCTTGTTGCCGGCATCTCTAAAAGCAGAGGTGGCGCAAAGCATATAGGAATCAACGCCATATAGGTCTATGAGTATCTTGAAAGCTTTAAGCAACTGCAAAAGACGCTGCTCGTTCTCTGCACTGATATGCTGCTGCTTAAAAACGTCACACCCAAGACGCAAAGGGAAGCGTAAATATTCTACTCTTTTGAATTTAGGCTCCCCGCCAACAAGCGAGACATGGCTCACTTGTAACCGAGTAGCATTGGATCCAATATCAATGGCAGCTAATTTCAAAGTGACTTTTGTGGCTTAATGAGGTGATGCTATGAAGCACGCCTTATAGTTGCTGCTTTGGCACAGTAAAGGTCTTTGAATCTTGGTCAGGTGGCGATGCCGTGACAGGTATCTGTCAGTTAGGTGCTTCTTCGTTACCAACATGGAGCTTTCTATTGCCGTCGATAGATCGAATTTTGGTCAAGATATCTTCGGCTAGATGCTGGAGTTTTTGCAACAGCGTGTCTCGGTATGTCTCGGCCTCTTGAACCACCTTATTAGTTTTTTCTAATTCTCTAGCCATCTTTTCCTCTAAGCGCTGATGTTTTCTTTGGCTTTCTTCTTCAATTGCTCTTACCCTTTCTTGTGCTTCGTATACCAGTCGCTCCGTCTCAATCTTGGTTTCCCTAGCACACAGTTGGGCGCCCTTTTTGGCCTGTTCGATGAGACCATGAGCTGTTATTTCTGCATCCTTGACAGTTCTCAAGAGCGCATTTTCCACACTCTGGAGCCTAGTTACCTCTTTATTGCTTTCTTCCAGCTTGGACTTAACCATATCAAGGTGAGCTATCAATTCTTCCCATGCACAAGAAAGGGCATACAAAAAAGCACCGACCTCATCAGGTTGATACCCTCTAAAGCTTTTTTCGAAGCTTTTTTGTCTAATTTCTATAGGCGTTATACGCTGCATGCTGCTTTTAGGCTTTGTATCTATCTCGTAACGCCCTAATTTAGAGAATATTCGTCGCCCACTAAACACGCTAAAACATTTTGACGTTTCGCCCGCTTGACACGTTTTGAATTACTTCTCAACGATACTCTGATATGGGGGGTGTCGTACAGGTACCAAGTGGATATCACTTTTCCCGCCGATTAACTTAAATTAAAGTAAGAGTATTCAAATGCCGCTCTGTGGGTTTACTAGAATCAGTCAGCACAGCGCCCATCTCCTATGGCACATCAACGAGCCACAAGAAGTACTATGGAGAGATAGTACACTTAGCATGCCCGCACAAGCAGAATACGAGAAGATTACCCACCCTCGCAAGAGAAGAGAATGGTTAGCGGCTAGACTTACCCTCCAAAAATTGCTTGCCGAACTAGGCCACGAGTATACTGGGCTTCAAAAAGATGCTCAAGGACGACCGTATTTGGTCAATAGTAGCCTTCACCTAAGCATAGCACACTGCTATCCTTTTGCATTTGTTGCGGTGGATCAGCAGCATGCTATAGGTGTAGATATCCAGGTACTCTGCAAAAAATTACAGGATGTCAAAGAAAAATTCTTAAACCACCAAGAAGTGCGGGAAAGTGATAATGATCTGGAAAAACTTTGCGTCTATTGGTGCGCCAAAGAGGCCATCTACAAAGTGTACGGCGTCAAGAGCTTGTCTTTGAAACAAGACATAAGCATCAGCAAGTTTACGAAAAAGAACCAAGGGGTCGTATGGGGGGCGATAGGATCCCAACTTTTTGTTATTCACTACAAATTCTACACAGGCCACGTACTGGCCTGGGGCAAAGAAGTGAGCATATAAGGGAAGACGCGTGACAGCTCACAAACGGATAGTGAAAGAGTCATTTATTCTTAGCCTTCCCCTGTTCTTGCTTCTTTCCAAAAATGGAAAGGCTGATATACCGCCAGGGATTAGACCGGAGATCGATGATAAGCTTATCGAGATTCCCTAAAGTCTGATTGAGATTGTTGTAGAAGTCATCGTCGTAAAGCAGTCGACTGAAACTGGTCTTTCCTTGACCTGTCCTATCAAAGACCTTATCAACACTATTTAGAATGTGGCCAAGCTTTTCAGCGATCTCCTTAGCTTCTTTTCCTTCCATCAATTGATTGCACTTTTCTAGGAGCGGCCTTACGCCATTTTCACTGTCAGCAAGGGCGTTGGTAACTTCGAATATGTCCCGACTTACTACATCAATTTCCCTTTTGTTCTTATCGATAGTTTCTTTCAACTGATGGGCTGCGCCCTCCAGACTTAAAAATATGCTATTAATTCTATCCGTGTTATCAATGAGATTCGACACAAACTTGTTAGTCAACAAGAAGATATTCTGAGCACTTTCTAGAGAAGGTAGGATACGTCCAACAAAGATATCCTCAAGACTTGGCTCAACCTTCCCTGGCACCGTCGCATGATTTTCGAGTGGATTTCCTGGTTCAATCAGGAGGTTGATTGCCTTTGCACCCAACAAGGAGGGACTAATTAGTCGAGTGTGGGTTGTATCCGTGAGTTGAATTTCTCGCTTCGTTTCAAATGTCACCAAAACACCTCGCCCCCCATTGGGAAGAATCTGTATGCTTTTAACTCTGCCAACGGGCACACCATTGACAAGCACCGGACTTGTAGTACTCAAGCCGACGCAATTATCGTAAATAGTACAATAGCTGTTGCTGGAAGCAAGAATTTCCCTCCCTTTTAAAAAATTGGAGCCTAGGTAAACGACAGCGAATGCAACAGTGGCTAAGAGCCCAATTTTTACTTCCTTGCTTAGTTTCACGAGATCAACGTTTCGATGTTACCATAGTTTGAATGCAACACAACAAGCCAGACACCACGGCCACGGCAAAAGATACTACCTTGTAGACAGGAATTTCAAATCTTGTTACTCATTTTTTGACACATGCAACCCACGCCATGGTGTTCCATCTAATATGCTAGCTATTGGCCTCTAGCTCATTTTTATAATCTCGAAAAGCTCTAAAAATACCAGAAGCGATGTGTGACTGCCCCGATTGACTATTCAAATATTTTTCTTCTTTGGGATGCGTGATGAAACCGACTTCTACCAAGACACTTGGGGCAGCAGTCTGCCACAGCACCAAAAGACCTGCTTGTTTAACGCCGCGGCTTCTCCTCCCTACCCTATTTTTGAACTGGTGCTGTATATTTTGTGCAAGCTTCAGGCTATTGTCATTATTGGCATTTTGACATAACGAGAACAAGATAAGCGACTCAGGCAACTTGGGATCGAAACCCTGATAATTGTCTCGATAGTCATTCTCCAGAAGGATGACGCCGTTTTCCCTTTTAGCTACTTCTAAATTATATTTTGAAGTATGCAGGCCCATCGTATACGTCTCAGTACCATGGGTATTTGTGTCCTGCGGCGTGGCATTGCAATGGACTGAAATGAATACATCTGCATTGTTCTTATTAGCAATCTGGGCCCTGTCATGCAGCGTTACAAATGTATCCGTCTGACGAGTGTAGATAACTTCGACATCTTTCATCTGCCGCCTAATTATGTCGCCAAGCTCCAGAGCTATCCTGAGTGTTATCTCCTTTTCTTTTGAAAAGCTGCCCAAAGCACCCGAGTCACGCCCTCCATGACCTGCATCAATAACAACCTTTTTTATTCTGTATTTCGGGATGCCAGCATTATCAAACGCCCCAAGCACAAGCAGGGCCAGTATGCCCAGTGCCCTTACAATATTTCTCATAGCAATGCTGTTATTCAACACGAATAGGGTAAATTTACGACCAAAGTTCCGAATAGCTACAGTACAGGTGCCCAAATCAAAGTATGTACTCGCGTGCCTTGCATGGCTGTTGCAGTGCCTCTTAGGCACCACCCATGCAGCCAATCCAAGCACCAGCTTCCGCAGTACCAAACCACAAGTCGATACCACAACACCTGGGCGCATACCCTCACAAAAAGTAAAGCTCAGGCCAACAGAAGCAGGTGCACCATCGCAAGAGGGGGTAGTGCCCCTTGGGACAACCAGTACAGCGCGCACTTTGTTGGCAGGTACAGCCTCGGCCATCCCTTTGTCAGGCTATAATGACCAGGATCCAGCCGCCATAGCATCAGAGGAATCTCTACAATCTACCATTCAGTATGGCGCAGAGGACGAAATAATTTTTGACGTAACGCATCAAACGATTCGTTTGTATGGTGCAGGCACCATCGAACATGATACCATCAAACTCGAAGCAGAAGAGGTTTTCATAGATTGGATTAACCACACCATCGCTGCGTTTAGCAAAAAACATACGGCGGGGATCATAGAAAAAAAAGTAGTTTTGACTAAGGATGGCGTAGAATTCATCGCAGAAAACATACGCTGTAACTTTGTGTCTCAGAAGGCCACTGCCAGCAAACTATTTACTAAACAAGAAGACGGTATCTTGAGGACCAACAAGGTAAGAAAGGACAGAGAGACCACCTTTTATGCAGACAGTGTCACTTACACCACCTGCAATCTTACGAAACCTCACTTCCACGTCCATGCCCGACAGGTAAAAATTACCCAGGGTGATCAAGTAGTATCTGGCCCCTTCAACCTCTACTTCGATGGTGTACCCACTCCTTTGGGATTGCCTTTCGGCGTTTTCTACCTTCCCCGAGAGGCTGGCATTATACCTCCCAAGTATGGCGGAGAAAGTGAAAAAGGATTTTGCATCAAGAATGGTGGATACTACATCAAATTTAACGACTACGTTGATCTAGCCCTTCAAGGGGATATTTACTCCAAAGGCTCCACAGAGTTTACAGCAAACTCTAACTACAAGAAGCGCTACCGATATGGCGGGAGCCTATATTTCAGACGAAGCATTCATATCGAACCTGCAGAAACTTCATCATTCGAGAAAAATACAACCTGGCACTTTCAATGGCGTCATAGGACTGAGAACAGTAAGTCCAGCAGCTTGCATGCGCAAGTAGACCTAGAAAAAAGAAGAAGTGCCAACGCGAGGGACGCCTCGCTGAGCATAGAAAAATTACAAACTCAAGGAAATTCTAGTATCCGGTATACCAATAACCTCGTAGGATTGCCACTCCCCTACACCTTGGGGAGCAGTTTACGCCTTCGGACCTCACAGAGCGGCGTAACTTATGCTACGTTGCCTGAAGTGTCTCTGAGTACAACTAACATGTACCCCTTCCGAAAAAGAGGAGCTGTTAGCACAAAATGGTATTCAAATATCTACTTGCAACACAAATTTGAGTACAAAAATGAACTTTCATACAGCGCCAAGGATAGGATAGACTTCCTTGAACCAAAGGACTGGATAGCCATATGGGAGCGAAGGAAATACGGGATGAGGCACACAATCCCACTACAAGCCAATGTAAAAATCTTACGCTACCTAAATGTAACACCGAAAATTGAATACCAGGAGCGTTGGTATTGGGAAAAAGTAGATCACAGGTATAATGCCGAAGGTGAAATAACAAAAGAAAAAGTTCTCGGTTTTGTGCGGGTATATGACTATAGTTTCGGCGCTAGTCTAAAAACTACCGTTTACGGCACCCACGCCTTTGGGCACAGTGCTGCTGTGCAAGCTATCAGACACCAGATTAAACCCGAATTGGCGTTTACCTACACACCTGATTTCTCTGGCCCTGAGTATGACTACTGGCAGACCATAAAAGGGGGGAAAAAAGATGGCGAGAAGTTCAACAGATTTGAAGAAGCAGTTTTTCACCCATCTCCGGGAAAAAAATCTACGGCAATACTAGCACTCAGTCTAAACAACCGACTAGCCGTAAAAGTGAGAAGCCGGGAAAACGCCCAAAAGAGAGCTAAAAAAGTCTCCATCCTAGAGAATTTTGACTGGAGTACGAGCTATGATTTTTTAGCAACCCAACACGCGCTAGGCGATATCCAGTTCAAAACACGCACAGGTTTATTTGATAAACTATTCGAAATCAATTTTCGGGCCACTTTTGATCCCTATTTCTATGAAGGTACTGAAAGCCCCCATCGGCATGGTAAAAAAGAACCCACGAGAAGCAATAAGTTGGCCTGGCATCACGGCAGAGGGCTAGGACATATGAAGAGTGCCCAGCTGGGAATTAGTGCCAAACTGAGTACAGAAAAACGGAATAAGGCACTGAATAACGACCAAAGTGGCAACGAAGCAGCAAGCAATGTCCAGGAAAATCCGACACAATACGTGAAATTTAGATTGCCTTGGCATCTAAATCTGAATTATGAGTGGAATTACAGTTGTCCGAAGCCTGGGGATACGCCAAAAGAGGTAAATAGCCTTGGTTTTGAGTGGCGTATAAACCTAACCAAAAAATGGCAAGTGGCTTGTAGAAGCGCCTACGATATCACCAAACGTGAGTTTGTAGGCAACGTAACAGATATCAGCATTCACAGAGACTTACATTGTTGGGAAATGAACTTTAACTGGAATCCGCTGGGAGAAAAGCAGACTTACAAATTCTTCGTAGGCCTCAAAGCACCTTTATTGAAAGACTTGAACTACAGCAGGAACAGGGAGTACCAGAAGTACTGAAATACAAGCCTTTTTAGGGCCCACTTGCGTACCAAAAAATGTAGGGAGGGAGAGGCAAACGGCACTCCATCAACTGCGTGAGACGTACGTTTAAAAGATCTGTACCGTGTGGAGGCTGCATTTTGCATGTACATCTAAATGGGTTGTCCCTAGCAATGAATACGCAACAACGGCACACATGCTTCAAAACCTTTGCATGGCATAGGATCGGATAAATGGACATTTTTACAGTTGCTGAGGTAATTTCCCTTACGATTATGTTGGCTTATCCCCTTTTTTAAGGAGAACTCGAGGGCGGCATGTATTTATCTAAGCCATAGGCAACGGCATCAAGCTATTGAATGGTGTCCTAGTTCGTAGATTGTCCATGTAAAGGTCTTGCTTCCGCAATGGAAGTGTTTTAGTGTGAAAAAAGCTTATTTGTGATACTTGCGTAACAAACTTGCAAGGACATGACGGGTCACCTTTCTAAAGTTTTTGTTACATTTAGGGTGAAAGCAAAGAACAATAGGGGCAAAAACTAGTAGCAGTCATGAAAAAGGGCATACACCCAGTATACCGAGAGGTGGTTTTTTTAGATACTTCAAGCGATCTCAAGTTCTTGACACGCTCCACAATCCATGCCAAGGAGTCCATCCAATGGGCAGACGGGAGAGAATATCCCCTGGTCAAGGTTGAGATAAGTGCTGCCTCTCATCCCTTCTACACAGGGAAGAAAGTGTTCGTAGATACGGCAGGGAGAGTAGAGAAATTCCAGCAGAAGTACAAGAAGGGCTAGGTATTTTCCGTAAGGCCCTCAGAGCTCACCGAATGAACATCGTACTACTTGATACGCCTCAAGCAAGAAAGTTGCTTAGGCCCTTCTCTTATACAAGGGCGCTGGCTAAGATCAGGGTGGGCGTTGTCACGATCGAGGAGAAGTGGAAGTACTACTTGAAAGGGGACTATTCATTCCTTACAGATTCCCACCTCAGGCATAAGTTCCCCTGCGTGGAGTCGAGGGATAGCTTATGCATCAACAGTACAGTTTGTCCCGATAGAGTGCTGGTAGAGGCTATCAAGAAGCTGGAAATCAACCAGAAGCTTGTCAAAGGAGATACGCTGATCGCTACGCGCTGTGATAGAGAGCAACTACAAAATTTCAAGAAGGATGAGTTTGACATTCCTTATTTCAAGAATATAATTTTTGAGAGTCCCATTACACAAATCAACAACAATTGGGATATATTTCTGTTGAATGAACAGGAACTCATCAAGGATTTTCAGTGGATTTGTGAAGGAAAGACTACACAACGCATTCTGGATCAACATACCATTACCTACAACGAGGCGAGTATCTTCATGGAAGAAGGCGTCTCGACCAAGGCGGCAGTGTTAAATGCTGAATCTGGCCCTATCTACATCGGTAGCAACGCGACTATCCAAGAAGGTGCGGTCATCAGAGGCCCTACTGCCATTTGTGAGGCGGTTCAGGTCAAGGCAGGAGCCAGAATAGGCAATGCGACCACCGTTGGACCTTATGCAAAAGTGGGTGGAGAAATAAGCAATTCGGTCATTCTGGGATACAGCAACAAAGCTCACGATGGGTTTTTGGGTAGTTCTGTCGTCGGTGAGTGGTGCAACTTGGGAGCGGGAACAAGTACCTCCAACCTGAGGAATGACTATGGTAAAATCAAGGTATGGGATGAGCGTGGGGAAGAGCTTGAGGCGAAAAATTTGCAATTTTGTGGCCTTTTTATGGGTGACCACAGCAAATGTGCCGTCAATACGGTATTTAACTCGGGGACTATAGTTGGAGTGAGCAGTAACCTGTTCGGAGTGGGTTACTATGACAAAACAGTGCCTTCTTTTACATGGGGCGCCAAAGGGAAACGCATACAAACCTACGTGCTGGATAAAGCGTTGGAGGCAGCAGAGCGAATGACGATGAGACGTCAAGTGCAACTGACAGAACAGGACAAGAAGATACTAGCACATGTGTTTCTTGCTACAGCTATCCATCGCAGCTAGGAAACGGAAAACCATGTACTTTGCGGCAATCCAAGGCTACACATCTATCAAACAGCGCCTCATTCATGTAGCACAAACACGCCAGG
Source organism: Amoebophilaceae bacterium (assembly GCA_025455725.1). Classification (GTDB taxonomy): domain Bacteria; phylum Bacteroidota; class Bacteroidia; order Cytophagales; family Amoebophilaceae; genus UBA8403. The sequence goes on along the minus strand of JALOLY010000001.1, from coordinate 39,516 downwards.
TTCCACACGCACAGCTATTTTGGGGCCCTGAAGGTAGCGCTAGCTTACCCTTAGCATTGGCCTTCATAGCTTACCTCAACTGTCATCACAGACTTGAGGACGACGCTTGTGGCCGATGTGTTTCTTGCCTGAGGGCGCAGAAGCTGGTCCACCCGGACGTGAAGTACGTTTTCCCTACCAGCGCTACCAAAAAATTCGTGGGAAAGGAAGTCGTCAGCATCAATTTTCTGAAGCCTTGGCGTACTTTTCTCCATGAACATCCTTACGGAAATGCCAGCGACTGGAGCATCCACTTGAACAACGAGAATAAACAGCTTAGTATTTCAAGAGAAGAAGCCAAAGAGATCATCCAGGCCGTAAGCTTTAAAGCCTTTGAGGGAGCGTATAAAATTGTACTCGTCTGGCTTCCAGAGTACCTCCACGTGACAGCTGCCAATGCGCTACTCAAGGTTATAGAAGAGCCTCCGCCTCATACACTTTTCATGCTCGTAAGTGTAAATCCAGACAGGGTACTGAGTACGATCCGCTCGCGCACACAGCAGATACACATTCCCGCCTTTACGGATGCAGCACTTTCAAATATGCTCTCGCAACGGTATCCACTAGATCGGACACAACTAGCACAGGTTACACTGTTGGCAGATGGCAACCTCAATAAGGCATTCAAACTTGTCGAAAACGCAACGAGAGGCTATTTTGAGCGATTCAAAAGCTGGATGCGGCTGTGCTATGCCCGCGACTTGACACAACTGGTGGCTCAGTCGGGAACTTTTCAGGAAATGTCCAAAACAAACCAGAGGGACTTCTTGGCCTACGCCCTGCACATGCTACGAGAGGCATTGCTACTCTCTTTCACACAAACAAGACTCACAAGAGCTACAGACGAAGAGCGAGAGTTTACTAAAAAGTTGGGACAAGTATTGACACACCAAAAAATTAAAAAATGGATTACCTGGTTGAGTCAAGCACACCAATACATAGAAAGGCACGTAAATCCAAGAATACTATACCTAGATCTATCTCTGAAGATTGGTGATACTTTTAAGCCCTAGCCATATATCAACCCTCATTGGGCACGCCCAATGAGCACTTGACGCATCCTGTCTTCGCTAGCACTACGAGTCGGCAGTCTCGACAAAAGAGCCACCTTCTTGATAAATCTTGGGCAACCTCCAACCATCACTCACACAATACCGATATACCACATTACACCGCTGTACAGCAACTTGTTCTCCTGAATATCGCACTCCGCTTAGTGCATGGTTTATATGGACGGCCGAGGAATGAAACAAACTTTTTCTGAACTTCAGTAACTACCCCCTCTTTACCCCACCGTATTGCGCCTATGCAAGCTTGAGGCACTTTCGTAACAGTATATTTGCCTTACTAGCTTTCGGTCCCGTAACAGAGCAGACTCTTCACGCCAGGACATTGATCGCATTCATAAGAGGGGACTATTGCCCCCCTCTGCTTGCTGCAAGCCTAGTCTTGCTTCAGACTAGACGACATCCAGGGTGATCAAGATCAGGCTCTGCGATAGTCTAGTTATGGTCGCCACTTAGTTCATGCACTTACCTAATCGAGTGAATTTTGGCGATCAACAAGCTGAAAATTTTCTAACGGTCTATCTCTCCCAACACAATATCTACAGACCCCACTATAGCAACTAAGTCAGGCAACAAGTGTCCTCTGGCAATTTCTGGCAAGACGGAGAGATTGCTAAAACTTGGCGTACGGGCTTTGCAACGAAAAGGACAGTCACCCCGCTTTGTAGCACGAAAGAAGAAGCCGACCTCACCCCGTGGGTTCTCTGACCGCACGTATAGGTCCTGGTCCGGAGTCCTAATTTTTTTAGGCACCAGTTTTTGAGGATCAAACGAAGGGGTACGCTTAAAGTCACGCGTAAGGCGCAAGAGACATTGTTCAATGATTTTCACCGACTCTCGACACTCTTGCATCCGAACCCACGTCCTATCCCAACAATCCCCCACTTGACCCATCTTACCTTGCCCGATGGGTATTTCAAACTCTAATTCTGGATACACCGAATAACCATCTACCCTACGCAAATCTAGCCGCAGACCAGAAGCTCTGAGCGCCGGCCCTGAGACGCCGTAGTTAATAGCCAAATCCAAAGGCAAAACTCCCACATTGGCTGTTCTTGCTATAAAAATTTTGTTTTCGATGATCAGTTGGTCGATCTCCGCGAGTTTGGGTTGCAGATAGTGCATAAATTCGCTGCATCTATCTTCAAATCCTACGGGTAAGTCGTAGTATAGGCCGCCAATCCAAATGTAGTTATAAAGCATACGCGCACCGCAGACCCACTCAAAGAGTCGTAAGATGTGCTCTCTATCACGCATCAACCACAAAAATGCAGTAAAAGCCCCCAAGTCTACCCCATACGTGCCAATAGCCAGAAAATGAGAAGCCAGTCGATTGAGCTCTGCCACCAACACCCTGATGTACTCTACCCTAGGAGACAACCGGCCTGTAATACCCAACATCCGTTCTACCCCCATGACAAAAGCATGCTCTGAGTTCATGGCAGACAGGTAATCTATTCGATCTACATAAGGGATAATTTGGTTGTATGGTAAAGCCTCCGCATGCTTCTCAAAACAACGATGCAGATAGCCCAAATGAGGTACTACATCCACCACCAGCTCGCCGTCTAGGATCACCTCTAAACGCAAAATTCCGTGGGTAGCAGGATGCTGCGGGCCCATGTTAATAAGTACTTCCTCTGCCTTCAAATCTTCTGGGCGGTACTTGGTGGGCACAGCTCGCATATGATGTTCTTTTTTCGATATATACTGGATCTTGTTGGCCATATGCAGCGATGTGTTAACACATATTTTTTATCACGAAAATAGATGCTTGTATTGGTCCGTGGCGGTAAAAAGACCCGTCACTGCAAAAGTATCAACGTAAAAGTGTTGACTAATCGTAAATATGGTGGTAACATTGGCAAGCTGGGCGGGCGTGCCAGCAAGGGATGACTATGTACAAGATACGACAGCTCCTTCTTGCAATATCCGCCTCTCATACTGCGCTGGTACGCAGCTTGCTCTTCCTCGTGACGATTAGCTCCAGCTGCAAAGCTGGGTTGGTGTTGAACACATGGGAGGAGAGTGCGGTGCGTTCAGAAAGAAGAAGCAACGTAGAAGATTGTGAAGTATCCCCGGCTGGAATAGCGCTAATAAAGAAATTTGAGGGCTTTAGTAGTCATCCATACGCCGTTCCGTTGGAGCGTGGACAGTAGGTTACGGGCAAACTATCCCAGAAGACCAGGAGGGTGACATATCAAAAGCACAAGCAGAAACACTGCTACGTTCAAAGATAGCTGATACGTATGCACCAGACATACAAAACTTAGTGAGAGTGCCACTCTACCAGAGGGAGTTTGATGCGTTAGTCTCCTTAAACTACAGTATGGGAGCAAAAGTCTTGCGTGATCCCACCAAAGACATCCGAAATAGCGGACAGCAAATCGATATGATACCATTACTCAGCGCCTCGCGATATGAGGCAGCTGCTCTAGAGTTTCCCAAGTTCACGAAAGGAGGGGCTGAGCATCCGTATTACAGGGGACTTCTAAAACGCAGGATAGCAGAAATGTTTGTGTTGAGAGATAGTGCAGAAATTCCTTCAACACTTGCTCTAGACGTTGTAGCATACTGCAATGACCCCCAAAACGCATCTCTCTTACGGGAGGCAAGGGGAATATACCACAGCTACAAACGGGGGTTGCAGGGACCCTGAGTTACGAATAGCCTAGAGCAGCTAGGGCGTTGGCACTTGTGCACCAACCGATCCTCGTACCAGGTACTCCTTGATAATAAAGTAGCCATGTACCATTTTACCGGACCAAGTGCTTATGTGTATTACATCGCTTTTCGTGATTAAATCCTTCGTGAAAAAAATACAATATCTAACCTACCTACTGTGTCTACTGGTATTCTCTTCCAACAAATTCCTTGACGTCGGCCTCGATATATATGAGACTGGCCGCATTCATGACAATGGCTCTGGCCAGCTCGAGCTTGTGGCGGATTTAACAAACGCAGAGCAGCTCATCCAAGTTGCAAGTCTACTGACTAAAAGTACACCCGATATTGTTAGGAAGGGTGTGAAAGAAGCATTTTCGGAGGCGGCTGATAACTTAAAGTGTGTGGCAGGCGTCAGCAACGTAACTTCAGAACACAACGCCAAGATGTCACGCTTTAAGCTAAGTTTTCAGTTCGACAGCATCAAGGCCTTAAACGAGGCCGTACGTAAACTTTACACACATGTAAACCATCCAGGATGTACTTCCTTCAAAATGGATCGTCGGTCATTCGCAAGAACAGATACTAAAGATGTTGCACAGCTGTTAGCACACTACTACGCAAAGACCGATCCATACATCGCAAATTTGATCTCAAAAACTTTTTTGAGCGTTGTGACCTACCACCTCGCCTACAGCTTCGACAAAGAGATAAAAAAAGCTACGCATGCGCTTGCTAGCATTTCTGCAGATCGCAAGACAGTCTTGCTGACGCAATCGCTTGCGAGTGCACAAGAAAACGAGCTTTCTTTGAGTAACACAATAAGCTTTTAGGATATCTCACACAATATTCACGCGCACATACTATACCGTCGAGTAACTAAGACGACTACCTATTGACATAACTATGAAGCAAGAAGCATACAAAGAAGCCCAAGAAAGAGTCACTGCCTTGAGAGAATATCTTTGACTACGAAAGCAAGCTGCAGGCGCTCCAGGAGGGTCAAGAAGCACAAATGGCCCCCAATTTCTGGGACAATACCCGAGAGGCTTCCCAGGTACTGAAGACAGTCAAAACCAATAAGACGTGGGTGGACAGCTTCGGGAGCGTGCAAGTGCTTTTAGACGACCTGGGAGTGTTGTATCAATTTCATGAAACCGGTGAAGCAACTACTGAAGAGGTAGAAGCAACCTACCAGGCCCTCATGCATAAACTAGAAGCGCTAGAGTTTAAAAAGATGCTTCGCAATGAAGAAGACCAGCTAGATGCAATCTTGGAAATCAATCCAGGTGCAGGAGGCACAGAAAGCCAAGACTGGGCTGAGATGCTTATGCGTATGTACATCATGTGGGGAGAAAAGCAGGGTTATAAAATCAAGCAGCTCAACTGCCAAAGAGGGGATGCTGCTGGAATCAAGTCGGCTGCGCTAGAGTTGAGTGGTGCATTCGCGTATGGATATCTAAAAGCAGAAATCGGTATTCACCGACTAGTACGTATTTCACCGTTTGACGCTGGAGGAAGGAGGCATACCTCCTTTGCTTCGGTATATGCTTATCCAGTTGTGGACGACAGTATTCAGATAGAAATCAACCCTGCAGATATTACGTGGGAAACTTTTCGTTCAGGAGGCGCAGGAGGACAAAATGTTAACAAGGTAGAAACAGCTGTTAGGCTCAAACACACACCCTCAGGCGTCGTTGTAGAATGCCAGCAAGAGAGATCACAGCTTCAGAATAAAGACAAAGCCATGCACATGCTCAAGTCCAGGCTGTATCAACTGGAACTTGAGAAGAGAAACGCTGAAAAAGCAAAAGTGGAAAGCTCTAAGCAAAAAATCGACTTTGGCTCCCAAATCAGAAACTACGTGCTACACCCCTATAAGCTCGTAAAAGATACCCGCACAGGCGTCGAGAGCAAAGACGTACAACGTGTACTGGACGGGGATATTGGAGATTTCATAAAAGCCTATTTGATGCGCGCCTCATAACAACAGCTGCGGCATCATTGCAACCCCAAGAATTTGACCATGATGCAGGATTACTGATACTCTTACAAACCATGAATACGCTGCCGCAGCTCGATCAGATTGATCGGGCTATACTCGATTACTTACAGGCGCAGGCTAAGCTAACTAATGCGAAACTCGCCCAGTATGTGGGCCTATCGCCAGCTTCAACCCTAGAGCGGGTCAGAAAACTAGAACAACAAGGCATCATCAAGAGTTACCATGCCCAACTAGACCCTAAAAAACTTGCTTTATACACATGCGTGATCATGCAGGTAAAACTGCAACGCTTGACCGCAACAAGTGTGGCAGCTTTCCAGGCAACTATAACAAACATACCAGAGATAGTTGCATGCCATCAGGTAGTGGGTGATGCCGATTTTTTAGCCAAAGCAATCACGACAGACATGGCAGCCTATCAGCATTTGGTCATGCATCGACTCAGTGCAATAGAGGGTATCCAGCACATCAAATCGTTTTTCATCACAGCTACCGTCAAAGAGACAGGAATTTCTGCCACGTCTCTTCCTCCCGATTTAACTTAGAAACCTTGGTATTTTGTTGAATGGAGTGAATATGCTGACAACCCTGTAGTTGGTATAATCTGTCATCTGAAGCTCTAAAACCTTGCAAAGGTGCCCCTTGCCTTGCTTAGGTAAAGTTGCTTACCTTCGGCAGAAAAAGCCCTTGCAGGGCATAAGAGCACGTAGGTGGGTATTTGCATAGTTGACGAGGGGAGCTTCTTTACAGTCATGTCGGCTTACCCCTCTTTCAATTAAGGAGAGTTCAGGGGGTAGTACACATCCGTTAAGCAATGGGCAATGGAATAGAGCCACTGAAACGTACCTTAATGCATAAGCTTGCCACGTAAAGGTCTCAGAGTTTGACCAAACGCTGCTAGAAACCACAAGAACCCTCACAGGATTTATTTTGAAACTAGTTGATACGCTTTTACTGCTTCTTCTTTTATGGGGAGGCTATAGTGGATTCAGAAAAGGATTGATTGCGGAGGTTTTTTCTGTCAGCGCCTTAGTACTGGCCGTGCTAGGTAGCACTAGGTTATTGAACGCAGCAGTTTTATTTTGCGCAAAATGGTACCAAGATCAAGATGAATTACTTCCTTATGTAACATTTGTACTTCTTTTTACCGTCATCTTTATGACAATTATGTGGACAGGAAATCTTCTTAAAACCCTCATCAAACCGACCTTGCTAGGTAGCCTTGATAAACTATTAGGTGGTGTGGTAGGTATCCTCAAATGGGGCATATGCAGTAGCACCCTCCTGTGGCTAGGGCACTTGGTCCAACTGCACATACCCGAAGTATACACGGAGGGTACATTTTTTTTCCCCATCGTTGAGCTGCTATGCCCTCGGCTCTTAGCCTGGGGGACTTCATGGATACCATGGATACAAGGATGGCTCACGGCGACAGACACAATCCAGCACCATTAATTGCAAAACCCAAACTACGCCTTCAAAGCTGCCCATTATTTTCTCGTCTTGAAGTACCATGCCTCGTGTATCCTCTATCATCTCTAGATGTCCTGTAGATTCATCTTCTTTGCAAAGACTACCAAACGCAACACCCTAAAAATCGATAAAGACACCCGTAATGGACCCTACTATCAAGGAAGCACAAGGATTTAAATACATCGAAGAAGGCGCCGGAGAAGTACTTTTGTTACTTCATGGTCTCTTTGGTGCATTGAGTAACTGGGAACATGTCTTGGCACAATTCTCTCAGAAGTACCGAGTAGTCATCCCCATGCTTCCCATCTACGAGATGCCCATCAGGCAGGCCAACCTAGAGGGTCTCTTAGCATTTGTCACGGCCTTTATTCAACAACAGAAGCTTGAACGATTTATCCTCATCGGGAACTCACTAGGGGGGCACCTAGCCCTCATGTATACCCTCCACCACCCAAATCAAGTCCAAAAATTAGTGCTTACAGGAAGTTCAGGCCTGTTCGAAAATACCTTGGGTGGGTCTTTTCCCAAAAGAGGCGACTATGCGTACATAGCAGATCGAGTTGCTTACACCTTTTTCGATCCCAAAACGGTCACCAAAGCGTACATAGATGAAGTATTTAACGTTACCAGCAACATCCCCAAAGCAATGCGTGTGGTCTCCATTGCCAAATCTGCCCAACGCAACAACATGGCCCATGAACTTCCAAATATACAACCGATGACACTCCTGGTCTGGGGGCTCAACGATACTATTACCCCCCCCCTGGTGGGCCACGAATTTAACGCCTTGCTGCCCCATGCCACACTACGCTTTATAGACAAGTGCTGTCATGCACCCATGATGGAGCATCCTCAAAAATTCAATGCCCTACTCGATCAATTCTTACAAAGAACCATTTGACGATGCGTCATGTAGTGGTTATGCGCAACAACCTACGCAGCGTAGTAGCACTACCGGATGAGTCGCTTGCAAGAGCCTTTCATATGAGCTTAGAGATGAGAGACAAGTGCTTCTGAGAGCAAGAGGCCACAGACAAACGCAAAAGAATCGCCAAGCGTGCGGCTCGCTTATCTTCTAAAAATTACCATTGCGGTAAATCACTCCTTTGCTACACATGCGTGGCACAACTTTTGCCATCACGAATGCAATGACTTATTGAGGAGCCAATAACCCAAAAGCTGCTGCTATGAACAACAATCATTATACCATCAAAACGCAAGAAGCCATTCAAAACGCTTTGAGAATTGCTGAAGACCACCAACAACTTTCCATAGAACCAGGTCATCTACTTCAAGCAATACTACAAACAGAGGAGCACAGCATTGACTTCTTGTTAAAAGCACTCAACATCAATCGGGCATTGCTCATGCACAAACTCGGTGACATTGTTGATAGCTATCCCAAGGCTTCTGGACAACAACCCTACCTGACAAGCGATAGTAATACTGTCTTAAGAAAGGCCGAAACTTACCTGAAGCACTTCAAGGATGAATTTATTACCATAGAGCACCTGCTCCTGGGACTAGCAGCAGGCAATGAAAAAGTAGGTAGCCTTATGAAAGAAGTAGGCTTTGAAGAACGAGCACTCACCAAAGCCATTCAAGAACTTCGGGGAACGAACAGGGCAACCGATCAAAACGCAGAAACCAAGTATAGGTCTTTAGAACGATATTCTAACAACCTAAACTCTTTAGCTAAAGCGGGGAAAATAGATCCTGTCGTTGGCAGAGATGAGGAAATCAGACGCATACTACAGATTCTTTCTAGGAGAACTAAAAACAACCCACTACTACTCGGAGAACCTGGGGTAGGTAAGACAGCCATAGTAGAGGGGCTAGCCCAAAGGATTATTGATGGCGACGTACCGGAAAGTATTAAGACTAAAACCATTATCGCACTCGATATGGGGCTCTTGGTGGCAGGAGCCAAGTACAAGGGCGAGTTTGAAGAACGCCTTAAATCGGTGATCAAAGAAGTAACCAACTCGGCCGGAGAAATTATCCTTTTTATCGATGAAATCCATACGCTGATTGGTGCGGGGGCTAGTGGAGAAGGAGCAATGGATGCAGCCAACCTGCTGAAGCCTGCTCTAGCACGTGGAGAACTGCATGCCATTGGGGCCACTACACTCAAGGAGTATCAAAAGTATATTGAGAAAGACAAGGCCCTAGAAAGGAGATTTCAAAGCGTGATGGTTGACGAGCCCACGCCCGAGGATGCTATCTCGATCTTGCGGGGTATCAAAGACAAATACGAACTACACCATGGCGTTAGGGTCAAAGACGATGCCATCATCGCGGCCGTACAACTCTCACACCGCTATTTACCAGACCGCTGTTTACCGGACAAAGCCATTGACCTGGTGGATGAAGCAGCTGCCAAACTCCGTATAGAAATCGACTCTATGCCAGAAGCACTGGACGAACTGCAACGGAGGATCATGCAACTAGAAATTGAGCGCGAGGCCATCCGCAGGGAAGAGGACACGCAGAAAGAAGAAACACTCTCTAAGAGCATTGCCGAACTCAGTGAAAGACGAAATACCCTCAACGCTCAATGGAAGCAAGAGAAGTTCTTTATCCAAAATATTCGGCAGAAGAAAGAACAGCTTGAGCAGCTTAGACTGGAGGCAGAACAAGCAGAACGTGACTTTGATTATGGCAAAGTGGCTGAGATTAGATATGGAAAAATTACGGCAATAGAAAAAGAACTAGCGACGCTACAACAACAAGGTTATGGCAATAAAGATGGGGGATCCATACTTAAAGAAGAGATCGATCAAGAAGACATTGCAGAAGTAGTAGCCAAGTGGACCGGTATCCCCGTTTCCAGAATGCTTCAAGGTGAAAAGGAGAAGCTGCTTCACTTAGAGGAAGAGTTAGGCAAAAACGTAGCGGGCCAGGAAGAGGCCATCAATGCCATTGCCCATGCCGTACGCAGAAGTAGGGCAGGCCTACAAGACCCCAAGCGACCGATTGGCTCTTTCATCTTTCTGGGCACCACGGGAGTGGGTAAAACGGCATTGGGTAAAGCGCTCGCTGATTTTTTGTTCAACGACGAGAATGCTATGGTACGCATTGATATGTCAGAATACCAAGAAAGACACGCCGTCAGTAGACTCATCGGTGCCCCCCCAGGGTATGTGGGCTATGATGAAGGCGGGCAACTGACAGAAGCTGTCAGACGAAGTCCGTACGCTGTTGTACTACTCGATGAAATAGAAAAGGCACACCCTGATGTATTCAATATTTTATTGCAGGTACTAGATGATGGTAGACTCACAGATAACAAAGGGAGAGTAGCCAATTTTAAAAACACTATCATTATTATGACAACCAATCTAGGGGCACAGTTGATCCAAGAAAATCTGGCAGGATTGGATGAGAAAAACGCGCAGACTACACTCGAGCAAACTAAAAGTCAAGTGTTTGAACTACTTAGCAAAGTCATGCGTCCTGAGTTCTTAAATCGCGTTGACGAAATCATCATGTTTAAACCACTCTCTAAAGCGGTGGTCAAACAAATAGTCAATATACAGCTACAACAGCTACAGCAGCGCCTGAAACACAGCGGTATCATGCTTATCATCGATGCACCAGTGATTGCGTACCTGAGTCAAGAAGGGTACAACCCACAGTTTGGTGCCAGACCATTAAAACGGCTTATACAACGTGTGATCCTTAACACACTTTCCAGGGCACTCCTCACAGGCGATGTCCACAAAGAAATACCTATTCAAGTAACGCTTACAGACCAAAATCAAGTGATGTTCGGCAATGTGAAATAGGTGGGCCTGACGGCAGCCCCTGCCAACACAGGGGCCTATACAAATGACTAGTGCTTGACTAGTATGCAATCATCCTAACTCGACTTACTAGTCTGTACACGTGCTTTCAAACTGGCAGGATGTCTTCTGTTCATCTTGATAGGCTGGCTCCATTAGGGGCCCGAGCAAGTCCCATAGAGGAGATAACCGCACAAGTCAGATAAAGCAACAGTCAGGTCGGTATCAATGCCAAGAGCCTACAGAAGGACTTGGGTACATCATTCACTTATTTGATTTTTTTCGGAATCAAGGGACTAAGCCACAACATCAGGAATGCAGGATAACAGATATTGCAAAAAGCATTTTTATCTGCTATCAGACGTAGACAAATAAAAAAAGGTGGCACGAGAACGTGAGTAGTCTTTGATTTTTATCACAGCCTACAATGTATCCCCACCTATTCTGGGTTTTCATCGTCTATTGCGTCATAAAAGAAGGGAAATGCACACTATAAGCGGACATAGGCTGCTCGCAGGAGCCCCCCCCATCGGAAACAAGAGGGGAAAGAATAACCGCACTCAAACAGAGGGCACAAGACACTCAAAAATTATGTTGTAATGGTCCCCTAATTGTTCAAGTTTTTTGTGCTTTAGCGTTTGCAAGGTGTGGTTTCTTGGTGAGATTGGAAGCTGAGATTGGAAGCGTAGAGGATATCTTAACAAAACAGTAGGCACCCGGAGAGACAAAAAATACAAGACACCCTGCTCAAAAAGTAGAAAGAGGCGGTAAGCCTTCTCTCCATCCATAAGCGTATTCTGGGGATACTTTAAACCTCATGCTCTATGTACGCGCGTGGCCGCACTGCTCAGTGAGCCTTTTCGCCAGACATCGATCCAAATAAAGAAAAATTACGTCCCACACCTGCTTTTTTCACTTCGTGCATCTTACTACTCTCCAATACGTTTTTATTCACCTATATCGTGATGCGCCATAGGTCGCAAAGCCATCGTGGCTGTAACAGCACTGATAGATTCCATGCCGTACCTCATACCATAGCCAGCTTACTTGTCTCCTCTTAGGGATAATACCCCGTGCCACATCGCGCAAGAAATGTCTTCTGTGGGCGAAATAGTGGAAATCTAACGCTGCATCACAAAAGTGACTGGACCTCCTATACATTACGCTCGATTAGCCGCTATGGCTGCTTAGGTCACATTGGCTCCTGCAGTGGTGATGGGCGTTACCTCGCTGATAACAACACAAGGCTTTAACTGGCGTATTGAACTTTGGATGCATACAAGCATCGTCATTGTTAACGCACTAGCAAGAACACTACCCGTGAGCAACACGGAATTTACCTATGCGGCATAGCACACTGAAAACGGAGTGTAGGGAAAAGTAGAGATACTGGTGTTTATTCATCTTGTATTAACAATTTTTGCGCCTTTATATTTGCATTAAACTATTTTGTAATTAAAATTGGGAGTGTGGCGTAAATTTTAGTAAGGTAATAAGCGTACATACACCTAGAGACCATGCATCCAGCAAATACAAAACACGGAATGTTTACCTCACTCAAAAGAGAGCAAAAAGAGGCGATGGGCCTTCTCTCTATGGGGACGTTTTTGGAATACTTTGACCTCATGCTTTATGTACACATGGCAGTGTTACTCAATGAGCTATTTTTTTCTAAAACTATAGATCCTCATACCACTGCACTACGTAGTGCATTTGCTTTTTGCTCTACCTACTTGTTGCGGCCCGTTGGCGCACTCGTATTTGGTTATATAGGAGACACGGTGGGCCGCAAGGCAACTATTATCCTCACAACATTTATTATGGCTATCTCATGCTTGATCATGGCCAACCTACCCACCTACGCACAAATAGGTGTCACAGCTTCTTGGATAGTGACACTATGTAGAATTGCACAAGGTATGTCCTCTATGGGCGAGATTGTGGGTGCAGAGCTTTACATGACTGAGACTACTAAACCGCCTATACAGTATCCAATGGTAACGTTAATTTCAGTCTTTTCCATTTTAGGGGCCAACTTCGCCCTGGGTGTGGCTTACCTGACTACTTCAATGGGCTTCAATTGGCGCATTGCTTTTTGGACAGGTACCGTAGTTGCTGTCATTGGTTCTGTAGCCAGGACCAAGCTTAGAGAAACGTCAGAATTTGTTGATGCCAGACGGAAAATCAAAGAAGATGTTGAAGACGGTAGAAAACTGGCAGAAGAATTAGACCACATCCCTGCCTATCACGAGAGATCCAGTACGGCAACACTCTTGGCGTATTTCTTGATGGAGTGTGGTTGGCCAGCCTGCTTCTATTTCACATACATTCATTGTGGCAATATTTTAAAACAAACTTTTGGTTTTACTCCTGAGCAGATAATTGGCCAAAACTTCATTGCTTCTATTGCCAACCTAGTAGGGTATCTCGTGCTGACCTACCTTAGCTACAGCATCTATCCGCTGAAAATTCTGAGATTCAAAGGAATATTGTTTTTGCCCTTTGTACTGATTTTGCCGTACTTGCTGACAAACCTGCAGACACCCTTTGGATTATTGCTTATACAAGTATTCGTCATGCTGTTTGTGATCAACTGCACGTCAGCCATGCCAATATTTTTCAGACACTTTCCCGTTTTTAAGCGTTTTACCTATGCTGGACTGATATATGCGCTGTCGCGCACTGCAATGTCTGTTGTTATTCCCTTCGGACTCGTTTATCTAGTGAAGTATTTTGGCCATTGGGGCATATCTATAGTTATGTTCCCCGTGGCGTTGGGGTATATACTTGGGGTGCTGCATTTCGAAAAACTGGAGAAAAAGGTGGGCAACTATCCTCAAGAGAAACCTGCAGGTACCCAGTAATGTGCTGCGTAATGCATATATGAACCAGGCGCTGTTGTGTGGCCATGATCCCCAGCACGGGGATGTCCCTACACCGATATTCCATACTCTTGGAAACTCAAGGGACACCCAACCACTCGATTCGGCCCTTTTTTATTGGACAATTGGGGTGGTCATAGGCAAATGAACATAAGTTCGTTCGCAGCAGTCCCGGCTTTGCTGCGTGTTTCCCTGCTTGGAGACCTCATGGGTTTTATATCCCTAACCATTCCGTAACTACAAATGATGGGTATTGAACAGATTGCCTTTCTGGAAATACTGACTTTTATAGCAGGCGCGCTACTCCTGGTGGGCCTGGGCTCATTGACAAGCGCCTTGCTGCAGCCCAACCTCCCCAACGAAGCGAAGTTGTGTACCTACGAATCAGGTGAGGTACCCACCGGGGGTTCCTGGGGAAAGTTTAACGCGCGTTTTTATGTCATCGCAATCATCTTTATGCTTTTTGAGGCAGAAACAGTGCTTCTCTTTCCCTGGGCAATGGTGTGGGCCAACCCAACACTCAATGAAGCAACAGAGGGTTTATGGGCTCGCTACACAGCGATGTCTATCGTACTATTCATTGTTCCTTTGGGTATAGGCCTTGCCTATATGTGGCGTCAAGGACACCTAGCTAGCACACACCCTTGTCCTATACCCCCTACTTTTGCTTCCAAAGTACCCAAGGCACACTATGAGCAAATCAACCATCGTTATGCCTCAACGCCAAGAAGACTACAACACATCCAAAAAGCTAAATAGAAAGAAACCATGAGATTACAAAAAACAGGAGACGGCGAAGTAACCTTGACCCAACTAGAAGAGCTCCTCAACTGGGCGAGGCGCTCCTCTTTGTGGCCAATGACGTTTGGCTTAGCATGCTGTGCCATTGAAATGATGGGAACTTATGCAGGTGACTACGATCTGGACCGCTTGGGGGTCATTCCTAGGGCCTCTCCTCGTCAAGCAGATGTGATGATTGTATCGGGCACGGTTACTTTTAAGATGGCCGACAGAATTAAGCGGCTCTACGAGCAGATGGCCGAACCACGCTACGTGATTTCGATGGGTTCCTGCGCTAATTGTGGCGGACCCTACTGGCAACACGGATACCATGTGGTCAAAGGTGTAGATAGAATCATTCCTGTAGATGTCTACGTGCCGGGTTGCCCGCCAAGACCCGAAGCCTTGATTGGTGGAATTTTGAAGCTACAAGAAAAAATACGCCAAAAAGGACGCACCCCATCTGATATTCCAGAAAAACCCGTGAATAAAATCTAGCAAGACCAACTGAGAACTGATGACTTTCGAAGCAAGTATTCTAGTACTGACGCAAAAATTAGGATCATCAATCATTATAGAACAAGATCCCAACGCCACACCGCCGACTATCTGTGTTCCAACACAACGCATTGCTGAAGTAGGGCAAGTGCTTCATGAAAATGAGAAGACTTATTTTGACTATTTATCCTGTATAACAGCCCTAGACAATGGGCCCGAAGCAAGCACCTTGGAGGTAATCTATAATTTGTACTCCATTCCCTACCATTTACAAATAATGATCAAGGTATTGGTAAATAGAGAAAAATCCGGTGCACCATTGCCCACAGTGCCCTCGGTAAGCCATATTTGGAGGAGTGCTAACTGGCACGAACGTGAGGCATATGATTTGGTAGGCATCGATTTTACACAACATCCAGACCTTCGGCGTATCTTACTGCCTACCGATTGGGAGGGCTATCCATTAAGAAAAGACTACGTAGTGCAACAGCAGTACCATGGTATCTCTATTGAGTAATGGGATAATTGACCGATCTGATGGTGAACTGACGATGATACACGATAGGTAACACGATAGGCAACACGATAGGTAACACGATCTAACAATCTATCCAAACGATAAATCACTTGCCTAATCAGCAGCATGAACAATGTCCATTAGCCAAGCAACCATACAGGAAGTACAACGTAGCGTCCATATCGAGGAAGTCATTGCTGACTTTTTAACCCTCCAAAAGAAAGGAAAAAACCTATGGGCATGTTGTCCTTTTCACCACGAAAAAACTCCCTCTTTTTCTGTCTCGCCTGCCAAAGGCTTCTACAAGTGCTTTGGATGTGATGCTGCCGGCGATGCTATCACCTTTATACGAGAGATAGAGGGAATCAGCTTTGTAGAAGCCATCAAATACCTAGCCAACAAATACGGCATTGACATCCAAGAGTCTGAACCTCATGAACAGAAAATTCAGCAGCAACATGAAAAAGACAGCCTGTATATATTACTCAATCTCGCTAAGGAGTACTATGTAAACACCCTGTGGAAACACATTGAGGGGCAAACTGTAGGACTCAGTTATTTTAGAGAACGGCATTTTTCTGAACATTTTATCAAGAAATTCGAACTAGGGTATAGTCTCGACGCCTGGGAGGCTTTCTGCCGATTTGCCAAACACAAGGGATATAAAGAAGCCCTCTTGGAAAAAGCAGGACTCATCATTCAGAATGAACACAAAAAACCGTATGACCGATTTAGAGGTAGAATAATCTTTCCTATTCACAACGTTTCGGGTAAAGTGATCGCTATTGGAGCCAGGATACTCAAAACAGATAGCAAGCAATCCAAATACATTAACTCACCAGAAACAGCTATCTACCACAAGGGTAGCACGCTATACGGTATTTTTCAAGCCAAACATCAAATCAGACAAGAAGACAACTGTTACCTCGTGGAAGGCTACACAGATGTGATAGGTCTACACATGGCTGGCATTACCAATGTGGTTGCCTCCTCAGGAACCTCGCTGACTGAAGAGCAGATTCAGCTGATTAGTAGATTTACCAAACACATCACCATTGTGTTTGATGGGGACCCGGCCGGCATCAGAGCCTCATTGCGAGGTGTCGACATGGTATTGGAAAAAGGGCTTGATGTTAAGATTGTGTCACTACCCGAGGGCGAAGACCCAGACAGCTATACCCGTAAAGTAGGGGCAAAAGCTTTTCAGAACTACCTCCAAGCACAGGAACAGGATTTTATTAGATTCAAGGCTACCCTTCTCCTGAAATCACACCAGCAAGACCCTATTCGCAAGGCGGGAGCTATTAAGGAAATTATTCAAAGCATCGCAGTCGTCCCAGATGCAGTTAAAAGGGCTGTGCTGACACAGCAGTGTAGTGAGCTTCTGGGTATTGATGAAGCAGTACTCAACACCGAGCAGAGTAAGCTAATCCTGCAAAGGAAGCAAGAGCAACTTCGACGGGGTGAACGTTCATTTCGTGAACACACAACCGCAACCCCTATAGTATTGAACCCTAGCGCTGAACAGACTCACAAGCTAGATGATAGCATCAAAGCGTATGAACGAGAGAGCATACGCATGTTACTGAACTACGGAACAGTCCCTATAGAAGGCGATAAGCCACTGTACACGTACCTTCTGCAAGAGCTGGAGGAAGTGCACTTTCGTACGCCCGAGTATAGGGAAATTATGGAGCATTTTCAGCAACAGCTTGCACAAGGGAATGTGGTGAACACTACCTACTTTATCCAACATCAGGATGAAAACATGAAAAAAACAGCTATCGACCTGGCTGCATCTCCATATGAAGTAAGTGACTATTGGGAAGAGGGGCATCAGATTTATACGGCTAAGGAAGAAGACGACTTGCACCAAGCAGCCTTCAAGAATATCCTCAGGCTCAAACTCAGACTCATTCAGCAACTTATTGAGGACAACCGAGCAGGACTACAGAATGCCCCCGAGCCCGAGATAGAAGACCAGCTACTTCAGGTGCATACCTTCCTCAAGCAATCAGAAGTAAGGATTGCGCACCAGTTGGGTATTGTTATTTGGTGATCGTATGCTTTACCGATCTCGCTGTCGACACATTGGATATGCATCCGGGCATGGCGTATCTTGAGGGTGTTATGCATCAAAGAGCAAGCGCTGCCCCCTACTCATGAAAGCAGTAGCCTCAAGCGCATAGTCAGTGAACCTGGAGGGATTCGAACCCCCAACCTCTGCATCCGTAGTGCAGTGCTCTATCCAATTAAGCTACAGGTCCAATGAACCAGAGGACTGCAAACCTAGGCAATAAATCTTCATTACTCAATAAGGACAAAACTTAGGCAAGTTGAGCGATGAACTGCAACCGGCAAAAGGAGTCATTATCTTTCAAGATCCCGCAGGTTTATCCTAGTCACTGCGTACCCCACGCAGAATACCCTTATGAGAAGTGCCTAAGACGAGTGAGCAAGTTACCCGTATATGTAACAAAATATTGCCGAAAGAACCTTTGAAGATCACTGCACCGAAGCCATACTAAGACTACCAATTGCAACAGATGCCACTCACACACGATGACATCATACATCCCGGTTTACTTTTGATAACCACGCTTAGACTCACATATCTCCCGAAGCATATGTTTTGACTGCGGTGGAAAAATCTTAGCTTTGTCCGGTAACAAGAAGAACCGACAATTCTAGCCAAATGATAATGAAGAAGCTACTTCTTATACTCTCTCTATCTACTGCCCCCATCTATGTATGGGCCGAGGCAGGCAAAGACAATGGGCCCGGTTTCTCAAGTACAACAGCCAGTGAAAGTGATACACACAAGAGTCACTCTGACCAGGTTGAAACCGTCTCCTCACCTTTCCCCAACTATGGGGGGTTGGTAGTCGACTGGGGGTTTAATTGTTTAAGGAACAGTCCCTCAAAGATGGGTACGTCATTCTGGCAATCTAGGTTTATAAATGTGTATTTCTTCTACAACATACGTCTAGGAAGCTCTCGCTTTACTATTAGCCCAGGTATAGGTTTAGCATTTGATGGTTACCAGTTTGAAGATGGGAGCAGTGCTCTGGTGCGCGACGATACAGGCGATCGTAATACCATATTCAAGAAAACTGATGAACTCTTTCCAAGGAAGGAAGAGTTTGTTGCGTCGTCTCTCGATGTGCGTTATTTAGATTTTCTCGTATTGGAAGCAAGATTTAACGCAAATAATGAGTGTCCGAAGGAGGGTTTTTTTGCAGCTTTAGGCCTTAAGCTGGGTTTGCGGTGGAATGCTTCCACAACCATAAAGTACAAAGAAGACGATATGATTAAGACGCAACACAACGTGGAAAGCTTCAACCTACAAGGGATGCGCGCCGGTTTACATGCCAGATTCGGTTGGGGGAGGTTCGGGCTTTGCTACACGCACATTCTTTCTAACTTATTCAAAGAGGATAAAGGGCCAGAAAACACTACTGCAAAGCCTTTCCACATAGGGATTTCTATTGACCTTTTGTAGGCAGAGAAACTTGCATCAAGGAGACACTAGATCCCCTTACGCAATCTAGCTACCGGAAGGTTCAACTGTTCCCTGTATTTGGCTACTGTTCTTCGAGCTATGGGGTATCCTCGCTCTTGAAGCAAAACAGCAATCTTTTCATCGGTGTAAGGCTCTCGCTTGTCTTCACGCGCGATGATGTCTGCAACAGCTTTTTTAACAGCTCTGTTGCTTACTTCCTCTCCCAAAGTGGTGGTAATGGCCTCAGTAAAGAAGAACTTCAGAGGATAAATACCAAAGTCGGTCTGTACAGCCTTATTATTGACTATCCTTGCTACAGTGGACACATCCATACCAATTCTTGCTGCCACACACTTCAACACCATTGGCTTAAGCCTGTGCTCTTCTTCTTCCATAAAGAAGGCATGCTGCAGGTTTACGATTGTTTTCATAGTATTGAGTAGCGTGTGCTTACGTTGTTGAACGGCATCGATAAACCACTGGGCAGCCTCTAGCTTTTTTCTTACAAAAGACGTCACCTCCTTAACTCTTTCATCTTTTTTTGAATGCTTGCGATAGTGCTCCATCATGGCAACGTAACCTTTTCGAGTCCTCAACACTGGCGTAGTGTAATCAGTGAGTGAGACATGAAGCTGCCCGTTTTGTTTTGTGACAACAAAATCGGGATGTAACACTTCGCTATGGGAAGATTCGTTGATCCTACTTCCCGGTTTGGGATCAAGTCTAGTTATTAAAGCCAGGGCTTGTTTAAGTAATGCTGAACTTGTAAGGCCTAGTTTTTCAAGGATCTTTTCATAGTGCTTTTTAGAAAATGCCTCAAAACACTGCGTAAGTACCCGTATGGCAAGCTCGCGAGCTGCACCACTTTCTTGACTTTTCTCCAACTGGATCAACAAACACTCCTGCAGGCTTCTGGCACCAATGCCCGGAGGATCAAACCGTTGTATTTTGCTGAGCACAGCTGATACTTCTTGAACATTAGTCTCGATATACTGTGTAAAAGCTAGGTCATTGACAATGGCCTCCAAATCACGACGGATATAACCATCACTCTCAATACTACCAATAAGATGGATACCTATCTTGTGTTGACGTTGATCAAGTTTAAGGAAACTAAGCTGTCGCAACAGCTGCTCATCCAAGGAATGAGCATGAGTGAGCATAAGAGATTTCGCTGCTAGCCGATTCTGGTATGGCTCATGGTGCTTGTGGTATGCCTGATAGCCATCAACGTTTAAGTCATCTGCCAACAACTCTTCTTCTCCGGCATACTCTTCATTTATCTCTTGCTCTTCCAGCACATTATCACCCTCTTCCAGGGCTGGATTAACAGCCAGCTCTTGTTCAATGCGAGCTTTCATGGCCACGGAAGGGACTTGCAAAAGCTTAATAAGCTGTAGCTTTTGAGGAGACAGGCGATGTGTGAGGGTAGATTTTAAACGCAGTTTCTGCATGTTCGATCAAACTAAAGTAAGGCTGTTGCGCTAAAGAAACCCCAAGGGGAAGCACTGTGAACACCGTCTTGCCCCTACTCGCTTTTCTATTACGGTATTGTACGGTAATTTTGGGGCTGCACTTAGAAAAAAAAACTTGAGAAGAACAAAGATAAAGGAACTTTTAACCATAGCACAAATAGGGCAATGGATCTGTGTGAAAGGCTGGGTCAGAACCAAACGTGTCAGTAAAAACATGGTTTTTATTGCACTCAATGATGGTTCCGTAATTCGTAACCTGCAAGTAGTGGCCGCTCCCACGCAACTCTCAGAGGCAACATTACAAAGCATCTCCCCCGGAAGCAGCTTGTGCGTAGAGGGCGTCATTACTACTTCTCAAGGCCAAGCACAGGATATTGAGCTGAAAGGAGAAAAGTTTACTATCCTGGGCACCGCGATCAACTATCCATTACAACCCAAAAAGCATTCCTTGGAATTCTTGCGCGAAATAGCACACCTGCGATTTCGTACTAGTACCTTTAGCGCCGTTTTTAGAATCCGCCACGCCATCAGCTATGCCATTCATCACTTTTTTCATGAACGAGACTTTGTGTACCTACACACACCGATCATCACGGGGATTGATGCAGAGGGAGCTGGAGAAATGTTCCAGGTAACAACGATAAATACTGCAAAGCCGCCTCGGCAAATAGATGGCAGTATCGATTTTGGTCAGGATTTCTTCGGTCAGAAAACTAGCTTAACGGTTTCGGGACAGCTAGAAGCGGAGGCTGCAGCCTTGGGCCTAGCAGAGGTGTATACCTTTGGGCCTACTTTCAGGGCCGAAAATTCACATACCACGCGGCATCTGGCAGAATTTTGGATGGTGGAGCCAGAAATGGCATTCTACGACCTTACAGATACTGTAGCACTGGCAGAATCATTGCTAAAATATTTAGTTCGGTTTGTAATTGATCAGTGTCCAAATGATCTTGACTTGCTGCATCAAAGGGTACTCGAAGCACAGTCACAAAAGCACACAACCGTGAGGACACTTCCTCTGCTTGAACGCCTGAAATTGGTCGCAGAACGCCCCTTTCACCGCATTACTTATACTGAGGCTATTACTATCTTAAAGGATTCTAAACCCAACAAAAAAGAAAGCTTTACTTACCCCATTCGGGACTGGGGTGCTGGCTTACAAGCAGAACATGAACGCTATCTAGCAGAGCAGCACTTTCAGCAGCCTGTAGTCATTACGGACTACCCAAGTGACGTCAAGGCTTTTTACATGCGTCAAAATGAGGATGGTAGAACTGTAGCTGCCATGGATATCTTATTTCCAGGCGTAGGAGAAATGATAGGGGGCTCACAGCGTGAGGAACGCTTAGAAAAACTGGTGGCAAGGATGCAACAAATGCACGTAGATGCAGGCAGCTTACAATGGTACTTAGATACGCGCCGCTTCGGCACTGTGCCCCACAGCGGCTTCGGGCTAGGCTTAGAACGGTTGTTGCAATTTGTCACAGGTATGGAGAACATACGAGACGTTATCCCCTTTCCGAGGACACCTGGCAATGCTTCTTTTTAGCTGCTGGACAAGCAGCAACACATGGGCTAATATTTCTACGGTGCTTTCTGATTCCACTTCTCACTGGCTAGTGCTTTTTTATAGGCTTTAAGAGTACGTTCTCTTGCAACGTCATGTACTATGATGGGCTCTGGGTATGCCGTACTCTCGAGCTCGGGAACCCATGCTTTGACGTATTTAAGTGCGGGATCAAACTTTTGCGTTTGAAAGTATGGGTTGAAGATGCGGAAATAAGGTGCTGCATCGCAGCCAGAACCTGCAGCCCACTGCCACCCACCATTATTAGAAGCCAGTTCGAAGTCCAAGAGCTTTTGAGCAAAGTAAGCCTCGCCCCAGCGCCAGTCGATCAGCAGATGTTTGGTCAAAAAACTAGCCGTAATCATACGCAACCGGTTGTGCATATAACCTGTGGCGTTAAGTTCGCGCATACCTGCATCAACTATGGGATAGCCCGTTTGCCCAGTACACCAGGCCTGAAAATGTGTCTGATTATTTTCCCATTCCACCTCATCATAAGCAGGCTTAAAAGAACGCATGACCACATGAGGAAAATGCCACAAGATCATCATGTAGAAGTTACGCCAAATCAACTCATTCAACCATATTTCATTGTATTCAAGGGCAACGCGTGTCGCAGTGCGGATACTAATCGTACCAAAACGAAAGTGAATACTTAACCTACTAGTACCTAAAATCGCAGGTATATCTCTCTGTTGATCGTATTGTTTGATGCACACTAAGTCTATTGTTTCACTGGGAAAGTCGTAACTCTGAGACTGAAAGCCTATGTCTTGCAATGACAGCAGGGGCAACGGGCTTGTGAGAAGGCAATGATGTAACAAAGCACTACTGTCAAACGCATGCACCATCGCTGGATTGAAAAGTGCTTTCCATTTCTTCATATACGGTGTAAAAACCGTGTATGGCGTTCCGTTATCCTTCATCACTTCCTCTTTTTCAAAGATTACTTGGTCTTTAAAACTGTGGAAGGCTATCTGATGTGCGTCCAGGCACTCAGCAACTACTTGATCGCGATGCCTGGCATAGGGCTCATAGTCGTGATTAGTATACACCGCCTTGATTGGCAAGTCGTTCGCCAATTGCTGATATACTTCCAAAGGATTACCGTAACACACCAACAATGTGCTCCCTATCTGCTCCAAAGCTACTTTGAGTAGCTTGATTTGCTCATAAATAAATTGAACACGCCGATCAACCCGCTCTTCTAACCTACCTAGAATGTTAGTGTCAAAAATGAAGAGAGGGAGTACGAAGCTACTCTTTTTGAGTGCCTGATACAGCCCATGATTATCTTCTAACCGCAGGTCTCTTCGGAACCAGAATAGGCTGATCCCCCTTTGTTGGGATAGGGTGTTGAGAGGAGGTATTATCATGGGGCAGACGGATGTAGTATAATGGTAATGCTTTTCAAAGATGACGTGTAAAAAAGGTCGAGTTTAGCTCTTCAATGCCGTAGCTTCAGTAAGCCGTCGAATCGAGAAGGCATCAACCACACTTTCCCCCATACGTAACAACTCGGAAAGGCTCGCTGCAAAGCGACCGAGACGCTCACTGCGGTATCGGAATTAATAGTTAACTGAAGGCCTATGTTCTAATAGTCTCAGTGCAGTACAATGGCCAGTCACCAGTGGAACACCATAAAACCTGTGCGCTCGGAAGGACTCGAACCCTCAACCTTCGGAGCCGAAATCCGACGTTCTATCCAATTGAACTACGAGCGCAGACGCTGTTGCGCAGCATTTGTTAAGCAAATTGGCCGTTTCCCTATGCCAAACCGTAACAAGAATCCCTATCCAGACTTTTTTACACAGGAAACTCAGGTGCATCAAAAAGGGAACTTTACACATTTGTACTTATCAAAACAAATCCCATAACAACACTGGCAGAAGAACCCCTCTAAATAACGATAAAAGCGTATATTTGGGCATCTTGAGTATCCCCACACTACCGGCAACGGCCGCACCAGTTAGGTAGTGTAGCCGGCACTGTTTGTGAACGCGGGGGACTATACTAAGAAAAAAATGCTTGTAGCACAAGGAATCAACAAACACTACGGCAACCTCCGGGCACTACAAGATATTGATTTAACTGTATACAAGAGTGAGGTCGTAGCAATTACAGGCGCTTCTGGTGCAGGGAAGAGTACGTTGCTACATGTGCTGGCTACACTGGAAAGACCCGATGGGGGGTTGTTGCAGCTTGATGGAGTAGACCTTCTGGCACTTCACGGAAAGAAGCTGGCTTCTTTTAGAAATCATTCGATTGGCTTTGTGTTTCAACTTTATAATCTGTTACCTGAATTCACCACGCTTGAAAATGTATGTATGCCAGGGTATATCCGAGGAGACGTCAAAAACGAGGTAGAGAATAGAGGGAGGTCACTGTTGGCGCTACTCAACCTATCTGATCGTAGCCAGCACAAGCCTGCAGAACTCTCGGGTGGTGAACAGCAACGAGTGGCCGTAGCCCGAGCACTTATCAATAGCCCCAAGATAGTTTTTGCAGATGAGCCAAGCGGAAGCCTAGACTCCCGCAATGCAGCTGCGCTGTATGCGTTACTTTTCAAACTACGGGATGAGACCGGCCAGACTTTTGTATTAGCCACACACGACCAAGCGCTAGCTGACATGACCGACCGGCAGCTGCTCATCCAAGACGGGAAATTAGTATCAGAGTCGACTTTCGCCCGGGAAAAAGTACTTTAACGAGCTATATGTACCAGTCAAACAAAAACACGAGGCCATGAAAAAGCGTGTCTTATACAAGATGATGCCGTATAGTCTATTGTTCTTGCTAACGAGTTGCAGGGACAATATGAACGCAGAGTATTTACGTAGTACTGTTCCTGGAACAAACAGCAGTATTGTCCCTAGAATGCACAAATGTTCTGTTAGCTCGGCAAACGATACGAAAGAAGACTCCAGTGATAGCAAAAGCGCCACTCCTGATTTGCAAACAACAGATCAACTGGCAGGGGCTGCAGTCGCAGAGGAACTAAAAGTAGAGCAACAAAAAGAAACAGAAGCTAAGAGAGAAGTAGAAGTAGAAGCAGTAGTAGTTCCGGCTGCTTATGCTCAAGTAAACCAAGAGGATTCTGAGCCGGTAAAGCTAGACCAGGCACAGCTAAGAACTCTCATAAGAAGCCTACCCAGTAAAGTCCGAGAACACATTAACGAAGATTTAAGTAAAAATCCAATAGAGCAAACCATGACATCCCTGGAGATGGCCATAAGACAGTGGGAGACGAGCACGATCCAACATAACATCCTATCTATTCTTATGCTCACGATCAGAAAAGCAGTCGAACAATATTTCGCTGATAATCAACATTGCACTGAAGAAAGTGATACCACTAGGAGGGTATCACAAAACCCACACCTTACGAAAGATAAGATTAGAGAAGCAATTAAGAAGTTCGAAAACTTGCTGGCATAACTTAATTGCATAAAGATATTATGTAATAATAATAGGCATTATTGTTTAATTTTACACATTTTGAGTAATTCTATAATCAGCGTGTGTTTGCATACAATTTTTCACATGCGCATTCCCAAGAGTAGCCAATTCATGTTGCTGAGTGTCTCTTTTGTGGCCTTTATTGGCCTGGGTGTTAGGCTGCTGCGCCATATTCCTACAACAGAGATACTCTTTTTCAATTCGTTAGTGCCTCTAGTGGCTAGTTTTACAACCTTGAGGTATCATCGAATCTCCGTTTGGGGAAAACACCGCAAACTGCTGCTTGCCCGTGGCATTGTAGGTACATTGAGCGTTGCACTGTATTTTTTCACTCTGCAACATACTTCGCTACCTAGTGCTGTTACACTTCATTACACCGCACCCGTCTTCGCTGCCCTCATTGGGATTTTCATGCTTAAGGAGCCCGTAAGCTCACAACAGTGGCTTTGCTTTGGGTTGTCTTTTGCGGGAGTTACGTTGATCAACGGCTTTTCACTAACGGAAGTTTCTTGGTACATCGTCAGTGGTCTAGCTGGTGCGTTCTTCAAAGGACTAGCCAGTGTAATCGTCAGCAAGATAGAACACAAAGAACATCCACTGGTGGTGACTTTTTATGCATACCTGGTCACTATCCCCCTAGCAGGCACGTACCTGTTGCGTAACTTTGTAGCGCTGCAAGCACGAGACTGGCTTGTCATAGGCACAATTAGCGTTCTGGGACACATGGCACACTACTACACTGTAAAAGCCTACCAGCTTGGCCCTGCTGCATCTGTGTCAGCCACTTCTTACATCGCCATCGTCTATGCCTTATTGTTTGGCTATCTCTTCTTGGAAGAATCCCTTCCCCATCTCAAATTGCTAGGTGTATGTTTGGTTTTACTGGGTGTCTTGCTTAATCTTTTTTATCAAAACAAGAAAGCTGCTTAGTAACAATCGGAAGTGTAGCGTCATGTCAGGACACAGTAAGTGGGCTAATATTAAGCACCGAAAAGGCGTGAATGATGCCAAAAAAAGTAAACTATTTGCTAAGCTAGTCAAGGAATTGGCCATAGCTGCCAAGCAAGGGAGTGCCACGCCTGAAAATAATCCCAGACTGCGCATTGCCATCCAAAATGCAAGGAGCGCTAATCTGCCCAAAGACAGAATTGAACGTGCTATTAAAAAAGGTAGTAGCAAAGAGTCAGCTGCTTATACGGAAGTAACCTACGAAGGTTATGCCATGTACGGCGTAGCCGTCATGGTGGCATGCATGACAGATAATCTGAATCGTACCGTAGCAGCTGTGCGTGCTATTTTTAATAAATATGGTGGTTGCTTGGGCAGGAGTGGCTCACTTGCATTTCTATTCGATAAGAAAGGTACGTTTACTCTGAAGAGGGAATCCGTGACCGACGAGGAAACTATGACCCTGGCTATGATTGAGGCGGGTGCAGAGGCTGTTGAGCCTGAAGAAGACTACTTTCACATAACCTGCCCTCTTGGAAATTTTGGACAGGTGCAGCAAGGACTAGAAGCACTACGAATAGCCATCGATAGTGCTTCATTACAGTATGTCCCCAACACATCTATTACCTTAAACGAGAGTGATGCTGCCAAAGTTATGAAGTTGATTGATGCCCTGGAAGACCACGACGATGTACAGAGAGCTTTCCACAACATGGTTAACGAGAGACCCCTTGACATCACCGATTCCTAGATGCCTGCCATAATAAGCTTAATTCTTTGGATGGCTTATTTCTTTTTCTTGTGTCTTTGTGTTACCTTCATGGTATTCTTCAATTATTTAAATACACTAATGAAAACGGGAACTATCAAGTTTTTCAATGATTCCAAAGGTTTTGGATTCATTACAGACGCTGCTTCAGACAAGGAGTACTTCGTACACGTCACAGCCCTCAATGGCCAAGAAGTAAAAGAAGGAGATGAAGTGACCTTTGAAGTACAGGAGACTCCAAGGGGACTAAATGCGGTAAATGTGAGTTTAGTATAGCTCCTGTACCCCCTGATTTTATTACATACAAAGCCCTGCCGCGCGGCAGGGCTTTGTGTCTTCTTGAAGGACGTGAAGTATCCTCCCCGCCTTAAGAAAGTGGTATGGATACCAAAAGCGTGGCCTGTATCAGCCGGTCTTTCACTCCTGTCTGTATTGTACACAAATCAGTGGCCAGTGAACGTGGACTCAGTATTTGCATAGATGCAGCTCCCACGTCTTGAGGCCTTCGTATAAGAGGCTTCGTCATCTCTGCGCTTCTTTGGGATTATCCTCAAGTGTTCAATTCCCTTGCTACCCCTCATGTTGCGGGAGCCAGGTGCCCTCTTAAGTACCTTCTCTCTGTTTTTACCGCGCTTTCGACATGATAATCCCCAGGAATCTGTATAAGTTGTAAGTGATAGCCTCCAGAACATGCTGCCCACGGGACTTGGCCATGCCTACATACCTGGCTTCTAGCCTACCAAACCAAATACCCGATCTATTCTATAGCGACTACGATCCATCAACCTGTTGTAGCGTTTTGCGCAGACAGAGAAGGGCCTATGCTGGTGGGCCTTACGTTGGATACCACTACGTCGACCTCTCTGGCGTAATAGTTGACCGTTATTGGATGAACCATACCCTTTTTATCTGCTAAGATCTGACTACCTGCAGGGAGTGTTACTTGATCAAGACTGGATGCCATACACTGCCCAACACGGACGTTGGCAACGGTAGTGTGTACCGCTACGACTAAGTCTTTGTCTTCAGCTGCCAGGTAATGACGCTTGTGGCCATACTGGAGCTTACTTCCCTTTTTGACCCAACGTACTTCTAGCTCTACGCTAGACGGCACTTTCTTGGTGAGAGAGGTATTGGGGGTACTCTGCAAGTATATAAGTGGACTTTCCCCGGGCTTTGCGGGCCATAGGCATGATAGCAGCACCGATTATGCTACCACTTTGTGGCACTACAGATACCACGCCGCACGTGGTGGTCTATGGAGTTGAGACAGCAACCTTATGCATGGCTCTCCCCCCGGATAGCTCGCTTCTAACAACAGCTGAGCGTACTATGGTCAGGTACGACGTCTTCTACGCGTAAACCACAAAAGGGACTAGCAGGTAAGAGTATCACGGACCATGTCTTCTACCTCCATGTCAGAGAAGAGAGATGATATCAGGTTTGTAGGAGCATCATCTTGAGTAGTACCAGGGGATAATAGGCAGGCCTGCCCACTGCATCCTCAACAGAGCGCTTACCAACCTTATCAAGCTCTTTTGCCAACACAGCCCAGCCTATTAAGGTGTTGGTTAGACGAAAAAACTTTCGCTCCCTTGTTCTTCCACTAACATCTACTCTTCTACACCTACAACACTTCCTGAAACTCGCTCCTTGATCACCGGAAGCTTGATAGCCAACAGCCCCGGTTTACTAAAAAATGCACCTATTTACAATGCGACGTGCAAAGGTCTCGGATTTTTTAGACTCTCAGCGTATAATAAGCCAAAGGCACACAAGAAAATATCTTAGCTATGTATTTTGGGAAGCAAGAATGTTTGACGGCTTCTATACAAAAGTGAAGGAAAGTTTTTGTCCTGAGACCACTGAGAGATACACAAAACCCCTAGTTTGAATATCCTGCACAGCCGTATGTCCCTACTTGCTGTCATAGCTACGACAAAGTAGCCCCTTGGACTCGTGGAAGTCCAAGGAACAGTGAGGGCACAAACTGTTCCCTAAGAAGCGCGACGAGTAGAAACTGTAGGCGGACCTTAAAAGGAAAGGAAAGGAAAAAAAGCTTTCAAATCATCCATTAGCGCATGTTCACGTGTAAAATCTGATGAATTTGTTTCTTCCAGAGTGGCATCAGCAGGCGTAACGTCAGGTACTTCTACCTTTGTTAAAGGTGGCGTCTACCGCGGATGAACAATCGACCACGTCGCCATCAGGCGCTACCGCGGATGAACAATCGACCACGTCGCCATCAGGCGCTACCGCGGATGAACAATCGACTACGTCGCCATCAGGCGCTGCCACAGATGAATAATCGACTACGTCGCCATCAGGCGCTGCCACAGATGAATAATCGACCACGTCGCCATCAGACGGTGCCACGGATGAGAGATCTACTATGTCGCTATTGGATGGTGACACGAATGAAGCATCCGCCATGTCGCCATTAGGCGTTGCATCTACTACGATGGGCGATTTCTCCTCTTTTTCTTTGCCTCTTCCTTCTTGAGATTTTGCTACCGCTGCTACTTTTTCTTCTTTGTACCGATGCTCCCCTTCTTTTTGAACCGTTGTCTGGGCTTTAGTGGCGGCACTCTCTTTTACTTCCTCTTCTTTCTCTGCTACTGTAGCTTTTTCTTTTGCCGGCGCTAGTACTAGTTCGCTACCACAGGCACCTAGAAGTAGGCTTGCAAACAGTATAAAGGAGATGACAAGTATACTTTTTTTCATGTATCGTAGTATGGTATGAATTACACAACAATTAATATGCTGACGGTCAGTACGTAACCCACGTTTTTCCCTTTCTTCCCCTACTTTTCACCGGAAACGAAATAAAACCAACAGCAAGTTGCTAAACAAAGACGGTCTCCTATTGCAATAATGCGCAATTTTATTGAAAACCGCACAAAAATCCTAATTTAAGCGCCACATAGTACGGTCAATCGTAGGGTCTGGTCTTTATTTATTGATAGCCAACCAGCATCATGCATGATATTGAAGGCTTCTATACTTAAGTAGCACACACTCAAGTAACCTCAAGAGTGCCCCAGAGCAAAGATGCCGGTTTAAGAGACATGACGAGAAGAAGACTGCTGCCCCATGACACCAGCAACACCTACTAATGCTATAAGTAGGGAGACACCTACCCACTCAAAGGCCAAAACATACGGTCCTAGAAGTTGCAGCCCTAGTCCCGTGATGGCATTTGCCTGCAGTGGAATAACCGGCTCTTGCTGCTGCAAGGTGCATATCGCAAAATGAGCCAGCGGCCACAGCCCTCCCCCCCACAGGCCTAATACTGAGCCAACAGCTATCCACTTAGTCCGCTGCTGCGTAGGCTTAGTACCTAGAGGCAGCAGAAAGGTGCTGAACAAGACCAGTACCAAGCTCCCCCCTCCGTACACGATCACACATGCAACAGCTACAAAAGAGGCTCCTTGCAAAAAATAGAGAGCAGCCATACCCAACAAGACACACAAGAACCCCAGGGCTGCATAAAAAACCTGCGTCGCAAGGAGGACGAACAAGGCGGCTACCAGCAACAATCCTGACAAAAGCACATAGATCAACGTCATTGCCCACCCAGCTTACTTTTCATTCATTTTCTATTTGGTATGACAATGATGTCGTATTCACAATATCTTAGAAAAATTACAGGATATACTCACTCAAGTCTTTCCTTTGAGCCAACTCAGCCAAACAAGTGGTTACCAAGGCTTTTGTAATCTTGATCTGCTCTTTGGGCTTGATCTTGTCTGGAACATCATACAAAAAGTCATTGAGTAAGTGGCTCATCACCGTATGCAACCTTCTGGCACCAATATTCTCCACTGTCTCATTGATCTGGTGAGCCACAGTGGCTATCGCTTCTATGGCCTCGGCGTCAAAAGAAACTGCTACGCCCTCCGCTTCAAATAGTGCTCTATACTGTGCGGTCAGGGCATTTTTGGGCTCCGTCAAAATGCTAACAAAGTCTATTTGGGTGAGGTTATCCAGTTCTACACGAATGGGGAAGCGGCCTTGTAGTTCAGGAATGAGATCAGAAGGCTTGGAAACATGAAAAGCACCGGCAGCAATGAACAAGATATGATCGGTATGAACCGTTCCATACTTGGTACTAACAGCACTCCCCTCCACAATGGGCAATAAATCTCGTTGTACGCCTTCTCGGCTCACGTCAACGCCACCTCCTTGGCCAGCTTTAGCTGCTATTTTATCGATTTCGTCAATAAAAATGATACCCGTATTACGGGCTTTGCTCAGCGCTTCTTCCTTGACCACATCCATGTCAATGAGTTTGTTTGCCTCTTCTGCCAAAAGAAGTTTCTTGGCTTCCCCAATCGTGAGCTTCTTTTTTCTCGTTTTTTGGGGTAGCATACTGCTGAGCATATCCTGCAAATTCATCATAGCTGCCTCGTCCATCATTCCACCACCAATCATACCTACCCCCACACCACCAGGCTTGCTGACGTTCACTTCAATTTTCCTATCATCCAGTTCTCCACTTCTAATCTTCAACCTAAACCGTTCCCGTGTTTGTTGATTCAGTTCACTGGGCTCCTGTTCAGAAGTCGGCATGCTCGTCGTGTCTCTCTTTGTTTCGCTGGGTTTAGCAACAGGCGGAATAAGTGCATCAAGAATCAAGTCTTCTACAAGCTGGGCTGCTTTTTCTTTAACTTCTTCTTCTTTAGCCGCTTTGACCATATTGACAGCATGCTCCACTAAATCCCTAACCATACTCTCTACATCACGGCCCACGTAACCCACTTCTGTGAACTTAGAAGCTTCTACTTTAACAAAAGGTGCATCTGCTAGCTTAGCTAATCGCCTGGCAATCTCTGTCTTGCCCACACCAGTGGGCCCGATCATTAAAATGTTATTAGGAGTAATATCGCTCTGCATGGCGGGTGAGACATGCATACGCCTCCAACGGTTTCGCAAAGCAATAGCCACATTGCGCTTGGCTGCTCGCTGCCCGATAATGTATTTGTCCAGTGCTTTTACAATTTCCTGAGGAGTGAGATACTGGTCCATTGGTTTTTTGAGTTACCGAGTAATTTGCCGATCGAGTACTTGGCTCACTAGTGATACATCATGAATAAGTCGACTGCGCAGTAAGAAGGTGTGTTGTTTCCTTGACCAGCTGCCAGGTTCGCGCATTTTTAGCTTTCTGGGGTTGGAGTGCTTGTTGCAGCACTTCCTCCACATGTCCCACATAGTGTAGGATAAGATTCTTTGTATAGCGCGCATTAATTTCCTTAATATCCTTCCGATTTTTACTGCTCAAGATAATCTCTTGGATACCCACACGTTTGGCCGCCAATATCTTTTCTTTAACGCCTCCCACAGGGAGTACCTTGCCCCGCAAGGTGATCTCCCCCGTCATGGCCAGTCTATCTTTGACTTTGCGTTGCGTATAAAGAGAGGCCAATGCTGTGAGCAAGGTAATACCTGCCGAGGGACCATCTTTGGGCACAGCCCCCGCGGGCACATGCACATGCAAATCGTATTGGTCAAAAACGCGGTCATCAATACCTAAAGTATCTGCATAGGCCTTGATGTAAGACAGAGCCGTTATCGCAGATTCTTTCATAACATCGCCTAGCTGCCCCGAGAG
This sequence comes from Amoebophilaceae bacterium, assembly GCA_025455725.1. Taxonomy (GTDB): domain Bacteria; phylum Bacteroidota; class Bacteroidia; order Cytophagales; family Amoebophilaceae; genus UBA8403. The sequence goes on along the minus strand of JALOLY010000001.1, from coordinate 6,475 downwards.
CGTCAGTTTACCTTTCCCTTTGTTCAAGCTGGCCTCAATGAAAAGGATTTCCCCCCCTACAGGTGTCCAGGCCAGTCCAATAGCCACTCCCGGTAAAGTATGGTGTTGATAAATCTCTTGATCGAACGGAGCCACGCCTAAAAGCTGAGCAAGGTCACTTTTTCTAAGCTTTCGAGGGTAGCTTTCTTTTGAAGCCACTGCTTTAGCTACTTTTCTAAGTACTCCTCCTAGTTTGCGTTCCAACTCTCTGACACCCGACTCTCGGGTATAATCTTCGATCAGTTTTGCCATGGTATTGTCATATATACCCACATCACTAGCCTTTAGGCCATGAGCCCTGCGTTGTTTGGGAAATAAGTGCCTCTTAGCAATCTCTACTTTTTCTTCTACCGTATAGCCATTCAATTCAATAACCTCCATCCTGTCTTGTAGGGCTGGAGGAACGGAATCTAGCGTATTGGCTGTGGCAATGAATAAGACCTTAGACAAATCATAAGGCACCTCTAAGAAGTTGTCCACAAACGTATCATTTTGCTCAGGATCCAGCACCTCTAGCAAAGCTGCTGCTGGATCGCCGCGCATGCCACTAATTTTATCAATCTCGTCGAGCACAAAAACAGGATTAGAAGCTTGGCTCTTCTTGATATGCTGTATGATCTTGCCAGGCATTGCCCCAATGTAGGTCTTTCTATGCCCCCTAATCTCTGCTTCATCGTTTAAACCGCCCAGCGATATTCTGACATACTTCCGGTGCAATGCCTGGGCAATAGATCTGCACAAAGAAGTCTTTCCCACACCTGGGGGACCGTACAAGCACAAGATGGGGCCTTTCATGTCTTGCTTGAGGTGTAGTACAGCCAAGTACTCTAAGATCCGCTCCTTGACTTTTTCCAGACCAAAATGGTCTTTGTCCAGGATTTTAGTAGCCTGCTTCAAGTCCAAATTATCTTTGGTGAATATGCCCCAAGGCAACTCTAATAACAGTTCAGCATGGTTAATCAACGTGGGGTAGTCTGGGTTGTGTGGGCTGAGGCGCTCGGCTTTGTCTATGGCTTTCTTAAAGAAGGTAGCCACTTCCTCGGGCCACTTCTTTTTTTTCCCCCTGGCCCGTAGCTCTTCTAATTCTTCCACGTCACCGTCGCCCAGTTCCTCTTGCAATACTCTAATCTGGTGCCTGAGATACTGGTCGCGCTGCTGCTGGTCAATGTCTGTGTGTACCTTACTTTGGATCTGCCTTTTTAGTTGTGTGAACTCTAAATCCTTGAGCAAATACTGCAACAACAAGGTGGCACGTTTGCTGCTGTCGTTAATCTCCAAAAGATGCTGCTTCTTTGCGATGTCTACGTTGATATTAGCAGACAAAAAGTAAGTAAGGAAGTCTGGATCTTTGATGTTGTGCAAGACTATTCGCACCTCGGGTGGCACCTCTGGACTTAAGCTAAGGATATTATTGGCCACTTCTTTGAGGGAATGCATCAGGGCTTTGGCCTCTTTCTTCTGCGTATTAAAAGCCTTAGTCTTCAGGGGACGTACCTGAGCAAGCAAGTGTGGTACTTCTGCCAAGATGGTTTTCACCTTAAATCGTTGCTTTCCTTGTAAAATGATAGTGGTGTTGCCATCAGGGAAGACAATCACCTTCAACACCTTGGCTATAGTGCCAACACGGAAAATGTCTTTGGCTCCAGGATCTTCTACATGCGCATGTTTTTGAGCTACTACACCTATTAAACCGTCTGTCTGGTGTACTTTCTTGACCAGTTGAATAAGTTTCTGGCGCCGTAATGTCAAAGGGATGATTAGGCCCGGAAACAACACTACCTGTTTGAGTGGTAGCAAAGGCAGCGCATCCGGGGTTACCTTTTCTGTTTCTTGGCTACCTTCTTCTGTCACTACCAACTGGATCATTTCATCAGTACTTTCTTTGCCTAGGCCCGATAGCAATGAGTTGTTGAAGGAAGGGGGTACTTGAAAATGCATAGTTGTCAAAAATTAGGGCGTTAGGGCATAATAACATAGCAGACCAACTGCTTGCACACCAACACAGCTACAATTAGGATGCCAAAGTGAATCTACGCTGCAATGAATGGAGCCCAACGCGCCTACTGCGGCTTGTCCCCAAAATTGACAGAACCATGATTATCCTTTGGAGCAACCCTCACCGCCTAAAAATAGCTCAAAAGCTCGGCAAAGCTTACAAGAAATTAGTAATTCACGCCCCAAAACCTGTAGAAAAAGATATGGGCACCCTTCCAAAGCTGTTCAAAATACACCCCAAGGGTCTCCCTCCCATAAAACTTTTTGTCTTATCGTTCGTCCACCTCACCACCGAGGGCTCACTTTTACCTGTACGCGAAAGGCCACGATCCCCTTCCGGGGACGCGAAAAGGAAGCACAGATACGGAGATAGACCCACAATGAGAACAAACTAGCAGCGTAGGGTTCAAAACAGTTTATACAAATCGTTAAGAACGGCGTAGCCAATCAAAAAAAGTAAGATGCTCATACCAATCTTTTGTGCAGTTTCCAAGAACTTGTCCGAGAGGCGACGGCCCGTAACCATTTCATAGATGATCCACAGAGTATGTCCACCATCCAGGGCAGGAATGGGTAAAAGATTGGTAAAAGCTAAGGTCAACGATAAAAAACCTGTGACATTCCAAAACCGGATCCAGTCAAAATTCTTACCAAATATCTGAGCAATGCCAACAGGACCACTCAAAGATTTCATCGGTGAAAGCCGCCCAGTGAGTAGCTTTCCTAAAGCCACAACGTTGGTCTTCATTACCTCAAAAGTATGTGAAAATCCTAGTACTACGGCTTGGCCTATACCATAGCTTTTCTTTTCGTACACAAGGAGGATCTCGGGTTGAAACCCTAGTTTCCCCTCGTCATTCACTTGGGCTGTGGTGACCTGCGTGGCGCCTGCTCGCACGTAATGTATGAGCACTTGCTTCCCCGCTTCTGCCTCTAGTGCCTCTTTAAGTTGATGCAAGTAGATCGTATCCTTTCCGGCCACTGCCACAATCCGGTCACCAGATTGTAGACCAGCCTGGGCAGCCCCACTTTGCTGTTGGACCTGACCTACGATAAAAGGCGCCCTAGGAGTGACAAAGCCTCCCTGTCCCTTGAATACTGATAATTTTTCAATCAAATCTGCCGGAATATCGATGCGTACTGCCCGACCCTCTCGTAGCACTGTGTAGTAGCTACCTGTTGCCAACAGGGTACGTGGTTGCAGTACGTCCGTAAACCTCTCGAAGTCTCGTCCGCCAATGTCGATGACCTGATCGCCTTCTCTGAAACCCAAGCTTTTTCCTACAGCATTGGGCACGATGCCATGTCTGTTGACTTCTTCTTTGGTGAGATATGTATCGCCAAAGGCAAAGTTTATGGCCGTATAAATGATAATACCGCTAACGATGTTGAAGAAAATACCTCCCAGTATAACCAATAGCCGTTGCCAAGCAGGTTTAGCTCTGAATTCCCAGGGACTGGGTATACTGGAAGCATTAGTGGAATCGGGTAATTCATCGATCATACCTGCAATCTTCACTGCTCCACCCAAGGGAATAGCCCCAAGAGAATACTCCGTTTCGCCCCATTCGAACCGGAAAATTTTTGGTGGGAATCCAATGGAGTAACTTTTTACCCGCATACCAAAGAGCTTCGCAAAGAGCAAATGTCCCAATTCATGCAGTCCAACAATGATAGAGAGCCCCAACAAAAACTGAATAATCATAGCTAGAGTTCCCATAACTTTACTGTTGTCTAAAGGTTTTTAAAACGACTACAAGTTATTGTACGGTGGCTATGCCACGCAAATAGGACATTAATTATTGTTTCGTAGGATTTTCTACGGCTATAAACTCGTCAGAGTGCTTGTGCAGCCCTTACCCCACTAATGTCGGATGCCCTACCAATCTCCCATATCTATGCTGAACCTCATGAATGTTAAACCCCCATCTTATACACCAGTAGTGCATCGGCTAGAGTACGGTCATTGGCTAGGTGTACTACCTTATTTTGTCCACCCAATTGATCCTGTGCTTGCATGTGTTTCTTAAAAGCATCTTGTGTAAGCTGTGTAATTTGGAGGGACTGCAAGACTTTTCCTGTGACCAAATCATCGTAATAAGCATTCAACCGACGCAGCATCTGATCCAAATATTGAGCAAAAGCTTGCAAGTCTCGCGGTGGATAGACAAAAGCAATGAGCCATTCATGATAGGAAGGCATACCGGGCTGCTTACTTACTTGTGGCGCTACTGTAAACTCCGCCAACACAGTCTCTGAATACTTGGCCAGGGCATACTGCATGGCTTTCTCTACCTCTTCTGCAATGACATGCTCTCCAAATGCAGAAATAAAATGTTTGATGCGCCCGGTCACAACAATTCTATAAGGAGCCTTTGACACGAATTTGACGGTGTCGCCCAGATTGTAGGCCCACAACCCTGCATTAGTGCTTAAAATGATGACGTAGTCAACGCCTAGTGCCACTTCTTCAATGCACAATCTGGTGGGATGCTGTCTAGCGTATTCGTTGACAGGGATGAACTCAAAAAACATGCCACTGTTCAACTGCAACAATAAGCCCTCTGCTTGCTGCGAATCCTGAAAAGCAATAAACCCCTCTGAAGCGGGATACGTCTCGATGGTATCAATAGAATAGCCTATAGTATCAAAGAGCTTAGCACTATAAGGTGCGAAGTTAACGCCCCCATGGACCAATAAAGAGAGTTCTGGGAAAATATCCTTGATGCGTTGTCCTTTACGCTGCTGGAGCTTGTCCAAGTACATCTGCACCCAAGGCGGAATGCCAGCTATCAAGCCTATCCTGGTGTGTAGTGTCTCCTCAACTATGGCATCTACCTTGGCCTCCCAGTCTTCTATACAGTTGGTGGCATTGCTAGGCAGCCGGTTGCGTCGTAAATAGGCCGGTACATGGTGATTGACAATCCCTGAAAGTCTCCCGGTAGGAATGTCCCCCACATAGTCTAGCTGTGGACTCCCCGACAAGAAGACCATTTTACTGGCTAGAAAGTCTAATTTTCCTGTTTCGTGGATATAGTTGAGCAAAGCATTGCGTGCACCACGGAGATGGTGTGGCATGGAGTCTTTAGTGATGGGAACGTACTTGCTTCCCGAAGTAGTTCCGGAGGTCTTAGCCAGGTACATGGGCTTACCGGGCCATAATACATTATCTACACCTGCTTTTATCTTGTCGATGTAGACAATCAACCCCTCATAATCCCTGACAGGAACACAGGCTTTGAAATCTTCGTAATTCTGAATGGTGTCAAAATGGTGTATTCGGCCAAAAAGCGTATACTGAGCACGCTTGATTAGTCGCTTGAAAACTTGCCATTGGGTGACCACGGGATCTTGGCTCCAGCGATACTGTTGACGGATTACCCAAGAAGCCACCGGTTTGCTGAGCAATGATTTAAAAGAAGGCATGTCGTTCACAGTTTAGGCATTACCGAGTATGATTATATTGGGCGCATTTACCAGATTGAGATAGGAAAGGGCCGCTGGCGTATTAGACTCAGCCCTGAACGGGAAAAACGCAAAGATACGTTATTGAAGATCCTCTAAAATTATGGACACTATGACCATGCATATCAATAATATGGACTTAGGCATTGTAGTCGCTTTCTTTCTTATCACACTGGTGATAGGGCTTCGGTCGGGTAAGGGCATCAAAAGTGTTCGTGAATACATTGTAGCCAATAAATCTTTTGGTACAATGGCCCTGGTGCTCACCTACTTGGCCATGAATATGTCAGGAACCAATGTGTTTGACTTCACTGATGTGATTTTTGCCGATGGCGTGATCGCCACCGTTGCCCTACTAATACTCATGTTCAACTTTTTATTTAGAGCCCTGTTCGTCGCACCCCATGCAGCCAAGTTCCCAACGTGCCTAACCATGGGCGACTTAGTGGGTACCCTCTATGGCCCCACAAGCAAGATCATGGCTGGTTTGTTGGGACTCTTTATCACCTTTTGCATTGCCACCATGGAGTTGAGCATGCTGGGAAAGGTTGGCCAATCCTTGTTGGGTTGGCACAGCCAAGATACCATCGTGCTGGGAGGCATACTCCTTGCGCTCTACACTGCCCGTGGAGGCATTAGATCGGTGACCACCGCCGATGGCTTTCAATTTCTAGTACTTCTCATTGGTATTCCTATCCTGGCTATCATTACCGTGGAGGAAGCCGGGGGCATGAAAGCCATCTTTGAACACGTTCCCCAAGAAAAGTTACAAATATGGGATCATCCCCGGTTTATATACTACCTCACTCATATATTCATTTGGATTATACCCTTGGGTATGGTGGATCCTTGCGAGATGCAGCGTCTGCTAATGGGTAAGAGTGCGAAGCAACTCCGCAATCAATTTCTCATCATCTCAGTCTTCGATCCCTCTTTGCAGCTGACGCTCATGCTGATTGGCTTAGCGGGTGTGGTA